>NZ_JBEZZJ010000053.1:0-25564 GCF_040639095.1 Micromonospora sp. NPDC023966 | reverse complement strand
AAAGGCACGAAGCCAGTCAGAGCAAGAGTCACGCCCACCGCTGCCAGCTATCAGCTCACCACTGCTGAACCGACCCAGCCAGCCTCACAGTCAGATCAGGTGGGCGGCGTGGACGGCCTCGGCCGTCACCTCGGTGAGGCGGTCGGTGGGCAGGGCCCCCAGCTCCTCGCGGCGGAACCAGCGGGCCTCGCAGGTGGAGCCACCGACGTCGGCCACCGTGGGCGGGGCGGGCTGGTCGACGACCACCCGGTAGAAGGCGCGTACGCCGTGCCAGTCGATCGGGTAGCCCTCCGGGCCGAGCGAGGCGGCGTCCCGGTGGCTGGCCACCCCGAGCAGCTCGACCAGGCGGCCGGTCTGCCCGGTCTCCTCGACCAGTTCCCGGATCAGCGCGGCACCCGGCTGCTCGCCGTAGTCGGTGCCGCCGCCGGGCAGGTGCCAGCAGCCGGCGCCCGGGTAGCCGTCGGAGACCCGGGTGAGCAGCACCCGCTCCTCCGGGTCGGTCACCACGGCGTAGGCGGCGAAGCGCTGCGCCCGGTGCAGCCCGTCCGGGCCCGGGACGGCGTAGAAGGAGGGGAACTCGGGGACCTCCTCCGGCACGATGTCGTCGGTGGCCGTGGGCAGGCCCAGGGCGCGCGCGGCGAACGAGCGCAGCGGCAGCTCCCGGGCCTCGTCGAGGGTGAACCAGCGGGCCAGGTCGGTGGGGCGGTCGACCCGGTCGGCGAGCGTGCCGCCCCGCACCGAGACCGTGTAGAGCAGCCGGTCGGTGTGGATCGTGATGCCCCGCTCGGGCAGCGCCCGCATGTCGGCGAGGACGTCCTGGAGCGCGGCGACCGCCACCGAGAGCCCGGTCTCCGCGGCGGTCTCCCGGACGACGGTGTGCTTGGGGTCCTCCCCGTGGTCGACCGCCCCGCCGGGCAGCGACCACGCGCCGGGGGTGCCGGAGCGCTCCGATGCGCGGACCAGTAACACTCGGCCGTCTGAATCAGCACAAACTGCGTATGCCGCGATCCTGCGGAGCGGCTCCAGCAAGGTGGTCACGGGAGGAAATTCTCCCCGGATGCGGTTACCGCCATCGAAAAGAGTCGGATTCCTGACTCTTGGCTGGCGCCTCAGGGACGCGTCAGGGTAGGAGTCCGGGCGGTCACCGAGGTCGCCCGGCGGCCCGCGCGGGACCGTGGAGACATGACCTCGACGAACCCCTCCCAGGCCCCGTACAAGCAGCTCCGCCGGCCGGTCACCGACCGGATGGTCGCCGGCGTGGCCAGCGGCCTCGGCCGCTACTTCGCCGTCGACCCCACCCTCGTGCGGGTGGGCTTCGCGGTGGCGACCCTGCTCACCGGCGGGCTCGCCGCGCTCGCGTACCCGATCATGTGGTTCCTGATGCCCGAGGAGCCAGCGGGTGCGCCCGCCTGGCCGCACCCGCCGGGCACCGCGCCCGGCTGGCCGCCGGTCCCGCCGGCGGCCACGGGTCCGCACCCGGCGGCGGCCACGCCGGAGCCCGCGCCCCGGCCGGCGCCTCAGCCGCCGACGGCGGCCTGACTCGGCGTCACTCCCACTCGATGGTGCCCGGCGGCTTGCTGGTCACGTCCAGGACCACCCGGTTGACCTCGGCGACCTCGTTGGTGATCCGGGTGGAGATCCGGGCCACCACCTCGTAGGGCAGCCGAGACCAGTCGGCGGTCATCGCGTCCTCGCTGGAGACCGGGCGCAGCACCACGGGATGCCCGTAGCTGCGCCCGTCGCCCTGCACGCCGACGCTGCGCACGTCGGCCAGGAGCACCACCGGGAACTGCCAGACACCCCGGTCGAGGCCGGCGGCGGTGAGCTCCTGCCGGGCGATCAGGTCGGCCTTGCGGAGCACGGCGAGGCGCTCCTCGTCGACCGCGCCGATGATCCGGATGGCCAGGCCCGGGCCGGGGAACGGGTGCCGCCAGACCATCGCCTCGGGCAGCCCCAGCTCCAGGCCGAGCGTGCGGACCTCGTCCTTGAACAGCGTGCGCAGCGGCTCGACCAGGGCGAACTTCAGGTCCTCCGGCAGGCCGCCGACGTTGTGGTGGCTCTTGATGTTGGCGGTGCCGGTGCCGCCGCCGGACTCCACCACGTCCGGGTAGAGGGTGCCCTGCACCAGGAACTCGACGTCGCCGTGCGCCGCGATCTCCCGGGCGGCGGCCTCGAAGACCCGGATGAACTCCCGGCCGATGATCTTGCGCTTCTGCTCGGGGTCGGTCACCCCGGCCAGCGCGCCGAGGAACCGCTCGCGGGCGTCGACCACCTTGAGCTTGATGCCGGTGGCGGCCACGTAGTCCTTCTCCACCTGCTCGGCCTCGCCGGCGCGGAGCAGGCCGTGGTCGACGAAGACGCAGGTGAGCTGGTCACCGACGGCCTTGTGCACCAGCGCCGCGGCGACCGCCGAGTCGACGCCGCCGGACAGGCCGCAGATGACCTCCTTGTCGCCGACCTGCTCCCGGATCCGGGCCACCTGCTCGTCGATGATGTTCTCAGGCGTCCAGGTCGGCTCGATGCCGGCGATGTCGTGCAGGAAGCGGCTGAGCATCTCCTGGCCGTGCGCGGTGTGCCCGACCTCCGGGTGGAACTGCACCCCGGCCCGCCGGCCGGCCAGGTCCTCGAACGCGGCGACCGGCGCGCCCGCCGACTCGGCCGTGACCGCGAAGCCGGCCGGCGCCTCGGTGACGCAGTCGCCGTGGCTCATCCAGACCGGCAGGTCGTCGGGGAGGTCGCGGAGCAGCACGCCGGCCTCCGGGCGGGCGTGCAGCGGGGTGCCGCCGTACTCGCGGTTGCCGGTGCGCGCCACGGTGCCGCCGAGCGCCTGGGCCATGGCCTGGAAGCCGTAGCAGATGCCGAAGACCGGGACCCCGGCGTCGAACATCCCGGCGTCGATCTGCGGGGCGTCCGGCGCGTAGACGCTGGACGGGCCGCCGGACAGGATGATCGCGGCTGGGTTCTTCGCCAGCATCTCGGACACCGGCATGGAGTGCGGGACGATCTCCGAGTAGACCTTCGCCTCGCGGACGCGGCGCGCGATGAGCTGGGCGTACTGGGCTCCGAAGTCCACCACGAGGACGGGGCGAGGCGTGCTCATGTGCAGCAACCTTACCGACAGTCACCCCCGGCGCGGGCCGCGCCCCGGTGTGTCGCGCGCCGCCCTGCTCAGGGACGCAGGGCGGCGGGGGCGTGCGCCGGGACGGCGGGCTGCTTCGGGGCCACCGGGGCGAGCCGGCGGTAGGGCGCGCCGAGCGGCGGTCGGGGGTCCTCGTCCCCCTTGTTGGGCCAGAACGACATGGCCCGCTCGGCCTGCGCCGTGATCGTCAGCGACGGGTTGACGCCGAGGTTGGCCGAGACCGCCGCGCCGTCCACCACGTGCAGCCCGGGGTGGCCGTGCACCCGGTGGTACGGGTCGATCACCCCGCGCTCCGGGCTGTCTCCGATCACCGCGCCGCCCAGGATGTGCGCGGTCATCGGGATGTTGAACGGCTCGGTGACCGCCCCGCCGGGCGTGCCGTCGATCTCCTCGGCGAGCAGCCGGACCGCCTCGTTGCCGGCCGGGATCCAGGTCGGGTTGGGGGCGCCGTGCCCCGGGCCGGAGACCAGCCGGCGGCCGAGCCGACCGCGCCGGTAGCGGGTGGTGAGCGAGTTGTCGGCCGACTGCATGACCAGGGCGATCACGGTGCGCTCGGACCAGCCGCGCACCGAGAGCATCCGGGCGGCCAGCGCGGGCTGCCGGACGATGCTGCCCAGCCAGCGCCGGATCCGGTGCGGGCCGCCGTCGACCAGCAGCGACTGGAGCAGGCCCATCGCGTTGGAGCCCTTGCCGTAGCGGACCGGCTCGATGTGGGTCTGCGGGTCGGGGTGGAACGAGCTGGTGATCGCCACCCCCTCGGTGAAGTCGAGGCCGCGCCGCCGGGCCTGGCCGGGCCCGACCGAGGCGCCGAGGATGGCCTCCGAGTTGGTCCGGGTCAGCTCGCCGAGCCGGGGCGACAGGGCGGGCAGCGCGCCGGTCGCCTTCATCTCGTGCAGCAGCCGCTGGGTGCCCAGCGCGCCGGCCGCGAAGACCACCTGGTCGGCGTGGATCACCTGACGGCGCTTGCGCAGCCGGGCGCCGGTGCGCTCGGTGTGCACCTCGTAGCCGCCGTCGGCGGCCGGGCGCACCGCGGTCACCGTGGTCAGCGGGTGGACCTGCGCGCCGAGCCGCTCGGCCAGCCAGAGGTAGTTCTTGACCAGGGTGTTCTTCGCGCCGTGCCGGCAGCCGGTCATGCACGAGCCGCAGTGGCTGCAACCCGTCCGGTCCGGCCCGACCCCGCCGAAGTACGGGTCGGGCACCCGCTCGCCGGGGCGGCCGATGTGCACGCCCACCGGCGTCGCGTGGAAGGTGTGCCCCACCCCCATCCGCTCGGCCACCGCCCGCATGGCCCGGTCCGCCCCGGTGACGACCGGGTACGTGGTGACGCCGAGCATCCGCTTCGCCTGGTCGTAGTGGCGGGCCAGCTCGTCGCGCCAGTCGGTGATGTCCCGCCATTGCGGGTCGGCGTAGAACGCGTCGAGCGGTTCGTAGAGCGTGTTCGCGTAGACCAGCGAGCCGCCGCCCACTCCGGCGCCGGCGAGCACCAGCACCCCACCGCCGGCCTTCCGGTCGGCCGAGCGGAGCAGGGTGATCCGCTGGAGGCCGTAGCAGCCGAGCTTCGGGGCCCACAGGAAGCGCCGGACTCGCCAGGAGGTCCGGGGGAACTCGTCGTCGGCGAAACGCCGGCCGGCCTCCAGGACCCCGACGGTGTAACCCTTCTCGGCCAGCCGGAGCGCGGTGACGCTGCCGCCGAAACCGGACCCGATGACGACCACGTCGTACCGCATGGAGGCATCATTACCGACGGGTAGCTGTAGCGCCAGCGAGAGTTTTTCGCAGATCATGCAGAGCGCTCGATCAAACGGGGATCCCGCCCGGGCAACCGACGGCCACCCGTCGCGCGTCAGGTGGAACACGGGGAGAGGAGACCACGATGACGCGACGACGGTGGGTGCTGGGACTGACCGCCCTGGTGGCCGTGGTGCTGGTCGCCGCCGGCGCGGTGGTGGCCACGCGGCTGGTCTCCCGCCCCTCGCCCGGCCCGGTCGCCGGCCCGGCCACGCCGAGCCCGTCCGCCGCGCCGACCACCCCGGCCCCGGTGACGTCCAGCCCCACCCCGCCGCCCGGCGCCGACCTGAAGGGGCCGCTCAACCTCCTGCTGGTCGGGGTGGACACCCGGATCAGCGTGCCCGGCTGGGAGCCGCACGCCGACGCCGTGCTGGTGCTGCACGTGCCCGCCGGGCTGGGGCGCGCGTACCTCTTCTCGCTCCCCCGCGACCTGGTGGTCGACATCCCGGCCTACCCGAAGGCCGGCTACCCGGGCGGCCGGACCAAGCTCACCCACGCGATGAGCTACGGCAGCCGGATCCCCGGCGACAAGGCGCACCCCAGCACCGCGCAGGGGTACGAGCTGCTGCGCACCACGGTCAGCCGGTACACCGGGCTGCGCATCGACGCCGGCGCGGTGCTCACGTTCGGCGGCTTCGACAAGCTGGTCGACACCCTCGGCGGTGTGGACCTCTACGTGGACCAGCGGGTCGCCTCGATCCACCGCCGGCCGGACGGGCGCTACCGGGACCGGTCCGGCAGCACCTACACCGGGCCGCAGATGATCTACCAGCCGGGCAACCGGCACCTGACCGGCTGGCAGGCGCTGGACTACGCCCGCCAGCGCTACACCGCCGGTGGCGACTACACCCGCCAGCGGCACCAGCAGCAGCTGATCCGGGCGCTGGCCCGGAAGATCCTCGACCAGGGGCTGGCCCGCGACCCGGACCGGGTCCAGCAGGTGGTCGACGCGCTCGGCAAGACCCTGGTGTACGTCGGCGGCGGCCGCCGGCTGGTCGACTTCGCGTACGCCCTGGGTGGCCTGCCGGCGGAGAAGTTCGTCCTGGTCGGCCTCCCCGGCGACGGGGTGGGCAGCGGCGGGTCCTACCAGGGCGAGCAACTGCGCCCGGTGGGCCGCGAGTTCCTCGCCGCGCTGCGGGGCGGCAGCGCCGACGCGTACCTGGCCGCCCACCCGTCGCTCCGGGTGAAGAACTGACTCAGAGCGGCTTCGGAGCCGCCGGGCGCTCGGTGCCGTAGAGCCAGGCGTCGAAGAGCTTGTCGAGGTTCTTGCCGGAGACCCGCTCGGCGAGCGCCACGAACTCGTCGGTGGTGGCGTTGCCGTTCTTGTTCTCCGCCGCCCAGGTGCGCAGGATGGTGAAGAAGGCGCTGTCGCCGACCGCCACCCGCAGCGCGTGCACGGTTATCCCGCCCCGCTCGTAGACCGACCGGCCGAACAGGTTCGCCACCCCCGGCCTGCCCGGCGGCGTACGCCAGACCTGGCTCGACGTGGTCCCGTACTTCTGCTCGAAGGTGTGCTGGACGGTGGACTCCCCGGCGTGCTCGGCCCAGAGCCACTCGGCGTACGTGGCCAGCCCCTCGTTGAGCCAGATGTCCTGCCAGCGCTGGACGGAGACGCTGTCGCCGTACCACTGGTGGGCCAGCTCGTGCGCGATCACGCCGGTGTTGTCGCCCTGCCGGAAGAACCCGGCCGAGTAGACCGGCCGGCTCTGCGTCTCCAGCGCGTACCGGATCCGGTCGTCGGCGACCACCACCCCGCCGTACGCGCCGAACGGGTACGGCCCGAAGATGCTCTCCAGGTAGTCGGCCACCTCGACGGTCCGCGCGATCGACCGGTCCGGCGCGCCCTCGGCCACCTGCGTGGTGACCGCGCTGTAGACCGGCCGTCCCTTGTGCTCACCGGTGGTGATCCGGAACTTCCCGATCACCACCGTGGTCAGGTAGCTGGCCATCGGGGACCCCTCGGACCAGCGCCAGGTGGTCCAGTCGCCCTTGGTGCTCCGTCCCTTCGGGACGCCGTTGCCGACCGCGGTGAGCCCCTTCGGCACGGTGATCTCGAAGTCGTAGGTGGCCTTGTCGGAGGGGTGGTCGTTGACCGGGTACCAGGTGCTCGCCGACTCCGGCTGGCCGAGCGCGATAGCCCCGTCGTCGGTGTGCAGCCAGCCGCCCTCGCCGAGCACGTCGTTGTCCAGCGCGGCCGGCCGGCCGTCGTACCGGATCTCGGCGACGAAGCCGTTGCCGGAGGTGAGGCCGGTGGCCGGGGTGACCACCAGCTCGTCGTCGGTGCGGGCGTGGCCGGCCTTCGCCCCGTCCACGGTGACCGACCGGACCGTCAGCCCGGCCAGGTCCAGGTTGAACGCCGACAGGTTGGCGGTCGCCGTGGCGCGCAGGGTGGTGGTGCCGGTGAGCCGGTCGGTCGCCGGGTCGTAGCGCACCTTCACGGTGTAGTGGGCGACGTCGTAGCCGCCGTTGCCGTAGGTCGGGAAGTAGGTGTCGCCGGCGCCCGGCGCACCGGGCGCGAAGCTGCGCTCGGCCGCCGGGCTGGACGCGGTGAGCGCCGGCGCCGCCCGGTCCGGCTCGGCCGAGCCGCAGCCGGCGAGCAGCAACGCTCCGCAGGTCAGCAGCCCCAGACGTCGTCGTCCGCCGCGCCGCGCCATCGCCTCGATCCCTCCCGGACCAGAACCGTGGCGGCCCTGCCCGGGGCCGCTCCGCCCGCGGCAGCCTAACCGGCGTCCGTCACGTCCGCGTCACGGCAGGGCGGGCGCGGTCGCCCCGACGAGCCAGGCGTCGAAGAGCGCGCGCAGCGGCTTCCCGGCGGTCCGCTCGGCGTACCCGACGAAGTCGGCTGTGGTGGCGGTGCCGTCCCGCCGCTCGGCCAGCCAGCCGCGCAGGATGCGGAAGAAGGTCTCGTCGCCGACCGCACGGCGCAGCGCGTGCACGGCGAGCGCGCCGCGCTGGTAGACCGCGTCGCCGAACATCGCGGCGCGGCCCGGGTCTACCGAGGGCCGGCTCCAGTCGGTGACCGCGTACCGGTCGGCGAAGGCCCGCTCGACGGTGCGCCCGCCGTCGTGCTCCGCCCAGAGCCATTCCGCGTACGTGGCGAAGCCCTCGTTGAGCCAGAGGTCGCTCCACCGGGCCACCGAGACGCTGTCGCCGAACCACTGGTGGGCCAGCTCGTGCGCGACCACCTCGGTGTTCGGGCGGGCGCCCCGGAAGAAGCCGGGCCCGTAGACCGGCCGGGACTGGGTCTCCAGCGCGTACCGGATCCGCTCGTCGGCCACCACGATCCCGCCGTACGCGTCGAACGGGTACGGCCCGAAGCGGCCGGCCAGGAAGTCGGCGATCTCCCCGGTGCGGGCCACCGAGGCGGCGGCCGGCCCGTCCGTCGGCAACGTGCCGGCGACGGCGGTGACCATCGGCTTCCCGGCGTGGGTGGCGGTCCGGACCCGGTAGTCGCCGATCACCAGGGTGGACAGGTAGCCGGCCATCGGGGCGCCCTCGGACCAGCGCCAGGTGGTCCAGCCGCCGCTGCTCTCCGTGCCCTTCGGCACCCCGTTGCTCAGCGCGGCGAGCCCGTCCGGGACGGTCACCTCGATGTCGTAGGTGGCCTTGTCGGAGGGGTGGTCGTTGACCGGGTACCAGGTGCTCGCCGACTCCGGCTGGCCCAGCGCGATCGCGCCGTCCGCGGTGGCCTGGAAGCCGCCGTCGCCCAGCTCCGTGCTGGGCAGCGGCTTCGGCACCCCGCCGTAGGTCACGTCGACGGTGAACCGCTGCCCGGCCGGCAGGCCGCGTGCCGGGGTGACGACCAGCTCGGCCCCGTCGCGCCGGTGCTTCGCCGGGGCGCCGTCGACGCGTACCCGGTCGACGGTCAGGCCGGCCAGGTCGAGCTGGAACCGGGACAGCGCCTGGGTGGCGGTGGCGGTCAGGACGGCCTCGCCGGTGAGCCGGTCGTCGGCCGGGTCGTAGCGGATCTTCAGCGCGTAGTGCCCGACGTCGTAGCCGCCGTTGCCGGCCCCCGGCACGTACGGGTCTCCCGCGTCCGCGGCGCCCGGATGGAACCGCTCGTCGTCGTCTCCCGTGCAGCCGCCGGCCAGCAACGCGACGGCGAGCACCGCCGCGCACCACCGTCGGCCGCGCGTCATCCGCCGAGCGTAAATGTGCGACGGCGCGGGTGGGACCGGAATCCGCACCCGCGCCGTCGGCCGGTCACCCGGGTCAGCGGTCGAGGACCAGGCCGACCTTCTGGAACTCCTTGAGGTCGCGGTAGCCGCACTTGGCCATCGCGCGGCGCAGCCCGCCGAAGAGGTTGAGCTGGCCGTCCGGCTCGTCGGCCGGGCCGAAGAGCAGCTTCTCCATGGAGCCGAGCGGCTCCCCGGCCACCTCGAACGCGCCGCGCGGCAGCGACGGGTGGCTGGCGGCCGAGTGCCACCAGGCGCCGCCGGCCGGGGCCTCCTCGCAGAGCGACAGCGGCTCGCCCAGCATCACGGCGTCCGCGCCGCAGCCCAGCGCCTTGGCGATGTCGCCGGAGGTCTGCATGTCGCCGTCCGCGATCAGGTGCACGTACCGGCCGCCGGTCTCGTCGAGGTAGTCGCGGCGGGCCGCGGCGGCGTCGGCGATGGCGGTGGCCATCGGCACCCGGATGCCGAGCACCGACTCGGTGGTGGACCAGTCGTCGCCGCCGATGCCGACGATCACGCCGGCCGCGCCGGTGCGCATCAGGTGCAGCGCAGTCTTGTAGTCGGTGCAGCCGCCGACGATGACCGGCAGGTCGAGGTCGGCGATGAACTCCTTGAGGTTGAGCGGCTCGTCGGTGGTGGAGACGTGCTCGGCGGAGACGATGGTGCCCTGGATGACCAGGATGTCGACGCCGGCGTCGAGGATCACCGGGGCGAGCGTCAGGGTGTGCTGCGGGGAGACCCGGACGGCCACGGTGCCGCCGCCGGCCCGCAGCTCGCGGACCCGCTCGGCGATCAGGTCGGGGCGGATCGGCTCCGCGTAGACCTCCTGGAGCCGCTTGGTGGCCCGGGCGTCCTCGTCCAGGCCGGCCAGCTCCTCCAGCACCTTGGCCGGGTTCTCGTAGCGGGTCCAGAGGCCCTCGACGTTGAGCACACCGAGGCCACCGAGCTGGCCGAGCCGCACCGCCGAGGACGGGCTCATGGTCGCGTCGGAGGGGTGGCCGACGCAGGGGATGCCGAACTGGTAGGCGTCGAGCTGCCACGCGGTGGAGACGTCGTCGACGTCCCGGGTGCGGCGGCTCGGCACGATGGCGATTTCGTCCAGGTGGTAGCCGCGCTGCGCGGTCTTGCCCAGCCCGATCTCGACCACGTCACGCATGGGGGACTCCTGGTGGTTGGGGGTGGTGGGTCAGCGGGAGTGGTAGTTGGGCGCCTCGACGGTCATCTGGATGTCGTGCGGGTGGCTCTCCTTGAGGCCGGCCGCGGTGATCCGGATGAGCTGGCCGCGGCGGTGCAGCTCGGGGATGCTCTCGGCGCCGACGTACCCCATGGCGGCGCGGAGCCCGCCGGTGAGCTGGTGGGCGACCTGGGCGAGCGGGCCCCGGTAGGGCACCTGGCCCTCGACGCCCTCGGGGACCAGCTTGTCCTCGGCGAGCACGTCCTGCTGGAAGTAGCGGTCCTTGGAGTAGGACTTGGCCTGGCCCCGCGACTGCATCGCGCCGAGCGAGCCCATCCCCCGGTACGCCTTGTACTGCTTGCCGTTGATGAAGATCAGCTCGCCCGGGCTCTCCTCGCAGCCGGCCAGCAGGCTGCCGAGCATCACCGTGTCGGCGCCGGCCACCAGCGCCTTGGCGATGTCGCCGGAATACTGGATGCCGCCGTCGCCGATCACGGGCACGCCGGCCGGGCGGGCCGCCCGGGACGCCTCCATGATCGCGGTGATCTGCGGTACGCCCACCCCGGCCACGATCCGGGTGGTGCAGATGGCGCCCGGGCCGACGCCCACCTTGATGCCGTCGGCGCCCGCGTCGACCAGCGCCCGGGCGCCGGCGTAGGTGGCGATGTTGCCGCCGACGATGTCGATGGCCACGTCCTTCTTGAGCCGGGCGACCATCTCCAGCACGGCCCGCTGGTGGCCGTGCGCGGTGTCCACGATGAGCACGTCCACCCCGGCGTCGACCAGGGTGCGGGCCCGCTTGTACGCGTCCTCGCCGACGCCCACCGCGGCGGCCACCCGGAGCCGGCCGGCCTCGTCCTTGGTGGCGTTCGGGTACTGCTCGCTCTTGGTGAAGTCCTTGACCGTGATCAGCCCGCGCAGCTTGCCGGCCTCGTCGACGATCGGCAGCTTCTCGACCTTGTGGCGGCGCAGCAGGTCGAGGGCGTCGTCCTTGCTCACCCCGACCGGGGCGGTGATCAGCGGGGTCCGGGTCATGATGTCGCGGACCGGGGTGGCCGGGTCGGAGACGAAGCGCATGTCGCGGTTGGTCACGATGCCGACCAGCTCGCCCTGCCCGTCGACCACCGGCACACCGGAGATGCGGTAGCGGCCGCAGAGCGCGTCGACCTCGCGGAGGGTGTCGTCCGGGCTGGCGGTCACCGGGTTGGTGATCATGCCGGACTCGGAGCGCTTGACCAGGTCGACCTGGAGCGCCTGGTCCTCCACGGAGAGGTTGCGGTGCAGCACGCCGATGCCGCCCTGGCGGGCCATGGCGATCGCCATCCGCGCCTCGGTGACGGTGTCCATGGCGCTGGACAGCAGCGGGACGGTCAGCTCGATGCGGCGGGTGAGCCGGGTGCGGGTGTTGACCCGGCTCGGCACGACGTCCGACTCGCCCGGCTGGAGGAGCACGTCGTCGAAGGTCAGCCCGAGCGGCACCACCCGGGCCGAGCCGGCGGGCAGCTCGGGCAGGTGACCGCCCAGCTCACCGCCGTCGCGGCCGGCCGGGATCTCGGTGCTGGGCGAATTCTCCACGATTGCTCCCCTGAGCTGGTCGGACGGGCTGCAGCGAGGCGGCGCGCGCGGGCACCGGCGCACGCCGGGGTGACGGCGCGTCGCTTCATCGTACCCATTGACCTGGCCCGCCCCCGGCAGCGGCGGGCCCGGGTAGGCGGCGCCACAGGGAGTCCCGGGGGCGGGCTTTCCGGCCGGTCGGGGTCTACGGTGAGGGGGTGCACGACGAGCCCATCGACCCGTTCAACGGCGACCCGGCCGATCCGGCTGCCGGCCTGCACGACCCGCGCGAGGCCGACCCGCTCGACCCGCTGACCGAGATCGAGCGGCAGGACGTCCTGGAGGATCTCGCCGACCTGGAGATCTACCAGGCCCTGCTCCAGCCGATCGGGGTCCGCGGGCTGGTCATCGAGTGCGAGGACTGCCGCGAGCCGCACTACTTCGACTGGGACCTGCTCCGCGGCAACCTGCGGCACCTGCTCAACTCCGGGCGGCCCCGGGTGCACGAGCCGGCCTACGACCCCGACCCGGACCACTACGTGAGCTGGGACTACGCCCGGGGCTACGCGGACGGCGTGCACGACACCCTCACCGAAGGCACCGACGACGCCGCCGCGGAGGATTGACCGGCGGCTCAGGCGACCAGGCCGGCGCGGAAGCCGGCGGCCACGGCGTGCGCCCGGTCGCGCGCGCCGAGCTTGCGGAACAGCCGGCGGGCGTGCGTCTTGACGGTGTCCTCCGAGACGAACAGCTCCCGCCCAATCTCCGCGTTGCTCTTCCCCTCGGCCATGCCGAGCAGCACCTGAAGCTCACGCTCCGTGAGCCCGATGGCGCTGCGCGGGGTGCGCGCCGGCCGCTGCGGGCCGCCCGCAGGCGCCGGCTCCGCCTCGGCGGCCGCCGGGTCGGCGGCGTCCTCGCCGCGCTGCACGGGCACCACCGTGGGCCCGCCGCCGGGACCCTCCGCCGGGCTCGCCGGCCACGGTGGCCCGGCCGGGGTACGCCCCGGCGCGGTGGACCGGGTCGGCCCGCCGACCGCCGCGGCGTCCCGGGCCGGGTCGCTGACCCGGTGCCGGGTGGGCCGGCCGGGGGCGGAGAGCAGCAGCAGGGCCTTGGCGACCGCGCTGGTCAGGTCGTGGTCGGCGTTCTGGATGAGGCCCCGCGCCCCGGCGCTGATGGTGGCCGCGGCCGCCTCGGACTCCTCGGCGCCGAGCAGCAGCACCGCGGCCTGCGGGGCGCGGGCGAGCACCCGCCGGACGAAGCCGGCGCTGTCCGGCCGCGTGAGGGCGGTGTCGGCGAGCACGACGTCGACCGGGCGCTCGGCGAGCCGCAACATCACCTCGGGATCGGAGACGGCCGTCCGGAGCACGCCGGACAGCCCGAGCCGCGCCGCCGCGGAGGTCAAATGCTGGGCCGCGAGTGGTGTCCGAACGCACACGAGAACGCTACGCACAGTGGTCTCCTCTCCGCCTCAGAGCAGACCACGACGGGGTGTGCCCGGGAGGAGGTTCCGGGCAATCATCCGAACTTTTCCGGCAGATGGGGCATATGCCGCCGACTGTCCGAGGTTTTCGATCACAGATGTGTGAGCGCGGGAAAGCCCGGGTACCGAGGGGTCACTCCGGAAACGGTGTCCCGCGCGGACCACCGCCCGGTAGGAGCTGGCCACGAGATTCTCCGCGGTGCCGCGCGGGAGGAGGGGTGCTGATGTCGAACGTACGCAGGCTGCCCGGACCCATTGTCGACCTCTGGGACTGGCAGCGGCTCGGTGCCTGCCGGGGGCGCGACAGCGCCCAGTTCTTCCACCCCGACGGCGAGCGCGGCTCGTCGCGGCTGCGCCGCGAGTCCGGCGCCAAGGCGGTCTGCCGCGCCTGCCCGGTGCGCGCCGAGTGCGCCGCGCACGCCCTCTCGGTCCGCGAGCCCTACGGCGTGTGGGGCGGCTTCAGCGAGTCGGAGCGGCTGCGGCTGCTCGCCCTCGGCTGGGAGGACCTGGCCGACCGCCGGCAGAGCCGGGTGGACGTCGCCCGGCTGGAGGCCCGCCTCGGCCGGCCCCACAAGTCCGCCGTCCCGGATCAGCGCAAGACCGTTCCGGATCAGCGGAAGATCGCCTGACCGTTCCGCACCGACCACCCCGACGCCGCGCCCGGAGCCCCCGGGCGCGGCGTCGTCCGCGTGGCGGCTTCCCGCCCGGCGGCCCCCGCGGTGCGTGATCTGATGGGCCGGTGGAACTGCGGGAGATGCGGGCGTTCGTGGTGGTCGTCGAGGAGGGGAGCCTGTCCGCGGCGGCCCGCCGGTTGCACCTCAGCCAGCCGGCGCTGTCCCAGACCATGAACGGGCTGGAGCGGCAGCTCGGGGTGCCGCTGCTGGTCCGCAGCAGCACCGGCGTACGGGCCACCGAGGCGGGCCTGACGTTGCTGACCGAGGCCCGGGCGCTGCTGGCGCGATACGAGCAGGCGGTGGCCGCGGTCAACCGGCACGGCGCGACGGGCGGCGGCGTGCTCCGGCTCGGCATCCCGCTGGAGCTGCCCGCCGACCTGCTCACCCGGCCGCTCGCCGAGCTGGCGGTGGCCTTTCCGGCTACCCGGGTCCAGGCCCGCCACCTGTCCACCGCCGCACAGTTCGCCGCGCTGCGCGCCGGTGAGTTGGACGTCGGGCTGGTCCGCGAACACCCGATCGGCGCCGACCTGGACGCCGTACCGGTCGTCGAGGAACGGCTGGGCGTGCTGCTGGCCACCGCGCAGGCCGCCGCCGTCGCCGGGCCGGACGGGATCCGGTTGGACGCGCTCGCCGGGCTGGACTGGGTCGGCTTCCCGCGCTCCGGCAGCCCCGCCTGGTATGACGAGCTGACCGCGATCCTGCGCAGCCACGGCCTGGATCTCGGACCCGCCGCGCCCGAGGGACAGGAGCTGATCGCCGAGGTCAAGCTCGCCGCCGTGACCGCGGGCACGGCTTTCGCGCTGGCACCGCCCCGCTGGTCGCAGCCGCTCCCCGAGTCGGTCACCTGGGCCCCGCTGGTCGGCCATCCCCTCGTCCGGCGCACCTGGGCCGCGTGGCCGGCCAGCTCCCACCGGCGCGATCTCGGTCAGCTGATCGCCACCCTGGAGATGCGCGAGGCGGAGTAGCCCGCGGTCGCTTATGGCGGCCATAAGTTCCTCGATCAACCCGGCGGGAAAAAGCCGGCCGCCCGCCGACTTGCACCCACTGGTCGGGACACGCCCGACCGGCGCCGTGCAGGCGCGGAACAGGAGTGGGTGAAGGATGAGCACGGAACTGCAGGGCCGGTCGGCACTGGTGACCGGTGGCAACAGCGGCATCGGCCGGGCGGCCGCCACGGCGCTGGCCCGGCTCGGCGCACACGTGGTGATCTCCGGCCGGGATCCCGAGCGGGGCAACCAGGTGGTCCGGGACATCCGCGCGAGCGGTGGGCGGGCCGATTTCGTGGCCGTCGACCTGCGGGACGAGGCGTCCGCGCGGGAACTCGCCGCCCGGGCCCGGGAGCTGGCCGGTGAGGTCGACATCCTGGTCAACAACGCGGGCATCTACCCGTTCGGCCCCACCGAGCAGACCAGCGAGCAGACCTTCGACGCGGTGTTCGCGCTGAACGTCAAGGTGCCGTACTTCCTGGTGGCCGAGCTGGCGCCGGAGATGGCGAAGCGGGGCCACGGGGCGATCATCAACCTGACCACGATGGTCGCCGAGTTCGGCATGGCGGGGATGAGCCTGTACGGGGCGAGCAAGGCCGCCCTGGTGCTGCTCACCAAGTCCTGGGCGGCCGAGTACGGGCCGCACGGGGTCCGGGTCAACGGGGTCAGCCCCGGCCCCACCCGCACGGAGGGCACCGCCGTCATGGGCGAGGACCTCGACCAGTTGGCGACGATGGCCCCCGCCGGGCGTCCCGGCTCGGCCGAGGAGATCGCCGAGGCGGTCACCTTCCTGGCCACCGACCGGGCGAGCTTCGTGCACGGCGCGATCCTGCCGGTCGACGGCGGGCGCGTCGCGGTCTGAGCCGCCGGCACCACCGCCGCAGCCCGCTCCCCCGCGGAGCGGGCCGCGGCGTGGGCTCAGCCCTCCATCTCCGACGCGGACCACTGCTCGACGACCGTCAGCACCACCCACGGCACCGCGACGAGCGGGACCGCGACCAGCGGCGGCAACCCCGCCAGCGCGACCACCAGCGCCACCAGCGCCAGGCCGGCCTGGGTCAGCCCGACCGGGCGGCTGACCGACAGGCTGATGCCGCGGTAGATGACGACGCAACCGGTCATCATCGCCACCTGGCTGCCGCCCAGCAGCCGACCGACCACGACGGCTCCGGGGCCGTGACCGGCCGCCGCCTCCGCCGCCAGCTCGACGGCGACCCCCGCCGCCACGATCGCCGCGTAGACCACCAGATGCCCGTAGGCGTAGAGGTAGCTGCGCAGGATCGCCTGCCGCCCGGCCTGCAGCACCCGGTTGCCCGCCTCGCGGTCGTACGTGGCGAGGAAGTACACCCACCAGATCCCGCACGCGATGACGAACCCGGCGACCCCGATCGCCACCGAGGCCGGCCGCCAGCCGCCGGCGTCGATGCCGTTCGCCACCGCAAGGACCGCCTCCCCCAGCACGACGATGGTGAACAGGCCGAAGCGTTCCGGCATGTGCGACTTCTGGGTGGGTGCGCGCCGCGCCAGGGCGTACGCCAGCGGTCCGGCGACCGCCGCGTTGAGCACCAGCGCGACCGCCCAGACCGCGTACCGGCCGGGTGCGGGCGCCAGCAGCGAGCCGAACCAGAGCGCGGCGGCGACCAGGAAGCCGCCGGCGTTCCACCGGCAGAAGTCCCGGGCCTCCAGGTCGATCCACCCCACGACGCCGTACGACCCGGCGAGCAGCACGAGCAGGAGTCCGTAGGTCACCGCGAACCGGTTCGCGTCGGCGGCGCTCGCGCCGGGCAGGGAGGCGGCCAGCGCCAGCACCCCGAGCATCGCGGTGAGCTGCACCAGCCGGCTCGGCGGGCGGTCGTCGTCGAAGAGGTCGGCGAAGTAGGAGAAGCTGAACCACAGCCACCAGACCGCGCTGATCAGGCCGGCGAAGATCAGCACCCCGCGTGCCGACGGGTCGGCCACCAGCAGCTGGCCGAGCCGGAACACCGCGACCACGAAGACCAGGTCGAAGAAGAGTTCCAGCCAACTGGCCCGCCGGGCCGCGCCGTAGCCGTGGATCAGTGAGCGCCTGCGCCCCCGCCTGTCCTCCACCGGACGAGATTAGCGAGGATCAGTCCGGTATGTCCGCATCCATCGGACAAGACGTCCGCGTCAGCCCACCGTCACGGTGACGGTGTGCCAGCCGGTGGCGCCGTCCGGGGCGACCGGGCGCCGCCGCTCCGGCTGGGTCTCCCCGGCGGCGTCGGTGGCCCGGACCTGGAGGGTGTGCTCGCCCGGCGTGGCGTCCCAGCGCCACGACCACTGCACCCAGGTGTCCACCGAGACCGTCGGGGCCAGGGTCGCCTCCCGCCACGGGCCGTCGTCGACGCGTACCTCGACGGTGCGGATGCCCCGGTGCTGGGCCCAGGCCACCCCGGCCACCATGACCGGACCTGCGGTGAGCCGGTTGCGCGGGCGGGGCGTGTCGATCCGGGACTGCGTCCTGATCGGCCCCTGCGCCGACCACCCGCGCGGCACCCAGTACGCGTCGAAGTCCGCGAACCTGGTCAGCTCCAGCTCGGTCACCCACTTGCACGCCGAGACGTACCCGTAGAGGCCGGGCACCACCATCCGCACCGGGAAGCCGTGCTCGACCGGCAGCGGCTCGCCGTTCATCCCGACCGCGAGCAGCGCGTCCCGCCCGTCGCGCAGCACCGCGGTGGGAGTGCCGCAGGTCCAGCCGTCGACCGACCGGCCGACCACCTGGTCCGCCCCCTCCTCCGGCTCCGCCTCGTCCAGCAACTCCTTGATCGGCACGCCCAGCCAGCGAGCGTTGCCGATCAGGTCTCCGCCCACCTCGTTGGAGACGCAGGCCAGGGTGACGTACCGCTCGACCATCGGCCGGGCGAGCAGGTCGTCGAAGCTCAGCTCGATCGGGTTGCGGACCCGGCCGTGAATGCGCAGCCGCCAGGTCGCCGGGTCCACCTGCGGCACCACCAGGGCGGTGTCGATCCGGTAGAACTCCCGGTTCGGGGTGACGAAGGGGGCGAGCCGGTTCACCGCGAGGTCCGCGCCGGCCGGCACCGGCGCGGCGGGTGCGACCGGGGTGGGCAGCTTCACCGCCTCCCGGGCCGCCGAGACGCCCCGCCGCCCGGCCAGCCAGTGCCCGCCGAGCCCGGCAACCGCCGCCGTGCCGGCCAGCAGGCCGACGCCGCGCAGGAACCGCCGTCGCGACTCGTGGTCGCCGGGCTCCAGCGGCTCCCACCCGGCCGAGGGCTCCTCGGGTGCGAGCGCGGCGACGATCGGGGGCGGTGTGGGCGCGGACAGCGAGGGCTCGGGCGGCGTGGCCGGCGCCGGCGTCTGCGAGGTGGCCGACGGCCGGGACGAGGTCGACGGCTCGGCGTCCCCCCGCAGCGGGCCGGCCAGGAAGGCCCAGAGCGTGAGCGCCCCCAGCCCGCCGCCGACCAGGGAGGGCAGCGCGTCGGAGGCGTCCGCGCCGGCCCGGGTCAGCGCGGCGGCCACCCCGAGGGCGGCGAACGCCGCGATGCCGGCCAGGCCGATCCGGAGCCGCCGGGCCGCCAGCACGCCGAGCAGCGCGGCGATCGCGGCCAGCAGCACCGCCGTACCCACCAGCAGGGCGATCTTGTCGTACCGGCCGAAGACCGCGATGGCGAACTGCTTGAGCGGCTCGGGCACCACGTCGACCACCAGCCCGCCGACCGCGATCAGCGGCGCGGACCGGGGCCCGGTGAGGACGGCCACCGGTTCGGCCACCCCGATCGCGACGGCCGCCGCGGTGACCCCGGCCAGCGCGGCTCGACCGCGCGAGATGCTGCTCACGGCGACCAGTGTCGTCGGTCGGAGCGCGCGACCGCCAACCTCGTCACCGTTCCGTAAGCGGATACGGGTCAGGGCACACCGCCGGGTGGCGGTGTGCCCTGACGTCAGGCCGTACGGCGCGGGATCAGAAGCCCGGGCCGTGCTGGTGGCCGTGCCCGTGGCCGTGGCCGTGACCGGCGGCGGCCGGCTCGGCCTTCTCCGGCTTCTCCACCACGAGGCTCTCGGTGGTGAGCAGCAGGCCGGCGATCGACGCTGCGTTGGTGACCGCGTTGCGGGTCACCTTCACCGGGTC
Source organism: Micromonospora sp. NPDC023966 (assembly GCF_040639095.1). Classification (NCBI taxonomy): domain Bacteria; kingdom Bacillati; phylum Actinomycetota; class Actinomycetes; order Micromonosporales; family Micromonosporaceae; genus Micromonospora; species Micromonospora sp. NPDC023966. The sequence continues at coordinate 6,486 of NZ_JBEZZJ010000053.1, read as the reverse complement.
GAGGATGCCGGACTTGACCAGGTCGACGTACTCGCCGGTGGCGGCGTCGAGGCCGTTGCCCCACTCCTGGCCGGCGACCTTCTGCACCACCACGTAGCCGTCGTGGCCGGCGTTCTGGGCGATCCAGCGCAGCGGCTCGACCAGCGACTTGCGCACGATCGAGACGCCGACCTTCTCGTCACCGGTGAAGCCCAGGTCGTCGTCGAGCACCGGCAGAATCTGGGCCAGGGCGGCGCCGCCACCCGGGACCGTGCCCTCCTCGACCGCGGCCTTGGTCGCGGCGATGGCGTCCTCGATGCGGTGCTTGCGCTCCTTCATCTCGACCTCGGTGGCCGCGCCGACCTTGATCACCGCGATGCCGCCGGAGAGCTTCGCCAGCCGCTCGGCCAGCTTCTCCCGGTCCCACTCGGAGTCCGAGGCCTCGATCTCCTTGCGGATCTGGGCGACCCGGTCGGCGACCTCGGCGGCCTGGCCGCCACCGTCGACGACCGTGGTGTTCTCCTTGTCGACCACCACGCGGCGGGCGGTGCCGAGCACCTCGAGGCCGACCTGGTCGAGCTTGTAGCCCAACTCCGGGGCGACCAGCTCGGCGCCGGTCAGGATCGCCATGTCCTGGAGCATCGCCTTGCGGCGGTCGCCGAAGCCGGGGGCCTTCACGGCGCAGACCTTGATGGTCTTGCGGATCGCGTTGACCACCAGCGTGGACAGGGCCTGGCCCTCGACGTCCTCGGCGATGATGAGCAGCGGCTTGTTGTTCTGGAGAACCTTCTCCAGCAGCGGCAGCAGCTCCTCGATCGCCGAGATCTTCTGCGTGGTGATCAGGATGTACGGGTCCTCAAGGACCGCCTCCTGCCCCTCCACGTCGGTGACGAAGTTCGGCGAGATGAAGCCCTTGTCGAACTGGAGACCCTCGGTCACCTCCAGCTCGGTGGTGAGGGCGGAGCCCTCCTCGACGGTGATGACACCGTCGCGGCCGACCCGCTCCATCGCCTCGGCGATCAGCTCGCCGATGGTGGCGTCCTGCGCGGAGATCGTCGCGACGTGCGCGATCGACTCCTTGTCGGCCACCTCGACGGCCCGGCCGAGCAGCGCCTCGGAGACCTTGGCGGCCGCCGCGTCGATGCCCCGCTTGAGGCCGGCCGGGTTGGTTCCGGCGGTCACGTTGCGCAGGCCCTCGCGGACCATGGCCTGGGCCAGCACGGTCGCGGTGGTGGTCCCGTCGCCGGCGACGTCGTTGGTCTTGGTCGCCACCTCCTTGACCAGCTGCGCGCCGAGGTTCTCGTAGGGGTTGGTGAGCTCGATCTCCTTGGCGATGGTCACGCCGTCGTTGGTGATCGTGGGCGCACCAAACTTCTTGTCCAGGACGACGTTGCGCCCGCGCGGGCCGAGAGTGACCTTGACCGCGTCCGCGAGGGCGTTGACACCGTGCTCCAGCAGGTGCCGGGCGTCGTCCGAGAAGCTCAGGATCTTCGCCATCTGTATCCCTTCGAAGCGTCGTTGCCCCGGCCCGGCGAGCCGGACCGGGGCAACGACACTGATCGGTTGCTTACTTCTCGATGACCGCGAGGACGTCGCGGGCGGAGAGCACCAGGTACTCCTCGCCGGCGTACTTGACCTCGGTGCCGCCGTACTTCGAGTAGAGGACGGTGTCGCCGACCTTGACGTCGATCGGCACGCGGTTGCCCTTGTCGTCGATCCGGCCCGGGCCGACAGCGAGGACGGTGCCCTCCTGCGGCTTCTCCTTGGCGGTGTCGGGGATCACGATGCCCGAGGCGGTGGTGGTCTCGGCCTCGTTCGCCTGGACCACGATGCGGTCCTCGAGCGGCTTGATCGCAACCTTGGTCGCGGTAGTCACGGGCATACCCTCCTGGGGTACTTGGTGTCGTTGCCGGTCGGCACGCCGACCAGCGTCAATCTGCCACATGCCACCGGGCGGGGCCGTCGTCGCGGGTGCCGGTCCGCCTGGCGCTCAACCCCCGGACACCAGGGCCCGGGCGTTGGCACCCTCAGGGTGAGAGTGCTAATCGCAGGTTATTCCTCGGCTAGCACTCCGTCAAGGAGAGTGCCAACGCGCCGCACCTCGTGTCGCCACAGTTCCGCCACTCGTTCCCGCAACACGCCCGGAGCGCCTCGACGTGCGGTGACCGGATCCCTACCTTCCGGAGCCGAAGCCGTCGAGGAAGGAGGGCCGGATGACCCAGGTGCCGACGCTGACGTTCCTGCGTGACCAGCTCCGGCGGGCGCGGCAGGCGCGTGGGCTGAGCCAGGAGGAGCTGGGAAAGCTGGTCAACTACTCGTCGTCGCAGGTCAGCGCGGTGGAGACCGGCGAACGGCCGGTCCGGCCGGACTACGTGGCCCGGGTCGACGCGGTGCTCAAGACCGGCGGCCTCTTCGCCACCATGCTGGAGCTGATCCGGTTCCACGCCGCGCCGGACTGGTTCCGCCCGTGGGAGGAGATCGAACGGGAGGCAACCTCACTCCGCTGGTACGACCCCACCGTCATCCCCGGCCTGCTGCAGACCGAGGGCTATGCGCGGGCGATGCTCAGCATGGGCGGGGCTATGACGATCGAGGAGGTCGAGGCGAGGGTGGTGGCCCGGCTCGCCCGGCAGGCTGTGCTGACCGGCGACCAGCGACCACAGTTCGTCGCGGTGCTGGAGGAGCAGGCGCTGCGCCGACAGGTCGGCGACCGGGCCGCGATGCGCGAGCAGTTGGCGCACCTGCTGGAGGTCGGAGCCGAGCCGAACGTGCAGGTGCGCCTGGTGCCGGCCGGCTCCCCCTGGCACATCGGACTCGGCGGGCCGTTCATCCTGGCCCGCCTCGCGAGCGGCGCCGAGCTGGGCCACCTCGACAACCAACTTCGCGGGCAGACCGTGGACGGCCCGAACGACATTGCCACCCTCGGGCGGCGCTGGGAGACTGTCGCCGGTGAGGCGCTGCCATGCCGACAGTCCGCCCGGCTGATCGAGGAAGTGGTGACGACATGGACCTGAGCCGCGCCTCCTGGCGCAAGGCGTCCCGCAGCAACGCCAACGGTGGTGCCTGCGTCGAGGTCGCCGACGACCTGCCGGGCGTCGTGGCCGTCCGGGACAGCAAGGACCCGACCGGCCCCGTGCTCACCTTCGACCCGGCGAGCTGGCGGGCCTTCGTCGCCGCCGCCCCGGCCCCTCGCTGACCCCACCGTCGGGGTCCGGCCGCCGAGCGCGATCGATCGACTCCAGGTCGCCGACATGGCGGCATCCGCACACCCCGGACACCGCCACCCCGCCGAGCTGGAGTCGATCACGACCATCGCAGGGGTCCGGGCCAGCCGGAGCGGACGCTGCCGGGAGAATGCCCGCGTGGACCTGGATCAGTTCGCCGCCCTGCGTACCCCCGAGGGGTCGGCCGCGCTCGACGCGGCGGCGCGGGTGGCCGGCGGCGACCCGCTGAGGGCGGCGGCCGTGCTCCGCTCCGGCGGGGTGCCGGCGGGCCTCGCGGCGGCGGCGTTGACCCAGGCGGAGCTGCGCCGCCGCGCGGTCGGCAAGTTCGGCCCGGCGGCACTAGGCATGTTCTTCACCCGGGCGGGCCTGGAGCAGGCCACCCGGGGGGTCGTGGCGCGGCGCCGGGCGGAGCGACTGCGCACGGCGGGCGTCGCCACGCTCGCCGATTTGGGCTGCGGCCTCGGGGCGGACGCGCTCGCCGCGGCCCGGGCCGGCATCCGGGTGTACGGCGTCGAGGCCGACCCGCTGACCGCCGCGATGGCCGCCGCGAACGCCGAGGCGGCCGGGCTGGCCGACCGGTTCACGGTGGAGTGCGGGGACGCCACGGCGTTCGACGTGACCCGGGTGGACGGGGTCTTCTGCGACCCGGCCCGGCGGAAGGCCGGCACCGGCCGGCGGATCTTCGACCCGAACGCCTACTCGCCGCCCTGGGACTTCGTGACCGGGCTGGCCGGGCAGGTGCCGCACACGGTGGTGAAGGTGGCCCCGGGGCTGGACCACGCGCTGATCCCGGCGGGCGCCGAGGCCGAGTGGGTGAGCGTCGACGGCGACCTGGTCGAGGCCGCGCTCTGGTGCGGCGCGCTGGCCGCGGTGCCCCGCCGGGCCACCCTGCTCCGGGGCGACGCCGCACACGTGCTGACCGGCGCGGGTGACGCGGAGGCCCCGGTCGGGGCGGCCCGCCGCTTCCTGTACGACCCGGACCCGGCGGTGGTGCGCGCGCACCTGGTCGCCGAGCTGGCCGGCGACCTCGACGCGACGCTGGCCGACCCGAGCATCGCCTACCTCTACGGCGACGAGGCCCGGCCGACCCCGTTCGCCCGCTGTCTGGAGATCACCCACGTGCTGCCGTTCTCGCTGAAGCGGCTGCGCACCCTGCTGCGGGAGCGCCGGGTGGGCCGGGTGGAGATCCTCAAGCGCGGTTCGGCGCTGGAGCCGGAGAAGCTGCGCCGGGACCTGAAGCTGGCCGGCGACGCGGCGGCCAGCCTGGTGCTGACCCGGGTCGCCGGGGCCCCCACCGTGCTGATCTGCCGGCCGGTTCCCGCCTGACGGTTTTCCGCTCGCCCGCCGGGCGGCGGCCGGTTAGCTTGTCGCTCATGGCGGGACAGGGCACTCCGGCGACGGCACTGCTGACCAAACGGAAGATCTCCCACAGCACCCACCCGTACGACGTCTCGCCGGACGCGCCGAACTACGGCGCGCTGGTCGCGGCGGCCCTCGGGGTGCCCCCGGCCCAGGTGTTCAAGTCGCTGGTCACCGAGGTCGACGGCGGGCTGACCGTGGCGGTCGTGCCGGTCACCGGGGAGCTGGACCTCAAGGCCCTCGCCGCCGCGGTGGGCGGCAAGCGGGCGGCCATGGCGGACCGCACCCTGGCCGAGCGGACCACCGGGTACGTCCGCGGCGGGATCAGCCCGCTCGGCCAGCGCAAGCAGCTGCCCACGGTCGTCGACGCCTCCGCGCTGGAGCATCCGACCGTCTATGTCTCGGCGGGGCGTCGGGGCCTGCAACTGCAACTCGCCCCGGGTGACCTGGTCGCCTTGACGGGGGCCGTCACCGCGCCCATCGCCACCCGCTGAACCGCCCTGCCCGGCCGTGGGAGCGTTTCCGCACGTCGGGCCGGGGAGCGCTCTCTGCTGGTTGACGGTGGGTGTCAGTTGCGTTGCTGAATTGTTACCGCCGCCAACAAACTTCTGACCTCGGCTCTCTTGCGCGGCTCGGGAAGGGAGGAATACGTTGCCGGGCACAACAAACCACCGACAACTCCCCCAACCCCCGAAAGGACCCATGCATATGCGCAAGGGCTTCCTCACCTTCGCGGCCGTCGGTCTTCTGGCGACCGGCAGCATGGCCGCCTGCGGTGACAACGGCGGTTCTTCGGACCAGGCCGGCGGCTCCCCCGACAAGAAGCCGAAGATCGGCGTCATCCTCCCGGACAGCAAGTCCTCCGCCCGTTGGGAGGGCGCGGACCGCAAGTTCCTCAAGGAGGCGTTCGACAAGGCCGGCGTCGATTCGGACATCCAGAACGCCCAGAACGACAAGAACGCCTTCCAGACCATCGCCGACCAGATGATCACCAACGGCGTCAACGTGCTGATGATCGTCAACCTGGACTCCGGCACCGGCAAGGCCGTGCTCGACAAGGCCAAGTCGCAGGGCGTCGCCACCATCGACTACGACCGGCTGACCCTGGGCGGCTCCGCGCAGTACTACGTCAGCTTCGACAACGAGGCGGTCGGCAAGCTCCAGGGCGAGGGCCTGAGCAAGTGCCTGACCGACAAGGGCGCCAAGAACCCGTCGATCGCCTACCTCAACGGCTCGCCGACCGACAACAACGCGACCCTGTTCAAGAACGGGTACGACTCGGTGCTCAAGCCGAAGTTCGACTCGAAGGAGTACACGAAGGTCGCCGACGACTCCGTGCCGGCCTGGGACAACGCGCAGGCGGCCACGATCTTCGAGCAGCAGCTCACCAAGGCCGGCGGCAAGATCGACGGCGTGCTCGCCGCCAACGACGGTCTCGGCAACGCGGCCATCTCCGTGCTGAAGAAGAACAAGCTCAACGGCAAGGTCCCGGTGACCGGCCAGGACGCCACCAAGGAGGGCCTGCAGAACATCCTCCTCGGCGACCAGTGCATGACGGTGTACAAGGCGGTCAAGAAGGAGGCCGACGCGGCCGCCGACCTGGCCATCGCGCTGGCCAAGGGCGAGAAGAAGGACACCGGCCAGACGGTCAAGGACCCGGAGGGTGGACGGGACGTCCCGGCCGTCCTGCTCGAGCCGAAGGCGATCTACAAGGACAACGTCAAGGACGTCGTCGCCGACGGCTACATCACCAAGGACGAGCTCTGCACCGGCAACTTCGCCAAGCTCTGCGCCGACGCCGGCATCAGCTGACCCACCCCCCGCTTCAGGCGGCGGCGGCCCGGCGCGGGGGGCGGGGCGGGGGGGGGCCCCCCCCGGCGGGGGGGCCCCCCCGCCGGCGCCCGGGGGACGCCCCGGGCGGCAC
>NZ_JBEZZJ010000052.1:0-27011 GCF_040639095.1 Micromonospora sp. NPDC023966 | reverse complement strand
CGGCTCACCGGCGACGTCCCCACCCCGCTCAACCCACCATCGGGCTGCCGCTTCCGCACCCGCTGCTGGAAGGCGCAGGAGCGGTGCGCCACCGAAGAACCCGCGCTCGTCCCTCGGGACGGCGGCAACCAGGCCACCGCCTGCCACTACCCCGAAACCGGATCGAGTCTCGAGGTGACAGCCGAGGCCGGCAGCGACGCGCGAACCTGACCCACGACGGGGTGGGGCCGACCGTGCCCGGCGGAGGGATCAAGCCTGACCGCCCGGAGCCGGCACGGTCGGCCCCACACCTCAGACGGACCGCCACGAATCGTCAGGCAGTGCGGAGGCCTGGGGACCCATCATCAACATCCCCCCGTCCACCGGCCACGACGCCCCCGTCACGTACGCCGCCGCCGGCGTGGCGAGCAGCGCCACGACCGCCGCCACCTCCCGGGCGTCCCCGGGCCGCCCCACCGGCACGCCCGGCCGGTCCTGGGTGAACGGGTCCACGTCCTCCTGCCCGGTCATCGGGGTGGCGATCTCGCCGGGGGCGACCGCGTTGACGGTGATCCCGTCGGCCGCCAACTCCTGCGCCATCACCTTGGTGAGCAGGCCCAGCCCGCCCTTCGCCGCGCAGTACGCCGACGACCCGACCCGCGGGGCGTGCTCGTGCACGCTGGTGATGCTGATGATCCGGCCACCCCGGCCCGCCGCCCGCATCCGCCGGGCGGCCCGCTGGGAGCAGAGGAACGGCCCGTCCAGGTCGACGGCGAGCACCTCCCGCCACTGCTCCCAGCCCACCTCGACGAAGGGCGTGGCCAGCCCGGTGCCGGCGTTGTTCACCAGCACGCCGAGCCCGCCGAGCCGGTCGGCCAGCTCGTCGATGACCGCGGCCGCCCCGGGCAGCCGGGTCAGGTCCAGCTCGGCCACCTCGCACCGGCGGCCGGTGGCGCGTACCTCGGCGGCGGTGCGCTCGGCGCCGTCCGGGTCGCCGTACCAGGTGATGCCGATGTCGAAGCCGGCCTCGGCGAGCGCCACGGCGCACGCCTTGCCGATACCGGAGTCCGCGCCGGTGATGACGGCGATCCTGTCGTAGTCCTCGTATCGCTGGGGCATGCTGCCGCACTACCCGGATCGGGCGAGCCGAACCAGACGGGGTGTAACCGCTCCGGCGCGGGGTAGCCGGGCGGACATGGACCTGGTCGAGGAGTCGCCGTACCGGTTCCGGATCGACCGGCACGACCCGATGCGGGTGCCGGGGGTGGTCTTCGCGTCCCGCGATCTCCTCCCGGACGCCGGGGCGGACAAGTCGCTGGAGCAGGTGGCGAACGTGGCCACCCTGCCCGGCATCGTCGGCGCCTCCTACGCCATGCCGGACGTGCACTGGGGCTACGGCTTCCCGATCGGCGGGGTCGCCGCCACCGACGTGGCGGACGGGGGCGTGGTCTCGCCCGGCGGGGTCGGCTTCGACATCTCCTGCGGGGTCCGGCTGCTCACCGTCGACCTGGACCGGGCCGCGCTGCGGCCCCGGCTGGACGCCGTGATGGACGGCCTGGGCGAGTCCACCCCGCGCGGCATGGGCAAGGGCGCCGTCTGGCACCTGACCAACCGGGCCGAACTCGACGCGGTGCTCCGCGGCGGCTCCCGGTACGCCGTCGAGCGCGGCTTCGGCGTCCAGCGGGACCTGGACCGCTGCGAGGACTACGGCGCGGTGGGCGACGCGAACCCGGCCCAGGTGAGCGAGCGGGCGGTGGAGCGCGGCGCCCGCCAGGTCGGCAGCCTCGGCTCCGGCAACCACTTCCTCGAGGTGCAGGCGGTGGAGGAGGTCTATGACGAGGCCGTGGCGGGCGCGTTCGGGCTGCGCGCCGGCCAGGTCTGCGTCATGATCCACTGTGGCTCGCGCGGCCTGGGCCACCAGATCTGCACGGACTACGTCCGGAGCATGGAGAAGGTGATGCCCGGGTACGGCATCCACGTGCCCGACCGGCAGCTCGCCTGCGCGCCGGTCTCGTCCCACGAGGGCCGGGCCTACCTGGGGGCGATGGCCGCCGCGGCCAACTACGCCCGGGCCAACCGGCAGCTGCTCGCCCACGCCGCCCGGCAGGTCTTCGCCCGGGTCACCGGCTGCGACCTGGAGCTGGTGTACGACATCTCGCACAACCTCGCCAAGATCGAGACGCATCAGGTGGACGGTGCGGCCCGCCCGCTCTGCGTGCACCGCAAGGGCGCCACCCGGGCCCTCCCGCCGGGGCACCCCGACCTGCCCGACGACCTGCGCCCGGTCGGGCAGCCGGTGCTCATCCCCGGCTCGATGGGCACCGGCTCGTACGTGCTCACCGGGGTGCCCGGCTCGCCGGCCTGGGCCTCCACCTGCCACGGCGCGGGCCGGGTGCAGAGCCGCAAGCAGGCCACCAAGGCGGTACGCGGCCACGACCCGCGTCGCGAGCTGGAGGCGCAGGACATCGCGGTGCGGGGCGCCAGCCGGCGCGGGCTCGCCGAGGAGATGCCGGCCGCGTACAAGGACGTCGCCGCCGTGGTGGCGGCGGCCGAGGGGGCGGGCCTGTGCCGGCGGGTGGCCCGGCTCGTTCCGCTGGGCGTGGTCAAGGGCTGAGCCGGCTCAGACGTCGAGCGTCACCGCGCAACGCCAGCCGTCGGACTCCGCGGCGAAGCAGAGCTCGTGCAGGGACACCGCCTTGGGCACCGCGCCGACCAGCTCGACCGCGTCGGTGCCGGTGGTCCGCCAGCGCACCGCCAGGCCGCCGTCGTCGGCCGGCCGCACCTCGGTCGCCAGCGGCAGTTCCCCCTCCGTCTCCAGCCGGAAGATCACCTCGTCGAGGACGCCGACCAGCAGGTCGGGGTCGCTGCCAGCCGGCACCCGGAACCCGGTCTCCCCGTCGGCGACGGCCCCGGTGGTGTCCACGAAGGTGTCCACCAGCGCCGTGACCGCCTCGGCCACGCAGCCCTCGCGGTCGGGCGCCCACGCCTCGATGCGGACGTCGGCGGTGTGCGGGATGTTTCGGTGTCCCCGGGCCGCTCGTCGCTCCATGCCCCGATCATGCCGCCGCCGGTCGGGTTCCCCACCGGTTTTGTCGCAGCCGGTCGCTAGGGTGCAACGCATGATCGCCGATGACTCCGACGCCGTCACCGTCACCTTCCTCAGCATGATGCGGGCCGCGCTGCGGGCCGAGCGGGTCGGCGAGGACAGCCTCGGCCGCACCGTCGACCTGGCCCGGCGCTGGTGGGGCGCCGGCGACACGGCCCACGCCCGGCTCGCCGCCGCGCTGCGTGAGCTGCACGGCGAGCCGGTCGACACCGACGACCCGCGCCAGGTGGCCGACGAGGCGACCGCGCTCGCCGTCGACACCGGCCTGCTGACCCCGCCCGACCCGCGGGGCGCCGCGATCGCCCGGTTCGCCGCGAACGCCCGCCGGCTGCGCACCGGCGAGATCACCCCGGCCGAGTTCGACGAGATCATGGCGGCCGACGATCGAGACCGCCCCGACGCCTGACCGCGGCCGCCCCACCTCGGCCCGGCGGCCGTCGCCGCGCCGACGGCGATGTCACCTCACCGCCCGCCCGCCGGTCGTAGGAAACGAAGCGACCGACCCGGGAGGGGACGATGTGGATCCACAGCAACACGTCAGACAGGTGTACGCCGCCTCGGCGGCCCGGCTGGTGGCCCAGATGTACGCGGTGACCGGCGACTACGCGGAGGCGCAGGACGTCGTGCAGGAGGCGTTCGTCCGGGCGTTGGCCGGGCCGGCCCGGTTCCGTGAGGTGACCAACCCCGAGGCCTGGCTGCGCACGGTGGCGCTGAACGTCGCTCGGTCCCGGCACCGTCGCCGGGTGCTGCTGCACGGGCTGGTCCGCTCCGGGCGGCTGGGCCCGGCCCAGCCCAGCGCCCCGGCGCTGTCCCCGGACCACGTCGCCCTGGTGGCGGCGTTGCAGCGGCTGCCCCGGCAGGCCCGGGAGACCGTCGTACTGCACCATCTCGCGGACCTGCCGGTGACCGAGGTGGCCACCGTGCTGGGTTGCTCGGTGGAGGCGGTGAAGACCCGCCTGGTCCGGGCCCGCCGTGCGCTCGCCGACCACCTCGGCGACGGTGACCCGGCCCCGGCCCGACCGGCCCCGGCCCGACCGGAGCGGGAGGCCCGCCATGCCTAAGCTGGACTTCACCGGCCTGAACGCCGCAGCTCAGGCCACCTTCAAGGGGCACTTCGAGGAGGTCGTCGTTCGGGCTCGACGGCGTCGGCGCCGGCGCCGGATCCTGACTGTCGCCACGGTTGCCCTGCTGGTCACCGGCTCGGGTGCCGCCGTCGCGGCCCGGCCCGACGGCTCCAGCCCGCCGGCCGCCAGGTTCGGCGCGGACCGCACCCCGGACTTCATCCCCACCCCCGGCGCCACGCCCACACCTGGGACCGGACGGCAGATCCTCACCGGCACGCCGGCGGCGGGTGACCTCAACCATGTCTACCTGCGCTGGACGGAGTGCCGCACGGGATGCCCGCTGAACTGGGCGGGCACCGACGACGGCGGCCGGCACTGGCGCACCGGTCCGCTGCCGGTGCCGGACGACGCCATGGTGGACCTACGTGCCGCCGGGCCGCGCACCGTGGTGGCCTGGTACGTCTCCCGTTCCGCCCCGGACAGCCGGTCCGCCCGGTGGATCGCCAGCAGCGACGGCGGGAACACCTGGCGGGAGGTGACGGTGCGGCGGGTGGACGCGTTGCCGGCCGGCTGGCGGGTCCTCGGCCAGGTGCCGGGCCCCAGCGAGGATCCGCTCATCGCCGTGGACCCGGCCACCGGCGACCTCGCTCAGCTCCGCAAGCGCTCGACGCTGCGCAACGCGGCGGTGGTCGAGAGCGCGCCGGCCGGCGCCGGCCTCTGGGTCAGCGGCTGGACCGGTCAACACGTGGGTGACGGCGGCCGGATCATCTGGACCGGCAGCGCGGTCGAGGCGAGCCGGGACGGCGGTCGCACCTGGTCGCGGCACGAGTTCCCGGACGACCTCACCGCCTCCGACGACGTGGGCGGCCCGGCGGTCGCCACCCACGACGGGCACACCGTCTACGCGGTCGGCCGGGTGCGGGGCGCCCTGGTGGTGTGGCGCAGCACCGACGGTGGCGACAGCTGGGCGCGTGCCGCCGGAACGGCGCAGGTCGGCGATCGCACGATCCGGGCGGCACTGCGGCCCGACGGGGTGCTGGTGGTCCAGGCCGGCATCTCCGCCGGGGAGGATCCGCTGATGTTCGCCAGCTCCGACGACGGCGCGACCCTGCGTCCCGCCCCGCTGGGACCGGGGGCCGACCCGCGCCCGGTGCCGGGCGGGTATGTCCAGACCGGCTGGCCGGACAGCAAGGGCGCCTGGCTCTCCGCCGACGGGGTCACGTGGACCTGGCTGGACCCGCCGGAGCTGTCCTGACCGCGGGGTGCTCCCGGTGGCCCGACCACCGGAAGCACCCCGCGCCCTCGGGGCGATGAGGCCGCAGCAAGCCCCGGCGCGTCAGGCTGGGCGCGCGGCGGGCGCGGCGAACGCGGGTGCCTCGGGGGTGAGCAGCGCGGTCCGGGCCGGTGCCCCCCACTCCTCGGTCAGCGCGGCGGCCAGTTCCGTGAGCATCCGGGGCACGACCCGGGGGCCGTCGTCGTGCATCGCCTCGATCACCATCAGCACCTCCGCGGTCTCCGTGCGCACCGCCGAGGCGCCGCTCTGCCGGTGCGTCCAGCGCCGCGAGTGGGCGTGGCCGGCCGCGTCGGCGAAGACCAGCTCACCCGGCTCGGGATGCTCCGCGTCCCCGCCGAGGGTCAGGTAGGTCTCCGTGCCGGTGGCCGGGCGCACGGTCAGGTCCCCGGCGATCCGCGCCAGGTCCAGCACCGCCACCGGCACGGCGTACCCGAGGGACAGGGCGTTGCCCAGGTCGACCAGCGGGTGCATCCGGGGCAGCGCCCCGTCGCGGCGGAACCGGCGCAGCAGCGACTCGGCCGCGCAGCGGTAGCGGGTCGGCGGCGAACCCATCCGGGCGAAGGCCCGCCGCCAGGCCTGAATCTCCGGGAAGCCGCCCTCGGATCCGGCGGCGAGGCGGGCGCGGGCGGTGTCGGCGTACGGGGCGAGCCGCGCGGTGACGTCGGCGGTGGGGGTGAGGCCGGTGGCGTGCAGGACGCCGCAGGTCAGCTGGGAAAGGTCGACCAGACCTCTGGGGAGTGCCGGAAGCGCACGGGAGAACTCCTATCGGGCGGTGAGGGCCAGGCCGAGGCCCAGGGCGAGGAAGCTGCCGGCGAAGCCGTGCCGCAGCAGCGCGGTCAGCCGGGGCCGGGCCAGCACCCGGCGGCGCAGCGCGCCGGCCAGCAGCGCGTACCCGGCGAAGACCACCAGGGTGGTCAGCATGAACACCGCGCCGGCGGCCAGCATCCGGGCCGGTGCGTCCGGCGAGTCCGGCGGGACGAACTGCGGCAGGAACGCCACGAAGAAGACGGTGACCTTGGGGTTCAGCAGGTTCAGCAGCACCCCGTCGCGGAACAGCCGGCCGGCCGGGCGGGGCGGGCGTTGCTCGTCCACCGGCAGCGGGCTGCGGTCGCGCAGCGCCGCCCAGGCCATCCAGAGCAGGTACGCCACGCCCAGCCAGGTAACCACCCGGAACGCCGGGGTGCCGGCGCGGAGCAGGGCGGCCAGCCCGGTCACCGCGGCGACCAGGTGCGGGACGAGGCTGAGGGTGCAGCCGGCGGCGGCGACCAGACCGGCCCGGCGGCCGGCGGAGAGGCCGGTGGCGAGGGTGTAGACCATCCCGGTGCCCGGGGTGATCACCACGACGAGCGTGGTCAGCAGGAAGGCGATGCTCATGCGATCCAGCCTGCGGCCATAATGGTCCGGTGGACAGGGCCAAACCGTCGGTGACCGAGGGGTCCATAACGGCCGGCGCCGACTTCCTCCAGCTCGACGTCGGGGAGGCCCCGCCCGGCGGCCGCGCCGACTGGCTGGCGGCCCGGCTGCGGGCCGCCATCGCCGACGGCCGGGTGCCGGTGGGCGCCCGGTTGCCGGCCAGCCGGGTGCTCGCCGCCGAGCTGGGCGTCTCCCGGGGTGTGGTGACGGAGGCGTACCAGCGGCTCACCGAGGACGGGCACGTGGTCGGCCGGGGCCGGGCCGGCACCGTCGTGGTGGCTACCCCGGCCGCCGTGGTCACCCGCGCCCCGGCGCCACCCCGCCCGCCGGAGGTGTTCGCCGCGCGGCCGGACACCGCCGTCTTCGACGCGCTGCGCAACGCTCCGGCGGAGCTGGACCTGACGCCCGGCGTACCCGATCTGGCGGCCTTTCCCCGCGCGGCCTGGCTGCGCGCGGAACGCGCGGTGCTGCACCGCCTGGCGCCCGCCGCCTTCGGGTACGGCGACCCGACTGGCACCCCCGCGCTGCGGCTCGCGGTCGCCACCTGGCTGGCCCGCAACCGCGGCATCCGGGTCGACCCGGCCGAGGTGGTGGTCGTGGCGGGGGTGTCCCAGGCGCTCGGTCTGCTCGCCCAGGTGCTGCACGCCGACGGCGTGCACACGGTCGCCGTGGAGGACCCCGGCTCGCTCGGCGTACGCCAGCACCTGAACAACTGGCGGCTGGACACGCCGCCGGTGCCGGTCGACGCCCACGGGCTGCGGGTCGACCGGCTGGAGGAGAGCGGCGCACCCGCCGTGATGCTCACCCCGGCGCACCAGTTCCCGACCGGGGTGGTGCTCGACGGCGACCGGCGTCGCCGGTTGCTGCGCTGGGCTCGTCGCGGCGGCCTGGTGATCGAGGACGACTACGACGCCGAGCACCGCTACGACCGCCCGCCGGTGCCGGCGCTGCGCGGGATGCTGCCGGACCGGGTCTGCTACACCGGCAGCGTCTCCAAGCTGCTGGCCCCGGCGCTGCGGATCGGCTGGGTGCTGGTTCCGCCCCGGCTGCACGCGGACCTGGTGGCGGCCAAGCGGATGGCCGACCTCGGCAACGCGGCCCTGCCGCAACTGGTGCTGGCCGAGCTGATGGACTCCGGCGAACTGGAGCGCCACCTGCGGCTGCTGCGCCGCCGGCACGTCCGTCGCCGGGACGCGATGATCCGGGCGGTCCGCGAGCACCTGCCCGGTGCTGTCGTGCACGGCGCCGCCGCCGGCCTGCACCTGCTGGTCACCCTGCCCGGCGAGGTCGACGACACGGCGCTCGCCGCGGCTGCGCTGCGCCGGGGCGTCAAGGTCCAACCCCTCTCCTGGCACGCCCAACGCCCGCAACCTGCCGGCCTGGTCCTCGGCTACGCCGCCAACCCACCAACGGACATCGACCGTGCCCTGAAAGCCCTCGCCGCGATCCTCCGCGACCTCCGCTGACCCGGGCTCCGCCTCGTTGATCACGAGGTTCGCGTCGCCGGTCAGATCGATCCCGACGCAAACCTCTCGATCGCCCGGGGCGTTTCTCCGACCGGGGGAGGGTAAGTGCCGATATGGATGGACGGTCCTGACGGTCAGGGGGCGGGAATGGTGGTCGCGACGCGGGCGCGGTCCCGGGTGGACGATCGCCCCGGTGCGGTGCTCGGGCGGTACGTCATGGCCGCCGTGCTGGTGCGGCTGGCCGACGAGGGCGCCCGGGTGGCCCTGGTGCTGCTGGCGATCGAGCGCACCGGCAGCGCGGCGTACGGCGGCCTGCTGGTGGCGGCGCTGATGGTCCCGCACGTGGTGGCCGGACCGGTGGTCGGCGCGGTCGCGGACGCGGTACGCCGGCGCCGGCTCTTCTACACCCTCGCCCTGCTCGGCTACGGCGGCGCGCTGGTCGCCGCGGTGACCTCGGCGGCCGCCTCCCGGCCGCTGTCGATCGCCCTCGTCGTGCTGGCGGGCTGCCTCGCGCCGGTCATGCTCGGAGGCCTGACCAGCCTGCTGCGCGACCTCGTGCCGGACCGGCTGGACAGCGCGTTCGGGGTCGACGCGACGTCGTACAACCTGGCCGGCATCGCCGGACCGGCGATCGCGGCGGTCACCGCCGGGGCGGCCGGGGCCGGCGCCGCGACGGTCGTGCTGGCCGCGCTGGTGGCCCTGGGCGGCGTGGTGCTGTGGACGCTGCCGATCCCCGACCGTCCGGCGCGCGCGGACCGCGACGCGGCACCCGGCCGGCTCAACCCGCTGGGC
This sequence comes from Micromonospora sp. NPDC023966, assembly GCF_040639095.1. Taxonomy (NCBI): domain Bacteria; kingdom Bacillati; phylum Actinomycetota; class Actinomycetes; order Micromonosporales; family Micromonosporaceae; genus Micromonospora; species Micromonospora sp. NPDC023966. The sequence goes on along the minus strand of NZ_JBEZZJ010000052.1, from coordinate 17,897 downwards.
GGGATCCCGCTGCTGTGGCGGCGTCCCCGGCTCGGCGCGGTGACCCTGGCGAGCAGCTTCGGGCAGCTCGGCGTCGGCGCCCTGCCGGTGGTCGCGGCGCTGCTCGCCGGCCGGTTCCAGCACACCACGTACACCGGGCTGTTCCTGGCGGCGGCGTCGGTCGGCGGCCTGGTCGGCTCGCTGTGGTGCGCGCGCCACCCGATCCGCTCCCACCCGCCCGAGCGGGTGGTCGTGGCCAGCCTGCTCGCCATGGCGGTGCCGTTCGCGCTGGTGCCGCTCGTGCCGGCGGTGTGGGCCACGCTGCCGCTGTTCGCCCTGGTCGGGTTGCTGAACGGGCCGCTGTTCTGCGCGGTGCTCGCGGTGCGCGAGCGCGAGGCGCCGCCGGCGGCGCACACCCAGGTGTTCACCGTCGGCGCCGGCCTGAAGAGCACCGCGGCCGCCGCCGGCGCGGCGCTCGCCGGTGCCTGCACCGGCTCGGGGGTCGGTCTCCTGCTGCTCGGTGTGGCCGCCTGCCAGGCCTTCGGCGCGGTCGCGGGCGCCGCGGTCCTGCGGCTGTCCGCCCGCCCCGCCGGCAGCGCGGGTCAGCCCGGCGGCGGGTGGTAGAGGGCGGCGAGGGCGGTGGCGGTGTCCGCCAGCCGGTCGCGCAGCGCGGCGGGGGAGAGGACCTCCACCTCGGCGCCGAGCCGCAGCAGGTCACCGTGCGCGTGGGTGAGCGACTCGATGGGTACGACCGCCCGCACCCAACCCGCCGCGTCGGGCGGCCCGGCGCTGGCGTCCACCGCCGCGACCACCGCGTCGCTGGCGATCTCCCGCAGCCGCTCCCGGCCCCGCGGCGAGAGCCGGATGGTCGCCTCGTCCCGGTGCAGCCGGGCCCGGAAGGCGACCACGTGCGCCCGCCACCAGGCCGGCAGGTCGAACTCCGGCCGGTCGAACGGCTCATCCAGCGGGGTCAGGTCGAGGATCTGGTTGACCCGGTAGGTGACCGGCTCGGCACGGTCCGGCCGGGCGGCCACCACGTACCAGCGGCCGCCCTTGAGCACCAGCCCGTACGGTTCGAGGACCCGGGTCACCTCGCCGGTCCAGCTCCGGTAGCGGACCCGGACCCGGTGTTCCCGCCACACCGCCTCGGCCGCGGCGGCCAGGTAGGGCGACGGGTCGCCGTCGGAGTACCAGCCGGGGGTGTCCAGGTGGAACCGTTGCTGGAGCCGGCCGGCCCGGTCGGCCAGCGGGGGCGGCAGCGCGGCGCGCAGCTTGAGTTGCAGGGTGGCCACGACCGACTCGTAGCCCAGCTCGGCGGCCGGTCCGGGCAGCCCGGCGAAGAGCAGCCGGTCGGCCTCCTCGCCGGTGAGCCCGGTCAGCCGGGTCCGCCAGCCGTCGACCAGCCGGTAGCCGCCGGCGTGCCCGGCCTCGCCGTAGAGCGGGATGCCGGCGGCGTGCAGCGACTCGACGTCCCGGTAGACCGTGCGGACGGAGACCTCCAGCCGCTGGGCCAGCTCGGCGGCGGTGAGCCGGCCGTGGGCCTGGAGCAGCAGGAGGATCGAAAGAAGACGACTGGCCCGCATTCCACTGACACTAGCTGTCAGGGGAGCGGTCCTACCGTTCCGGCATGGCATTCCAGAACAAGGAACTGACCGTGCCGGGGACCGTCGAGGTCGCCGGCCGGCACGTCAAGCGCTACCACATCGACCAGCCGGACCGCCGCCTCGAACCGGAGGTGGTCGAGGCCGCGTACGCGTACCTGCCGAAGCTGCTGCCCGGCCCGGACGGCAGCACCCCGCCGGCGAGCTGGGTGGTGCTGCACCGGGGCGCGGACACCGGCGCCTACCTGCTGGCGTACAGCTGGTTCTTCGACAACGTGGTGGAGTGCCGGACCGCCGTGGCCGGCCAGCCCGCCCTGGACTGCCCGGACGACGACCCGGCGCACATCGTCCCGCTGGACCGCCCCGGCGTCGGCTGCGTCTGGGAACTGGGCGTGCTGGAGCACGAGCGGGCCGCCTGGGTGCGGCACATCCTCGCCCCCGACCGGCCGGACCTGGCCGGCTACCTGGCAGACAGCCGCGCCGAGGGGACGGTGGGTTTCTGATGGGCGACTTCGACTTCTTCGTCGGCACCTGGGACGTCACCAACCGGCGGCTGCGCCAGCGGCACGTGGGCAGCGACGACTGGGACGAGTTCCCCGGTACCAGCGTGGCGCACTCGTTCTTCGACGGCGCCGGCAGCTTCGACGAGATCCGCTTCCCGACCCGGGGCTTCTCCGGCTCGACCGTCCGCATCCTCGACCCGGCCACCGGCCTCTGGTCGATCTACTGGATGAACAGCAGGCGCGGGCTGCTCGAACTGCCGCCGATGGTCGGCCGGTTCGTCGACGGGGTCGGCACCTTCTACGCCGACGACACCGACGAGGGGCGACCGATCCGCTGCCGGTTCATCTGGTCGCGGAGCACGCCCACCTCCTGCCGCTGGGAGCAGGCGTTCTCCACCGACGGCGAACAGACCTGGGAGACAAACTGGATCATGGACTTTGCCCGGACCGGCTAGCCTGACCGCCATGCGGCGATGGCGGCGGGTCGATCCCTGGGGGCTGCGGCAGGCGTTTGCCGGATTCCTGATCCTGTGTGGCGCGGCGATGGCGTCCGTGGTCACGGTGACCGGCCTCCGCGCGGTCGCCCCCGGCACCGACCTGACGACGGCGGCGGGAATCCTCGGCGCGGTCGCCTTCCTGGGGCTCTGGCTGATCATCGCGGTCCGCTTCTACCTGGTGGGCATCTTCCGCAACGAGCGCGGCCTGCTCCTCCGCCACGTGCACCGCTCCCGACTGCTGCCCTGGTCCGAGGTGACCGGGTTCGACATCCGCGCGGCCCGGTTCCTCGGCTCGGCGACGGTCCGCAACGCCGCCTGGGTGCTCACCGGGGACGGCGCGTGGGAGGCGCCGGTGCAGCAGCGGTCGAGGCTGGCAGGCGTGCGCAAGAACAACGGGCCGGTGCTCTCCGCCGCGGACTTCGACCTGACGATGGCGCACCTGCGCGAGGCGCACGTCGCCGCTCAGAGCGGCGGCGTGGTGGTCCGGTAGATCGCGGTCAGCCAGACGTCGAGCAGCACGTCGACGACGTCCCGCTCGGCCACGGCCGGCCCGTCCCCGGCGAAGGTCGCATACCAGACCCGTTCGTTCATGGAGTTCAGCGCGATGGCGAGGTCCCGGGCGGGCAGCCCGTCCGGGGCCGCGCCGCGCGCGCGTTCGCCCTCGATGGCCGCCTCGACGGCGCGTACCCAGCGTTCCAGCACCTCGGCCCAGAGCCGGCGCACCTCGGCGTTGGTGCCGCGCACCTGGGCGCAGGCGAGCACCACGTCCCGGTGGCCGCCGAAGGTGGCGTGGAACCGGGCGATCAGTTCCCGCCAGCGGGCCCGCGGGTCGTCGGCGAGCCGGACCAGCACGTCGCCCGCGGCCGCGTTCGCCTCCTCGGTCACCCGGTCGAGCAGGGTGAGCAGCACCGCGTCCTTGGACGGGAAGTAGAAGTAGAAGGTGGGCCGGGAGATGCCGGCGCCCCGGGCCAGGTCGTCGATCGAGATGTCGCCGAAGGGCCGCTTCCGCAGCAGCCGCTCCGCGGTGGCGAGGATGGCCAGTTCCCGGTCGTCGCCGGTGGAGCGGCCGGAGCGCCGCCCGCGCGTCGGCGCGGCGCCGGTCGACGTACGGGCGGGGCTCATGTCGGCCGATGTTACACCCGCTCGACACCCTGTCGATTCCTCTCGACATGGTGTTGACTGCCGTCGACGGCGGTGGATAGTGTCCGGTCCACTGCCGCTCGAACGGGAGATGCCATGGCCTCCGACCACGTCGACGTCCTCATCGTCGGTGCCGGGCTCTCCGGCGTCGGCGCCGCCGTCCACCTGCAACGCGAGTGCCCGGGCAAGACCTACGCGGTGCTGGAGGCCCGGGGCGCCGTCGGCGGCACCTGGGACCTGTTCCGCTACCCGGGCATCCGCTCCGACTCCGACATGTTCACCCTCGGCTACTCGTTCAAGCCGTGGACCAACCCGAAGGCGATCGCCGACGGCGACGCCATCCGGGAGTACGTCCGGGAGACCGCCCGCGAGCACGGGGTGCAGCAGCACATCGGCTTCCACCACCGGGTGCTCCGCGCCGAGTGGGACAGCGCCACCGCCCGCTGGACGGTGCACGCCCACCGCGACGACACCGGCGAGGACGTCGTCCTGACCTGCGCGTTCCTGTTCGTCAATTCGGGCTACTACCGCTACGACGAGGGCTACACGCCGGAGTTCCCGGGCGTCGAGCGGTACGCCGGCCGGCTGGCGCACCCGCAGCACTGGCCCGAGGACCTCGACTACGCCGGCAAGCGGGTGGTGGTGATCGGCAGCGGCGCCACCGCGGTCACCCTGGTCCCGGCCCTGGCCGAGCGGGCCGGCCACGTCACCATGCTCCAGCGCTCACCCACGTACGTCATCTCGCTGCCCTCGCGCGACCCGCTCGCCGACGCGGCGCGGCGCTGGCTCCCGGCGAAGGCCGCGTACGCGGTGACCCGCTGGAAGAACGTGGCGCTCGGGGTGGCCAACTTCCAGCTCAGCCGGCGCGCCCCGGGCCTGGTGAAGAAGTTCCTCCGCCGGGCCGCCAAGGGCAAGCTCCCGGTCGGCTACGACGTCGACCGGCACTTCTCGCCCCGCTACAACCCCTGGGACCAGCGGCTCTGCGTGGTGCCAGACGGTGACCTGTTCGCCGCGCTCCACGCCGGGAAGGCCGCGGTGGTCACCGACACCATCGACACGTTCACCGAGCGGGGCATCCGGCTCACCTCCGGCGCGGAACTGCCCGCCGACGTCGTGGTCACCGCCACCGGCCTCAACCTGCTCGCGCTCGGCGGGATGACCCTGGCCGTGGACGGCACCGAGGTCGACCTCGCCTCGACCGTCGCCTACAAGGGCATGATGCTCTCCGGGGTGCCGAACTTCGCGATGACCATCGGCTACACCAACGCCTCCTGGACGCTCAAGGCCGACCTGGTCGCCACGTACGTCTGCCGGCTGCTGCGCCACCTCGACGACACCGGCCAGCAGATCGTCACCCCGCTCGCCCCGGACGCCACCGACCTGGTGCCGATCATCGACCTGCAGTCCGGATACGTGCTGCGCGCCGTCGACCAGCTGCCCAAGCAGGGCCCCACGGCGCCGTGGCGACTGCACCAGAACTACCCCCGCGACGTGCTGCTGATGCGGCACGGCCGGCTGACCGACTCCGGTGTGCGCTTCTCCCGCGCGGGCACCCCCGCCACCGTCGCCGACCGTCCCGCGCCCGTCGCCTGACCCCCGAGGAGCGTCATGCGTGACTTCGTCTTCCCCGGTGGCACCGCGGTGCTGACCGGCGCGGCCAGCGGCATCGGTGAGGCCCTGGCGCACGGGCTGGCCCGGCGCGGCGCCGACCTGGTCCTGCTCGACCGGGACGCCGAGCGGCTGGAAGCGGTGGTCGCCGCGATCCGCGCCGCGCACCCCGACCGGCGGATCGAGACCCACCTGGTCGACCTCGCCGACGCCGACGCCACCGACCGGGTGGCCGCCGAGATCCACCGCGCGCACCCGCGGATCCGGCTGCTGGTCAACAACGCCGGGGTGGCGCTGGGCGGCCGGTTCGACCAGGTCACCCTGGACGAGTTCCTCTGGGTCATCGAGATCAACTTCCGGGCGGTGGTACGGCTGACCCACGCGCTGCTGCCCGCGCTGAAGGCCGAGCCCGGCGCCCACCTGGTCAACGTCTCCAGCCTCTTCGGGCTGATCGCGCCCGCCGGGCAGGCCGCCTACTCGGCCAGCAAGTTCGCCGTGCGCGGCTTCACCGAGGCGCTGCGGCACGAACTCGTCGACGACGGGATCGGGGTCACGTCGGTGCACCCGGGCGGCATCCGCACCCGGATCGCGGCCAGCGCCCGGGTGGGCAGCGGCGTTTCCCTGGAGGAGTACGAGGCCGGCCGGAAGCAGTTCGAGAAGCTGCTCTCCATCGACCCGGCGACGGCCGCCGAGGTGATCCTGCGCGGGGTCGAGCGCCGCCGCGGCCGGGTCCTCATCGGCTGGTCGGCGAAGCTGCCCGACCTGCTGGCCCGGGTCGCCCCCGCCGGGTACGGGAAGCTGCTGGCCCTGGGGATGCGACCGCGCCCGGCCCGGGTGCCGGCCCCGCGACCCGCCGCCGAGCCGGTCCCGTCGGACCCGGGACGGCCGGCGTGACCCTCGCCCTGCCGCCCGCCGACGAGCTGAGTGTCGCCGGGCGGCGGATGCGCTGCCGGATCGCCGGCGACGGACCGCCGGTCGTGCTGCTGCACGGCATCGGCCGGACGCTGGAGGACTTCACCGCCCTGCACGCGGCGCTGGCCGGCGACCACCGGGTGCTCGCCATGGACCTGCCCGGGCACGGCGGCTCCGCGCCGCTGGACGACCCGCACACGCTGCCGGCCCTGGCCGCGGCCGTCGCGGGCTTCCTGGACGCCGCCGGGGTCACCGGCCCGGTGCACCTGGTCGGCAACTCCCTCGGCGGGGCGGTGGCCATGCGGCTCGCCGCCGACGCGCCGGAGCGGGCGGCGAGCCTGGTGCTGGTCAACAGCGCCGGTTTCGGCCGGGAGGTGACCGCCGCGCTGCGGCTGCTCGCCGTGCGGCCCCTGGCCCGGCTGCTGCTGCGCCCGCACCCGGCGATCGCCCGCCGCACCGAGCGGGCCATCTTCCACGATCCGGCGTACGTCACCGAGGCGCGGATCGCCACCGCGCTGGCGGCGGCCCGGCAGCCGCACGCCGCCCGGGTGATGCTGGAACTGGTCCGCGACCTCGGCACCTGGCGCGGGGTACGCCCCGAGTGGCGTACCGAACTGCTCGACGCGGTGGCCGCGCTCGACCTGCCCACCCTGGTCGTCTGGGGCGACCGGGACCTGATCCTGCCGGCCGCCCACCTGGCGTACGCCCGGAGCCGGCTGCCGAAGGCGCAGAGCCACCTGTTCCCCGACACCGGGCACATGCCGCAGATCGAGCGGGCCGCGGAGTTCGAGGCGCTGGTCAGGAGGTTCTGGTCGCGGCCCGGTGCCGCATGACCAGCGTGACGGCCACCAGGACCACCAGCACCCCGGCGATCACCTCGACCGGGGCGGCCAGCCACGGCGCCATCAGCACCAGCGCCGCCGCGGCGGGGAACAGCACCCGCCCGAGGCCGCGCTTGGCGGGCAGGTGCAGCGCCCAGAGGGCGATCAGGTAGATCGCGACCGGCACGGCGACCGCGTAGCCGGCGACCCGGCCGGAGGCGTGCCCGGTGTGCAGGTCGTGGTCGATCGCCACGGCCAGCCCGGCGCCGACCGCGGCGATCGAGGCGAAGACGAAGTAGTGGCCGTAGCCCCAGGACAGCGCGCCGGGCAGTGACGCGGGCGGCAGCGGGTTGGGCCGGTCGAAGTAGAGCCACCAGATCGCGAAGACGATCACCATGCCGGCCGCCGCCAGCACCCACAGCTTCTCGTTGCCCGCGTCCACCCCGCGCTGGATTGCCACCGAGGTGGAGAGCACCACCTCGCCGAGCACGATCAGCGTGAACAGCTGGTACCGCTCGGAGATGTGCCGCGGGTGCCAGGTGGTCTGTCCGTGCCGCTCGCCGAGCACCGGGACCAGCAGGTCGGCGAGGACCAGAACCACGAACGAGGGCAAAAGCCAGCCGGTCGGCAGGAGGAGCCGGAGCAGCCAGCCGAGCTGCACCACGGCCACCCCGACCGCGAACGTCAGGGCGGTGGTCCGGTGCGCCGGGTCGCCGGCGGCCGCCCGCAGCCAGTTGACCATGGCGGCCAGCCGCATCACCACGTAGCCGTAGGTGATCGTGGTGAAGTCGCCCTCCCCGAAGGCGCGGGGCACGCCGGCGGCGAGGATCAGCGCCCCGGCGATCTGCACCAGGACGGTCAGCCGGTAGACGTCGTCATCGGTGTCGTAGGCGGAGGCGAACCAGGTGAAGTTCACCCAGGCCCACCAGATCGCGAAGAACACGCTCAGGTAGCCGACGAGGCCGTGCGCGAGGTGCCCCTCCGTCACGTCGTGGTGCAGCCCCGTGGAGGCCTGCGCCACCGCCACCACGAAGCAGAGGTCGAAGAACAGCTCCAGCGGGGTGGCGGACCGGTGCTTCTCGTCTCGCCGGCGGGCCCGCATCGGCCGGTACCAGGCGCGGAAGGACGCGGTGGTGGTCAAATCGGTGCTCCTCGGCGCCGGCCGGTCAGCTGCGCCCACACGATAACCAGCTCAGGCGGCCGCGGACCCGAGCGGCTCGGGAACTCCGGCGGAAAGAGGTGCCACGGCCTCGGCCCGGGCCAGCGTGACGAGCGCGGTCTCCAGGCCGGCCGGCAGCCGCCGCCGGTGCCGCAGCGCCCAGCCGGCCTGCCGGGCGGCGTCGCGCAGGCCGGCCCGCCCGGCGGGGTCCCGCCACGCCTCGGCGACCACCGCGCGCAGCACCGACCCCGGCCGGCGCAGCGCCGCGGTGAGCACCCGGTTGCGCGCCTCCACCCGCCGCCGGGCCCGCGGGTCGCGCCGGGTCGGCACCGGCAGGTGGTGGGCCACCAGCTCCGGCACGTACGCGAGGTTCCAGCCCGCCGCCGCCAGGTCCATCGCCAGCAGCGCCTCCTCGCCGTACGTGCCGAGCCGTTCGGCGAAGCCGCCCACCTGCCGGTACGCGTCGCGGCGCAGCACCACCGCGCAGGCCAGGAAGCCGAGCACGGTCGGCCCCGGCGCGCCCGGCTCGGCGCCCAGCGGCGCCCGGGCCATCGCGGCCGAGACCGGGTCCCGCCGGGCCGCCGCACCGACCCGCACCTCCCCGGTGAGCAGCGCGGTACGCGGATGCCGGCGCAGCAGCGCGGCCGCCCGGTCGAGCGCGCCCGGCGCCCAGTACGAGTCGTCGTCGGCGAACGCCACGTACGGCGTGCGGGCCAGCCCCACCCCGACGTTGCGGGCGGCCCCGGCGCCCGCGTTGCGGCCCAGCTCCACCACGCGCACCCGGGGGAACTCCCGGGCGACGGCGGCCGGGGTCCCGTCGTCGGAGCCGTTGTCCACCACGATCACCGGGGCGGTGTGCCGGGGCAGCAGGGCGAAAAGCTGCTCCCGCCGGTTGCGGGTGGCCACCACGATCGTCACGTCCGTCGTCATGGCGGCCCTGGTACCCCGGCCGGCCGGACTCACGCGTGGCGCGGCGCACGGCGGGAACACCGCGGCATGGCCGAGGTGACGCTCTTCCTCGCCGGCGACGTGATGACCGGGCGGGGCGTGGACCAGATCCTGCCGCACCCGGGGTCGCCCGCGCTGCGGGAGGAGCTGGTCACCGACGCCCGCCGGTACGTCGCGCTGGCCGAGTCGGCGGCCGACTCGGTGCCGCGCCCGGCCCCGCCCGAGTGGCCGTGGGGCGACGCGCTGCGGCTGCTCGACGCGGAACGTCCGGACGCGCGGATCGTCAACCTGGAGACGGCCGTGACCGCCCGCGGCGAGTACGCCCCCGGCAAGGGCATCCACTACCGGATGCACCCCGCGAACCTGCCCTGCCTCACGGCCGCCCGGCTCGATGTCTGCGCCCTCGGCAACAACCACGTGCTGGACTTCGGCCCCACCGGGCTGGCCGACACCCTGGACGCGTTGCGGAGCGCGGGTATCCGGACCGCCGGCGCCGGCCGGGATGCCGAGGAGGCGTGGCGACCCGCCACCGTGGCGCTGGCCGGCGACCGCCGGCTGCTGGTCTGGTCGGTGGGCGCGGCGTCCAGCGGGGTCTTCCCGCAGTGGGCGGCGGGGGACGGCCGGCCCGGGGTCGCGTACCTGCCGGAGGTGTCCGCGGCGACGGCCGGCGTGCTCGCCGAGCGGATCGCCTGGACCGCGCGGCCGACGGACCTGGTCGTGGTCTCGGTGCACTGGGGGAGCAACTGGGGTCACGAGGTGCCGGACGAACACGTCGAGTTCGCGCACGCGCTGGTCGACGCCGGGGTGCACGTGGTGTACGGGCACTCCTCCCACCATCCCCGGCCGGTCGAGCGCTACCGGGGCCGGCTCATCCTCTACGGCTGCGGCGACCTGATCGACGACTACGAGGGGATCGGCGGGCAGGAGGCGTACCGGCCGGAGCTGCGACTGCTGCACCTGCCCACCCTCGACGCCGCCACCGGCGAGCTGCGGCGGCTGCGCCTCATTCCGGTCCGGATGCGCCGGATGCGCCTGCAACCCGCCACGCCCGCCGAGGCCGGCTGGCTCGCCGACCTCCTCGACGCCCTCGGCCGGCCCTCCGGCACCCGCTTCACCCGCGCCCCCGACGGCGCGCTCACGCTGCGCTGACGTGGCCCGGGCCACGTTCGTGGCGTGCGGCGCCGGTGCCCCACCGGCCGGGGCGCACCATAGATACATGACGCATCCCACCCCGGTGTCCGGTGGGCGGACGGCCGGGCCCTCCGCCGCCGAGCGGGCCTACCAGCACCTCAAGCGGGCCGTTCTGGAGCAGGTCTACCCGGGCGGGCTGCTGATCAGCGAGGGCGAGATCGCCGAGGCGACCGGGGTGTCCCGGACCCCGGTCCGGGAGGCGCTGCTGCGCCTGGAGGCCGAGGGCCTGGTCAAGCTCTACCCCAAGCGCGGGGCGCTGATCCGGCCGGTCTCGGCCCGGGAGATCGCCGACGTCATCGAGGCCCGCCGCCTGGTGGAGTTGCACGCCGCCGAGCAGGTCTGGCCGCGTCGCGCCGCCATCCGCGGCGACCTGGCCCGCTGGCTCGACGAGATGCGGCGGGCGCACGCCGAGGGTGACGTCACCGCGCTGATGGCCGCCGACCGGGCGTTCCACGCCACCGTGGTGGAGGCGGCCGGCAACGAGATCCTCGCCGAGCTCTACCACCGGCTGCGCGACCGGCAACTGCGGATGGGCGAGGCCAGCTTCCGGCTCTCGCCGGGCTGGGCCGAGGTGGCCCTCACCGAGCACGCCGGCCAGCTCGCCGCCCTCGACGGCGACGACCCGGGGGCCTGGCTCGACGCGGTCGGCGCCCACATCGACAACGCCGCGACCGTGCTGCGGACGCTCCGGTGAGCGCCGCCAGCCCGACGGTCGCCCCGCGCCGCTCCGCCGCCCTGGTCTTCGCGGTGGCCCTCACCGCGTACGTGACCGCGGTCTTCCACCGCAGCTCGCTCGGCGTCACCGGGGTCGACGCGGCGGAGCGCTTCCACATCAACGCCGCCGCCCTGGCCACCTTCAGCGTCGCCCAGCTCGCCGTCTACGCGGCCATGCAGGTCCCGGTCGGGGTGCTGCTCGACCGGTTCGGCTCGCGCCGGCTGCTGCTGGCCGGCGGCGCGCTCATGGTGGCCGGGCAGCTCTGCTTCGCCGTGGCCACCGACGTCCGGCTCGCCGTCGCCGCCCGGGTGCTGGTCGGCCTTGGCGACGCGATGACCTTCATCAGCGTGCTGCGGATCGTGGCGTTCTGGTTCCCCGGCCGGCGCAACCCGCTGCTCGTGCAGCTCACCGGCACGGTCGGGCAGCTCGGCGCGGTGCTCGGCGCCGTACCCCTGGTGGCGCTGCTGCACCACACCGGCTGGACGCCCGCGTTCCTGACCGCGGCCGCGCTGGGCGCGACCGTGCTGCTGCTGGTGCTCGTCGCGGTCCGGGACACCCCGCACGCCGGGCACACGACCGCGCTCGCGCCCGGCCTGAGCACCGTACGCCGGCAGCTCGCCGACGCCTGGGCCCAGCCCGGCACCCGGCTGGGTCTCTGGACGCACTTCGTCACCCAGTTCTCCGGCTCGGTGTTCGCCCTGCTCTGGGGTTACCCCTTCCTGGTGCAGGGCCAGGGCTTCTCGCCCACCGCGGCGGCCGCCCTGCTCACCCTCATGACGGTGGTGACCCTGGTCTGCGGCCCGGTCATCGCGCACCTGTGCGCCCGGCACCCGTTCCACCGCTCGGCGGTGGTCTTCGCCATCACCGCCGGCACCGCCGCCGTCTGGGCGGTGGTGCTGGCCTGGCCCGGACGCGCCCCGCACGGGCTGCTGGTGGCGCTGGTGGTCGTCCTCGCGGTCAACGGCCCGGGCTCGGTGATCGGCTTCGACTACGCGCGCACCTTCAACCCGGTGCACCGGATCGGCAGCGCAACCGGCATCGTCAACGTCGGCGGGTTCGTCGCCTCGATCCTGCTGATCCTGGCGGTCGGCGTGGTGCTCGACCTGGCCACCCCGGCCGGCCGGAGCACGCCGCCGCTGTCCGCGTTCCGCTGGGCGTTCGCCGTGCAGTACCTGCTCTGGGGGCTGGGCGCGGTGCAGGTGCTGCGCTACCGCAACGCCGCCCGCCGCCGGTACGCCGCCGAACGCGCCGCCGTCGCCGTCGCGGCGCCCGCCTGAGCCGCGCACCGACCGGTCAGTGGAACCGGCTCCGGTGGGTGACCGAGTCCAGCACCAGGGTCAGCCCGGCAGCGACCAGCCAGCTGTCCTTGGCCAGCACGGTGCCCGCCTGGGACGGCTTCAGGCTGTTCGCCTCCCGCATCCCGGGCGTCTTGAGGTAGAGCTGCACCAGCCCGGCGCCGAAGGCGGTGAGCGCCGCGCCGGCCAGCAGCGACGGCACGAACGGGATGAGCAGCGCGGCGCCCAGGGCGATCTCGCCGCGGGAGAGCAGCTTGGCGAACCGGTCCGGCTCGAACTGCTGCAACTGCGGGATCGCCCCGACCGCCATGCCGTGCATACCGGCGGCGGCCTCGCCCTCCAGGGACCGCTTGGAGAGCCCGGAATTCAGGATGAACGCGCCGATGACGATCCGCAGCGGCGCATGGGTCAACTTCATGATCACTCCCGTCGGTGCCGGAGAACCGGGCCCCCGCGTACCCGCCGACGCGCGGGATAACCCGCCGGTCGGCGGTGGGCCGCCGGTGAAGATCGGCGGTAGGTTCGTCCGGGGACGAACGACGGAGGCCCGGTCAGCGCGAGGAGTGAGCCGGGTCGGCGAGCCCCGCAGTCGCGAACGAAGGAGGCACCGTGGGTCAGGAAGTCCGGGGAGTCGTGTCGTTGCGCAAGGGCGCGCCGGTGGAGGTCACCACCATCGTGGTGCCCGACCCGGGGCCGGGCGAGGCGGTGGTCCGCGTCCAGTCCTGCGGGGTGTGCCACACCGACCTGCACTACCGCGAGGGCGGCATCAACGACGACTACCCGTTCCTGCTGGGCCACGAGGCCGCCGGCATCGTGGAGCAGGTGGGGGAGGGCGTCACCGACGTGGCCCCCGGCGACTTCGTGGTGCTCAACTGGCGGGCCGTCTGCGGGCAGTGCCGCGCCTGCCGGCGGGGCCGCCCGTGGCACTGCTTCAACACCCACAACGCCGCGCAGAGGATGACGCTGACCGACGGCACCGAGCTCGCGCCCGCCCTGGGCATCGGCGCGTTCGCCGAGAAGACCCTCGTGCACGCCGGCCAGTGCACCAAGGTCGACCCGTCCGCCCGGCCCGCCGCTGTCGGGCTGCTCGGCTGTGGCGTGATGGCCGGTCTCGGCGCGGCCATGAACACCGGCGGCGTGACCCGGGGCGACTCGGTGGCGGTGATCGGCTGCGGCGGGGTCGGCGACGCGGCGGTGGCCGGCGCGGCCCTGGCCGGCGCGACCACCATCATCGCGGTGGACACCGACTCCCGGAAGCTCGACTGGGCCCGGAAGTTCGGCGCCACGCACACCGTCAACGCCTCGGAGGACGATCCGGTCGAGGCGATCCGCGCCGCCACCGGCGGGTTCGGCGCCGACGTGGTCATCGAGGCGGTGGGCCGCCCGGAGACCTGGAAGCAGGCCTTCTACGCCCGCGACCTGGCCGGCACCGTCGTCCTGGTCGGCGTCCCCACCCCGGAGATGAAGATCGAGCTGCCGCTGCTGGACGTCTTCGGCCGCGGTGGCGCCCTCAAGTCCAGCTGGTACGGCGACTGCCTGCCCAGCCGCGACTTCCCGATGCTCACCGAGCTGTACCGGCAGGGCCGCCTCGACCTGGACGCCTTCGTCACCGAGGAGATCGCCCTCGACCAGGTCGAGGAGGCGTTCACCCGGATGCACCACGGTGACGTGCTCCGGTCGGTGGTGGTCTTCCCGTGACGGCCCACGTCGACCACACCGTCACCTCCGGCACGTTCTCCCTCGACGGGCAGACCTTCGACGTCGACAACAACGTCTGGGTGATCGGCGACGACGCCGAGTGCGTGGTCGTCGACGCCCCGCACGACGTCGCCGCCATCCGCGCGATGATCGGCGACCGCCGGGTGCTCGCCGTGCTGGCCACCCACGCCCACGACGACCACGTCCGGGTCGCGCCCGAACTGACCCGGGCCACCGGCGCGCCGGTGCTGCTGCACCCGGCCGACCGGGTCCTCTGGGACCTGGTCCACCCGGACACTCCGCCCGACGGCGACCTCACCGACGGTCAGGCCGTCGAGGTCGGCGGCACCACGCTCCGGGTGCTGCACACCCCCGGCCACAGCCCGGGCGCGTGCAGCCTGTACGCCCCCGACCTCGGCGCGGTCTTCACCGGGGACACCCTCTTCGCCGGCGGTCCCGGCGCCACCGGCCGCTCCTTCAGCGACTTCGGCACGATCGTCGAGTCGATCCGCACCCGGCTGCTCACCCTGCCGCCGCAGACCGTGGTCCACACCGGACACGGCGACGACACCAGCATCGCCGCCGAGGCGCCCCACCTGGACGAGTGGATCGCCCGCGGGCACTGAGCCGATCGCCCGGCCGGGTCAGCGGCCCGGCCGGGCGGCGCCGGCCTCAGCGCTCGCCGTCGAGCACCGGCTTGACGTCGAGTACGGGAGTGCCGTCGACCGCCTCCAGGTCGGCGACCCGCAGCCGTACGCCGTCCACGTCGAGCACCCGCACCCGGTGCAGCCCGATCGGATTGGGCCGGTGCGGCGAGCGGGTGGCGAACACGCCGGTCTCCGGCCGCGACACGTCGCCGCGCGGGTGCACCGCGAGCACGTCCCGCCGGGCCTGGTCCAACCAGGTCAGCACCAGCACGTCCGCGCCGGGCCGCAGCCCGGCCAGCGCCGGGGCGTACGCCTCGTCGAAGACCAGCGACGCCTGCGGCGCGCCCTCGTCGCCCTGCTTCGGCGCCGCCGCCGGGTCGGTCAACGGCGACTCGACCCGGCCGACCGCCCGCAGCGCCGGTTCCGTTCCCGTCATGGGCCCTCCCTCAGCATGTGCAGCCGGAACGTGGTGCCGGCCGCGGTGGTGTGCACCAGCACCAGGTCGCACAGCGCGTGCACGATGACCAGCCCCCGCCCGCCGATGCCGTCGTGCGCCGGGGCGAGCCGCCCGGCGAGCGGGTCGGCCAGCCAGCCGTCGTCGTGGACCTCGCACACCAGGTGCCGGTCCGTGCACCACGCCTCGAGGGTGCCGGCACCCCCGGCGTGCGCCACGCTGTTCGTGGCCAGCTCGGTGACCGCGATCTGCAGGTCGGCCACCCGGTGGGCGGCCAGCCCGGCGGACGCCGCCTGGTCGGCGACGAACCGCCGGACCTGCGGCAACGTCGCCAGGTCGTAGCGGAGCACCGCGGCCCGCTCGGGCGGAGCGGGCAGCGGCTTGTTGTGCCGCTCGGTGACCTCGACCGGGGCGTAGCCGGCGATGCGGCGGCACCCGGAGCCGTCGATCAGCAGCGGGTGCGTGCAGCGGGCCTCGGCGAGCACGCCGGGGTCGAGCCGGCCCGCGTCGTAGGGGCAGAGGATGCTCCCCGCACGGCCCGCGAAGGCCCAGTTGATCGCGGCCTCGTGCTGGGCGGCGGCCCGGTACTCCTCGGCGGTGCGGCCGGCCCAGATCGGCTCGCCGATGATCCGGAACCGCCGATCGGGATGCCGGTCGGCGAACGCCTGCAGCACCAGCGGGATGATGCGGCCGGGGTTGCGCCCCGCCTCGGTCATGTCGGCCCATCCGACGGCGTCGCCGGCCGTGCCGAGCGCCGCGCGGATCAGCGCGAGCTGAGGGCCGGGCGTGGCCACCAGCACCGGCTCACCCGCGGCGAGTCCCTCCTGGACGAACGGCACGGTGACCGCGAGCAGGCTCGCGGCGTCGGTGTAGAACGCCAGTTCGTGACGGAAGCCGGCCGGTGTCGGGTCGGTGGGTGCGCTCACGCCGGGTGCTCCGTCGACATGTCGTCGAGCAGGTGCAGCAGCCGGCGCAGGGCGGGCCGGCACCCGACCAGCCGGATGCCGGTGGCGCTGGCCCGGTCGGCCCGGACAATCGCGGTGGCGGCGCCCACGTCGACGAAGCTCAGGTCGGAGACATCCACCACCGGCGGTCGTCCCGCCGTCCGCTCGTCGGCCGTCACGTTCTCCAGCACCGCGGTGAACGCCTCCCGGTTGCTCCGGTCCACCTGCCCCACCAGCCGCAACCCCGGCGGGTCGATCGTCCGGTACGCCCGCAGTAGCGGCGCCCAGGTCCGCGCGTTCTGCGGCCCGGCCGTGCCCGGATGGGCGGCGGCGAGGGCGCGCATCCCGTCCACCGGGAAGCGCCGCCGGTCGTACAGGCACAGGCCGGCGACCCGCCCGTCCAGGAAGAGCGGGTTGAGCGCGGTCTCGTAGCGGCGCAGGTCGTCCAGGGTGGTGCCGCTGCGCAGCACCCACGCCATGTCACCGGCCAGCCGGATCCCCGGGTAGCCCTCCTGCCGCGCGCGGTCGACCTCGTCGGCCACGGTGGCGACCATCGTCTCCGGAGCCGGCCGCTCGCCGGTCGGGTAGACCTCCACGGCGGGCACGATGCGCAGCCGGCCGGCCGCCACGGCGGCCTCGGTCGGCACGCCGACGGCGTCGACCCGGGCGCGCACCGCCTGCGGCGGCGAGGTCTCGGTGAAGCAGACGACCTTGTGACCGAGGCGCAGGCCGGCGGCGGCGAAGCGGCCGACGGCATCGAGAGCGCCGCTCTCGTCGTCGTGCGTCCAACAGACGTGGTCGCCCAGGTGGACCTGGTCGACCACGGTCGTAGCAGTCACGGTGCGGGCCTTCCCGGTCGGTGCGTCCCTCACTGTAACGCCGGCCCCGGTTCCGGCCGAACCGGCCGTGATCCGCTTGCCGGTGGCGGTGTTCCGGGTTAACCTGGCGACGGATCCGGATGCCGGCGCGCAGCGCCACCCGGAATCCGCCTTTCCTCGCACGCGGCAGCCCGTCCGGCGCCTCGCCGATCCGGTCGTCAGCACGCGGCCCACCGTCGGCTCGCCGGCCCTGGCGGCCCGACACCCGGCACGGGCCTCCGCCGGACCGGCCTCGGCCGTCCCTTCCCGCAGCGCCGTCATGGGTCGCCCGGCCCACAGCACCCACAGCGTGGTCCTGGTCAGCCTCTTCTCGGCGCGCCGGCCTCGCATGCCTGGTGCCGCGAGCCGTTCGTGCCGTGAGTCCATCGCCCCGCCCATGCGCTCCGGCCGCGAGCCCGCCGCCTCGCGCATCCGCTGAACCATCCCCCCTCCACCCGTCCCCATCGGGGACGGCCACCGATCGAAAGGCACTCGATGACCGACACCTCCGCGCCGCTCCCCGTGAGCGGCATCGTCGACACGATCGACGACCACGCGCTGCTTCGGGTCGACGGCTACCTGCCCTCCGCCGCGGACGCCCACCTCACCGCCGGGCAGGTGCGCCGCTACGGCCTGCGCCGCGGCGACCTCGTCACGGGGGCGGTCGCCGCCGCGCCCGGCAAGGGCCGGCACGCGTCGCTGGTCCGGCTCGACACCGTCAACGGGACGCCCCCCGACCAGGCGCGCCGCCGCCCGGAGTTCCACCGGCTCACGCCGGTCCACCCGCACCAGCGGCTGCGGCTGGAGACCGAACCGAACGTGCTGACCACCCCGGTCATCGACCTGGTGATGCCGATCGGCAAGGGCCAGCGGGCGCTGATCGTCTCGCCGCCGAAGGCGGGTAAGACGATGGTGCTGCAGGCGATCG
>NZ_JBEZZJ010000051.1:0-36365 GCF_040639095.1 Micromonospora sp. NPDC023966 | reverse complement strand
TTTTTGTGCAGCTGTGCGTGGGGGCGTTGGGGGGGGGCCTGTCGTTGGGGGGGTGGGGTGAGCCCCCCCCCCCCCGGGGCGGGCGCGGGCCCCGGGGGCCCCCCCGCCGAGGGATGTCAGGCCGTCGCCCGCTTCGGGAGCTTCCACCCGGGGCGGGGGAAGTGGCAGGTGTAGCCGTTGGGGTAGGTCTGCAGGTAGTTCTGGTGCTCTGGCTCGGCCTCCCAGAAGTCGCCTGCCGGGGTGACCTCGGTGACGACCTTGCCGGGCCACAGGCCCGAGGCGTCGACGTCGGCGATCGTGTCCTCGGCGACCCGCTTCTGCTCGTCGCTGGTGTAGAAGATCGCCGAGCGGTAGCTGGTGCCGATGTCGTTGCCCTGGCGGTTCTTCGTCGAGGGGTCGTGGATCTGGAAGAAGAACTCGAGCAGCGCGCGGAAGTCGGTCTTCTCGGTGTCGTAGACGACCTCGATGGACTCCGCGTGGGTTCCGTGGTTGCGGTAGGTGGCGTTCGGGACGTCGCCGCCGCTGTAGCCGACGCGCGTGGACACGACGCCGGGCTGGCGGCGGAACAGCTCCTCCATCCCCCAGAAGCAGCCGCCGGCGAGGATCGCCTTTTCGGTGGTCACGTCGTCTCCTTACTTGTCGTCGGTGTCACTCGTGAACAGGGTGCGGTATTCGCCGTACCCTGCGTTCTCCAGGTCGTCGAGGTGGATGAACCTCAACGACGCGGAGTTGATGCAGTAGCGCAGTCCACCCTTGTCGGGGGGACCGTCGTTGAAGACGTGGCCGAGGTGGCTGTTCCCGTGCAGCGAGCGGGCCTCCGTCCGGATCATCCCGTGGCTGGAGTCTTCGCGCTCGACGACGTTCGTCTTGGCGATCGGCTTGGTGAAGCTCGGCCAGCCGGAGTTGCTGTCGTACTTGTCGACCGATGCGAACAGCGGCTCGCCGGACACGACGTCGACGTAGATGCCGGGCTCGTGGTTGTCCCAGTAGGCGTTGGCGAACGGGCGCTCGGTGCCGTCCTGCTGGGTCACGCGGTACTGCTCCGGGTCGAGCCTCGAAACGGCTTCCGGGTTCTTGTGGTACTGGGTGTGCTGCGGCACAGCTCTCCCTTCCCGCCTTTCGACGCGAAGCTGGGGAACCAGGTGACACGCACCTGGACGCGCAAATGTACAGACACCCTACGGGCCGGTTGTGTTCCCGCAGCCCCGCACCTTCATGGACCATCAAGTCCGAAACAGATGTCCGGACGTGGCTGGCTAGGTGCCGGTGTTACGGTGTATAACCTGGGCAAGTCGCTGCAACGGTAGCAGCCGCTTGGCCCTCAAGAGTGGACTTGACCGACCAGTTGCGCCGCGACTAGTTTCGGGGCGTCCGGCTGGGTGCCTCCGCTAGCGACGAACTGTCCGCGTGCCCACCGGCGCCGGGTTCTACGGACGTCGCGCCACTCCCGAGCAACCGGGTGTTGCCAACACAAATCGCGATTCGGCGGGAAAGAAGACACCGAAGCCTGGCGCCGCTCATGCTGGTAAATCGAAACTCGCACCTCGTGACCGTGCAAACGAGGACTGAACACAGGGAGACGCCGGATGAAGGCGATTGCGGTGACGGACGAGGCCGCGGGAACGGCCGGGATGACGCTGGTGGAGCGGCCTGAGCCGGAACCGGCGCTGAACGACGTCGTCGTTCAGGTTCATGCGTCGGGATTCGTCCCGACTGAGCTGGCGTGGCCCTCGACCTGGACCGATCGCCTCGGCCGTGACCGGACGCCGTCGATCCCGGGGCACGAGCTGGCCGGAGTGGTCACCGCTCTCGGGTATGGCACGACGGGACTGTCGGTGGGACAGCGGGTGTTCGGCCTCACGGACTGGAATCGCGACGGCACCCTGGCGGAGTATGTCGCCGTCGAGGCACGCAACCTCGCGCCGCTGCCCGGCGACGTCGACTTCACCGTGGGCGCGAGCCTGCCGATCTCGGGCCTGACGGCGTGGCAGGGACTGTTCGAGCACGGCCGCCTTCAGGCCGGGCAGAGCGTCCTCGTGCACGGCGCGGCCGGCGCAGTCGGGACGATGGTGACGCAGCTCGCACGCGAGGCCGGCGCCTACGTCATCGGCACCGGACGCACTGCCGACCGTCAGAAGGCGCTCGAGTTCGGCGCGCAGGAGTTCGTCGACCTCGCCAACGACGTCCTCGAAGACGTCGGCGGAGTCGATCTGGTTTTCGATGTCATCGGCGGCGACATCGGGAAGCGGTCCGCAAGCCTGATTCGACCCGGAGGAACGCTGGTGTCCGTCGTCGGGCCGCCGCAGGCGCGGCCCGCGGACGGCCTGGCGGTCGACTTCGTCGTCGTGTCCGATCGCGCTCAACTGGGTGAGGTCGTCCAGCGGGTCCGCGACGGACGCCTGCGGACGAACATCGGCAACGTCGCGACCCTCGACGACGCCGTCACCGCCCTCAATCCGACCGAGCGGATCACCGGGAAGACGATCATCCGCGTTCGCTCGTAAGGACTCGGCACACCCAAGCACGAGAACGACCCCCGCAGTAGCGAGAAGCACGTCGATGGTTGGGCCTTCATCTCGCGTCGACGACATGCGGCTGGGCGAGTACGACTACCGCCACGACCCGGGAGTGATCTGATGACCCTCAACGAGGGCACACCAATCGACGATCCCCACGCGCCCGCGTTCGACCTCCAAGTCGTCAACGACGAAACACTCGGCATCTACGACGCCATCGTCGGGGACCGAGTGGTGGCCGGGCTGACCTACAACGTCGCCGGAGACCACCGACTCGAGCTGCTGGCCACCTCGGTGCTCCCCGAGTTCCGCAAACAGGGCATCGCCACCGAGCTGATCCGACGCGTCCTGGACGACGTGCGCGTGCAAGGCAAGACGATCACCAACATGTGCGCGATCGTGCGCACCTTCATCAAGCACAACCCCGAGTACGCCGACCTCGTCGACCCCGAGCACCCGGGAGCAACCCAGGGTCACCCCCATCTGTCCTGAGCCCACCTATTAGCTCCCCTGAGAAGGTGTGACAATGACGATCAATCTCGAGGCCGAGGCGGCCACCCGGGAAGAGAACAACGCGGCGCTCATCGCTGCTCTGCACGAGACAAGTCTCAGCGATGTGGAATCCAGCTGGGAGCTCGATGTCATCAACGACGCGGAGCGCGGTCGCTGGATCGCCGCCCTCGGCGCCGAAGCGATCGCCGAGCTCCCATACCGGTTCGTGGGCGGCCGTGTCGTGCTGCTGTCGACCTGGGTCGACCCCGCCTACCGACACCATCGGGTGGCCACGGAGCTCGTCGCTCGCGTGCTGGACGAGATCCGCGAGAGCGGGAAGAAGATCACCATCATCTGCCCGGTCGTGGGTAAGTTCATCGCCCGCAACCCGCAATACCTCGACCTCATCGACAAGGTTCATCCCGGCGCCGGCGCCTATCCCCGGCACGAACCCGCCGAAGGCGGCCACGACGAGGAGCTCACCGCGTTCGAGAACGACATGAGTTGACATCCTCCACCGCGATGGACGGCGGGGATTCCCTCGGCGCTGCACGCGCAACGCGCAACGCCCGGGTGGGTTCCTGCTGCACCGCGGCCAGCGGGGGTGTCGGGCCGATGACCGGTGTAGGGCTTGCGCCCTGCTGCTCCGTTTCCGCTCTCCGGCGACCCCCGCTTTTGTAGGTTGGCGAGGAGAAACGTGCCTCCGCTCCCCGAGGGGCGTGCCAAAGGAGGCAGACGCGTGAGGCCCAGCCCGCTCCCCCGGATCCTTCGCCGGCGCGGCGGGCCTGACTATCCGACGTTCCTGGAGCTCTTCTTCGACCTGGTCTACATCTTCATGCTCTCCAGGCTCTCGGCGGGGCTCGCCGAGGACCTCACCGTCCGGCGCGCCGCCCAGACCGCCGTCCTGTTGATGGCCGCCTGGTGGGTCTGGGTACTGACCGCGTGGCTCACCGATCTGTTCAACCCGCGGCTGCCGATCATCCAGGCCACCGTCCTGGCGGTCATGTTCGGCACCCTGCTGATGGCGGTCGCGGTGCCGTATGCCTTCGCCGACTACGGCTGGCTGCTCGTCGCGGCGTACTTCGGCATCCATCTCGTCCGGGACGCCGTCCTCATCCCCAGTACCCGAGTGAATCGCCCGATCCAGGCCCGGAGCATCCGAGTGTTCTTCTGGTTCGGCGTCACGGCGCTGCCATGGGTGGCCGGGGTGTTCGTGCACGGAACGGCCCGGCTGCTGCTCTGGTCGGTCGCGGTGGCGCTCGACCTCGGGTCGGCCCGGTTGGGCTGGCCGACGCCGAAACTTGGTCGCACCGAACTGGCCAGTCAGATCTTCACCGGCGCCCACCTGTCCGAGCGGCATCGAGAAATCTTCATCATCTCCCTCGGCGAGCTGGTCCTCAGCGGCGGCATCGGGCTGGCCGGCAGCGACTTCCAGGCCGGCCGGGTGGCCACGAGTTTCGTCGGATTCGCCGGCGCTGTCGTGCTCTTTCAGCTCTACTTCCACCGGGTGCGGCAGCTGCTGGCACCGCCCGCCGTCACCATGGTGGAGCGGGTCCGGCCCGGCACCTCCACCTCGTACAGCCACCTGGTGATGGTGGCCGGGGTGCTGGTGCTGTCGACCAGCGTCTCGCTGGTCAACGATGAGCCGTTCGGTGCGGCACCGGCCGCCTGGATCGCCGCCATCCTCGGCGGGCCGGCGCTGTTCCTGCTCGGGAGCTGTCTGTTCGACGCCGTGGTCACCGGACGGGTCCTCTGGTCCCGGGCGCTGGGGATCGTGGTGCTGTGCGCCATCGGCCCCGCGATGGCGCTGCTTCCGCCGCTGGCCATCCTGGCCGTGGCGAATCTGATCCTGCTGCTCATCCTGGCCTGGGAGTCGCTGCCCGCACACGCGCGGCCCGTCCGGGTCACCGTGCCTACCGGGTGAGGGTCACCCGAGCGCCGGTGGCGTCGGCGCGCGGGCGTGCCGGTGGGTGCTCACCAGGTTCGCCGCAGCGACCAGGGCCAGGATGCTCATGGCAAGCAGCGCGACCACGACCGGCGGCAGCAGGCCCGCGGCCGGCGCCGCGCCGGCCAGCAGGACCAGCCCGGCCAGCCGCGACCGAGATATCCGACCGAACACCGTGTAGTCCAGCACCCCGCGGCCCACCAGGAACAGCGCCGGTCCGCCGAGGATGACCGCAGCCCACGAGGGCGGCGTCTCCCCGAAGGGACGCATCACGACGAGCTGACTCGTGACCGCCATACCGCCGATGCCCCCCACCATGATCAGATGAGTGACCGCGGCGGACTGCGTGAGCAGCGACGGGTTCGCCGATCGCGCGATGGCCTCGGTCAGCAGCTCGCCGGCCCGGTAGATGTAGATCCGCCAGGTCAGCACCACGATCGTGAACACCACCAGGAGCGCCCACGCCCGCTCAATGGTGTAGTCGCTCAGGCTGAAGGTCGTCCCGATGATAAAGATGGACGCGCCGAGCGCGATGATGACGAACTGCCGGTACCGCTCGGCCACCCGCTCGCCGACCAGCCGCCACTCCTGCGGCTGCGACCGCCCGAGCTTCGGCAGCGGCCAGCCGAGCGAGGCGGCGATGTACTCCATGGCGACAGTCGCCGCCCAGAGCAAGAGGCGGGTGGGGCCGCTGCCCAGCGCGCCGCCGATCCAGCCGACGGCGGCGATGGTGTACCAGAACAAGATCCGGCCGCTGCTGAGCGGCTCGTTCGCACTCGGCCGGAGCAGGAGGTAGTAGATGCTCGAACCGAGGTGGATCGCCAAGTAGGTGATCGCGAAGAGCAGGCCGCGCCCGTCGTACGCGTCGGGTGCCGCGGCCGCCAGCAGCAGGCTGCCGGCCGCCACCCCGATGAACTGCACCTGGACCGCGGGCCGCATCAGGTCCAGGGTGTCGGCGCCCCACGTGGTCACCGCCCAGACCAGGGTGAACGCGAGCAGCAGGACCAGCGTCCCCCCGACGCCGGTCCAGCTCACGTCAGCGGCGAGCATCCTGACCAGGGAGATCATCGCAAAGACGTACGCCAGGTCGAAGAAGAGTTCCAGGAACGCCGGGCGGCCGGGGTCCCGTGGCGTCGGAGCCGCCGCGTTGGCGCCGCCTTCCGTCACCATCGACGTCCTCCGGACCTCCGCACCGTCCTCGCCTGATGACACCCTACGGGCACCGGCCCGGCCGCAGGCTCGCCATCGGCGTCATAACCCACTACCGGAATGCGGGCCAGTGCTCCGCCCTTCAGGGCGGGGGCGAAGGCCCGCGCTGGGAGGGCCGTCAGGCCGAGTAGTGCCTTAAGTCGGATGTTTCTGCTGCTCGATGTACTGCTTTGCGACGCTCAGCGGTGCCCCTGCGACGGAGCCCGCGAAGCACGAGCCCGACCAGTGCTGGTTGGCCCGGTAGTAGTGGCGTACGAGGCCGGGGAACTCCTGCCGCAGGCGGCGCGACGGCACGTCCTTGAGGCTGTTGACCAGCCGGGCCACGGCCACTTTGGGCGGGTAGTTGATCAGCAGATGCACGTGGTTGTTCTCGCCGTTGAACTCGACCAGCTCGGCCTCGAAGTCGCGGCACACGTCTCGCATTATCTGTTCCATGCGGGACAGGTGCCGGTCGTCGAACACCTTGTGCCGGAACTTTCGTCACGAAGACCACGTGAACGTGCAAGGCAAAAAACGCAGTGTCTACCGGTGCGGATGCCTTAAGTTTTGCCATAAACCAATGCGGTACGGTGCTTTTCGTGCAGCTCCGCTACCAGTTCCGCGTCTATCCGACGCCAGGGCAGCAGATCGAGCTGGCTCGGGCGTTCGGGTGTGCGCGGGTGGTGTTCAACGACGGGCTGCGCGCACGGCAGGAAGCCCGCGAGGCCGGACTGCCGTACGTCTCTGACGGTGAGTTGTCCAAACGGGTCATCACGGAGGCGAAGAAGACCGAGGCCCGCGCCTGGCTGGGCGAGGTGTCGGCGGTCGTGCTGCAACAAGCCCTGGCGGACCTGAACACCGCGTACCGCAACTTCTTCGCCTCGGTCACGGGCAAGCGCAAGGGCCGCAAGGTCGCCCCGCCCCGGTTCCGGTCCCGCAAGGACAACCGGCAGAGCATCCGGTTTACCAAGAACAGCCGGTTCAAGGTCCTCGACAACGGACGGCTGCGACTGCCGAAAATCGGCGACCTCGCGGTCCGCTGGTCCCGGACACTGCCGTCGGACCCTTCGTCCGTGACAATCATCCGGGACCCGGCCGGGCGGTACTTCGCCTCGTTCGTCGTCACCCTCGGCGCGGACGAGACGTTGCCGCCGGTCGATGCCGAGGTCGGCATCGACCTGGGCCTGACGCATTTCGCGGTGCTCTCGGACGGCACGAAGGTGGCCGCGCCGAAGTTCCTGCGCCGCGCCGCCCGCAAGCTCAAGCGGTTGCAGCAGGCCCTCTCGCGCAAGCAGAAGGACTCGAACAGGCGCAAGAGGGCCGTCGTGAAGGTCGCGCGGGCGCACGCCCGGGTGGCCGACACCCGGCGGGACTGGCAGCACAAGCTCTCGACGCAGATCATCCGCGACAACCAAGCGGTGTACGTCGAGGACCTGTGCGTCGTCGGTCTCGGCCGGACCCGGCTCGCCAAATCGGTGTACGACGCCGGTTGGGCGTCATTCACCGGCATGCTGGAGTACAAGGCCGCCCGATACGGGCGTACCTTCGGCCGGTTGGACCGGTTCTTCCCGTCCACCCGCATGTGCTCGGCGTGTGGCCGGATCAACGAGAAGATGGCGCTCAACGTCCGATCGTGGGACTGCCCGTGCGGAGCAGCCCACGACCGGGACGTCAACGCCGCCAGGAACATCAGGGCCGCTGGACAGGCGGACCTCAACGCCCGTGGAGCGCACGTAAGACCGGCACCCGTGCCGGCAGCGCGCAGGGAAGCGGGAACCCACCCGCACGCCGCGTGTCCCACGCGCAGCGTGGAGGGAATCTCCGTCCTTAGGGCAGAGAGGATGTCAACGCGCGATCTTTCGGTCGTACCGGCCCGGTGCGTGATGGCTGCCGCCCTCGGCGCCGCGCGGCGTCGGCGGTGATGACAGCGCTGAGATCAGCTGCCCGCTCCTGCGCCACGCAATGACCACCACGGTCCTGACCTGGCGCACAGCCGGGGAGAGCCTTCGAGGCCGAAGGAGAAGCCGGGAACGCTGAAGGCCCAGAGCAGACATGCCGCAGCAAGCGATACCACGGCGTGCAGGGCCCACCATGTGCTGACTACCATCGGAACACGCTGTCCAGCATCGTCCGATCATGATGCGCCACGATGCGCAGGGCAACGCCCTGACCCTAGCCAGCTGACCCCCGCACGCACTCAGATGACAGCGCGAAGGTGGATCGTCATGGCAGAGACCCGGCAGATCCTGTTCGTTCAAGGCGGCGGCGCGGGCGCGCACGACGAATGGGACGACAAGCTGTCCGACAGCCTGAGGCGGGAACTCGGGGACGGGTACGAGGTCCGCTACCCGCGCATGCCGAACGAGGACGACCCGAGCTACGCCAGGTGGAGCGCGGCCATCCGGCATGAGGTGGCCGCCCTGGACGACGGGGGCGGTCGTTGTCGGCCATCCGGTGGGCGCGACGATCCTCGTCAACGCGCTCACCGAGCGGCCACCGGAGCCGGAGCTCAGGGCGATCGTACTGGTCGCCGCTCCGTTCGTCGGTGCCGGCGGCTGGCCCGGCGACGAGTTCGAGCTGCCGCACGACCTCGGCGCGAGGCTGCCACAAGGCGTGCCGGTGCACGTGTTTCATGGGCTCCGGGACGAGACTCCCCCACCGTCGCGTGCCGACCTGTACGCCCGCGCCATCCGGCAGGCACAGCTGCACCTGCTGCCCAGACGCGATCACCAGCTGAACAACGACCTGAGCGAGGTGGCGAAGGCGATCAGTCCTGACGACCTCAGATCCGTCACCCAGGAATAGCCTCGGCTGGCCCCGGTCAGCCGGACACCGGATCGCTGGTGGGGGCGTCCCGGATGGCGAGTGCGGCCTGGACGAGCGCGGCGTGGGTCAGCGTCTGGGGGTAGTTGCCGAGGTGGGCGCCGGTCGCGGGGTCCATCTCCTCGGCGTAGAGGCCGAGTGGGCTGGCGTACTCGAGCATGGTCTGGAACAGCTCGACGGCCTCGAGGCGGCGCCCGCTGCGGGCGAGGGCCTGGACGAGCCAGAACGAGCAGGGCAGGAACGCGCCTTCGGTGCCGGGGAGACCGTCACGTCCCGGCGAGTAGCGGTAGAGCAGCGGACCGCCGGCGGAGAGCCGGTCCCGGATGGCGTCGATGGTGCCCTGCACCCGGGGCGATTCGATGCTGTCCATGTCCAGCAGCGGCAGGACGAGCATGGCCGCGTCGAGGTCCTGGGAGCCGTAGTTGCGGACGTAGCAGCCCGACGTGGGGTCGAAGCCCTGCCGCAGGACCTCGGCGGCGATCTTGTCTCGCGTTGTCGTCCAGCTTCGGCGTTGGCGGTCCGACAGTGGGTGGGTGTCGGCGATGCGTAGGGCGCGGTCCAGGGCCAGCCAGCCCATGACTTTGGAATGGACGTGTTGGGCGGGCTCGCGGACCTCCCAGATGCCGGCGTCGGGCTCCTGCCAGCAACGGGCGACCACATCGGCGAAGCCGCGTACCGCCCGCCACGTCTCGCTGTAGAGGAGCTGTCCGGCCTGCGCGAACGCCCAGGCGGCGTCGATCACCCAGCCGTAGACGTCGAGCTGGTGCTGATTGGCGGCGCCGTTGCCGATCCGTACCGGGACGCTGCCGAGGTAGCCGGGCCAGCCGGGCAGTTCCCATTCCGCCGGCACGCGGCGGCCGTGCAGGGTGAGCAGTGCCGGCAGGCGTGGCCGTTGCAGCCGGCTGGCGTGCAGCAGCCAGGCGAGGAAACCGTGGGCCTCCTCGGGCTTGCCGACGGCGAGGAAGGCGCTGACGCCGATGCTGGCGTCACGGGGCCAGACGTAGCGGTAGTCCCAGTTCCGTATCCCGCCGGGATCCTCGGGTAACGACGTCGTGGGTGCGGCCACCGGAGCTTGCGAAGGCGAGTAGGTCAGCAGCCGCAGGGTCAGCAGGCTCCGTACGACGTGCTCGCGGAAGGGCAGCGACTCGTCGATCTCGGCGGCCCAGTCCCGCCATCGGTTCTCGTCCTCGCTGAGCAGATCCCAGGCCGCCGCCGGGTCGACGTGGATCAGGGGCTCGCGGTGGGCCACGGCCAGCACGAGGGTGACCGGTCGGCCGGGGCTGACCGTGATCGAGGTGGGCCGCCCGGGTTCGATGGCGAGTTCGGGCGTGCTGCCCAACGAGACCGCGAGCGAACCCCAGTCACACACCAGGGCCTTGCGCCGGTGGTGGACTCGGGGCCGGCGGTGGCGTACGCCGAGGCGAGGGTCGAACTCCACGACGGCGTCGACCGCCGCCTCCTCGGCCGACAGCCGCCGCACGATCATTGTCGCCGGCAGCAGGCGGCCGCTGACCTCGGCCACCATGCCCTCGGTGAGGGTGAGGCGGCCGCCGCCCACCGCCCAGGTCGTCTCCAGGGTGGCGGTCTCCTGCCGGTACCGCCGTTCGACAACCGGGCCGGGCCGGACCGGCCCGACCCGGAACGTCCCCGCGTCCGCGCCCCCGACCAGCCGGCCGAACAGGGGCTCGGCGTCGAAGCGGGGCACGCAGAGCCAGTCGATCGCGCCGTCGCTGGCGACGAGGGCAGCGGTGCGGGTGTCACTGATCAGCCCGTAGTCGCTGATCGGAGCCGGGGGCCGAAGAGCAGCCGCGTCCGTCATGGAGCTTGCTCCCTCACGAGTCGCGCGGGCCCGGTCAATCGGCTTGGAGGAGTAGTCCGAGGACGATTCCGTAGATGACGTGGATGACAGCCGCGACCGTGGGGGTCTGGATGCCGTAGTTGACGGCGAACAGGCCGGGCGGCTCCAACACGGCCGTGCTGGTCAGGCCCGCCCGCTGGGAGGCCATCCGCGGGTGGACACCCGGAAGCAGCGGCAGGATCACCGTCAGCGCGATACCGACGTGCAGCGTCGCGAGCAGCGCCCCGATCCACCAGGTGGCCCGGTGCAGCAGGGCGAACGTGGCCGCGTAACCGAGGGCGAAGCCCTGACCGGCGCCGAGGTGCATGAAGAAGCCGACGACCCGGGCCCGGTCGGGATCCTCGGTGACCAGGGTCCCGAGTACCAGGGGAAGGTCGAGACGAGTGAGGCCGGCCAGTTGAGCAGTGATCAACGCCGCGGTGAGCGCCGCGGTGGCGACCAACCCGAACAGACCCCATCCCGCCCAGTCCATTTCAGCAATGGCCGGCGGCGCGCTTGTTCCGGGTCTGCACGGCGAGCATTCCGGCGCGGGCAGATGTTCGCTCTGTCATGGGTCCATCCTTCAGCTGGAAAACATGAAGGCCCTACGGCTCCGATCGGGGCATACACCTCGCACCGGCATGGCAACCACCGCCGCCCCGGGCTTCACCATAAGCCACCCGCCCGGGCACGTTGGCCTGCTTGATGAGGTACGACCAGCGCCAGGCGCACCGGTTCTTCGACGTGGAAGCCGAGCCGGATTCGCCATTCCGCCGGTTGACAACCTCGGCGTTCCTGGCCACTGTACGGAATTGGTCATCCTCTATGTCACCCGTGAGGTGGGCGATGGTCCGATCAAGCCCACACGCGCATCGAAACGCCCGCGCTCGATGCTCGCCTCGCTGTTCGCGGTCGCGTTGCCGTCTTGGCGATAGACCGGGACCCTTCTACTACTCGCGGCTGTCCGCACCGGCGTACTGTCGGTGACGGTTGCGGGAGACCTACGACCGTGGCGGGTGGGTTTCGGCGTAGTAGGAGTTGACCGCCGGCTGGCCGGTGTAGTTGGGTCCAGCGCGGTCGTCGGCGCCGAGGTAGGTGTATGGCAGTGACACGACGCCGGGCCCGTTCCGGCCGATTCGGCGGTGGCGGGTGTCGATGGCGAAGCCTGCCTCGCGGAGTGCGCTGGCGAGTTTCCGGCCGGCGGGCCGGCCATCGGCGAGGCGGATGCTGTCCAGGTCGAGATCGGCGCTGAACCGTCCGTCGTCGGTGAGCCAGCTGGCGACGTTGGTCAGCACCGCTAGCTTGTCGCCGAGGTAGTGCAGTCCGTGGACGCAGGTGATGAGGTCGAACCGACGCGGTGGCGACCAGGACGTGATGGAGGCACAGGTCAGCTGCAGTGCCCCGCCCGGGGCAGGGGTGGGGTCGAAGAAGTCGACGAGATCCACGCCGACGATCGTCACGAGATGATCGAGGCGGTCCCGGGCGAGTGTGTCCGCGGCCTGCAGGAGGCAGCGGCCCGTCCCGCAACACAGGTCCAGCCAGCCGATCGTCGTCTGTGGGGACTGCCCGATCCGAGCCGTGACCCAGTCGAGTGGGTTGAACCCAAGTTCCCGCGTGTAGCTGTTCACGCCGGCGAGTTGGCGTTCCCGGTTCATCGCCGAGTTGGCCACCACCGCGGACGACTCCAGGGCCTCGTCATCGAGCAGGCGATCCGGCATGCTGAGCACCCTGCCAGAGCCCCATCCGCTGTGGCCGACCAGGTGTTGGACAGCGTCGTCTCCTTCGAAGGCGTGTCATCCAACCGCCAACTGATCGAGCCGCTGACCCGGCGGCAAAACGGGTCGCGAAACCTCGGTCATCGGCCGTAGCATCGGCGGGCCGGGGCGGCTCCCAGGTGCGCTTCCTTCTACTTTCTTCGACTGAATGCAGCGTGCCGACTCTCCGCCCCGGCATCTGTCTGCCGTAGCGGCGCCGACCGCCGGCGCACCAGGCCGGAGGAGGACGCCGCTGATGGACGCGCTCGCGACGATCCTGCTGCGCCGGGCCGGCGCGGTGGCGCTGCCTGCGCCGGCCGCCGCCCCGCCCGCCGACGGCGACGCCTGGGTGGCCAACCTCGAGGCCGACCTGGCCGCCACGGCTGGCTGCTCGACGCGGCGATCCGGCGGCGGTTCGCCCTGCTGGACCCGGTGATCCGGATGCGTTGGGCCGACTTCGTCTGCGCGGTCACCGCCGAACTGGTCGGCGCCGACCGGGATCACGTGCCGCTGTTCCGCCGCTTCCCGGACACCCCGGCCGCCGCGGACCGGCTCTACGTCGAGCGGCTCATCGTGCATCTGCTGCAGACCGAGGCGGCACCGTGCATCCTGTGCGGGGCCGAGGGCTGGGTCCACGCGCTGGACCCCTGTGGGCACCTGGTCTGCGCGGACTGCTTCGACGCCGACGCGTACACCGCCTGCCCGATCTGCGGGCGGCGGCTGACCGCCGGCAACCCCTACCTGCCGCTCGTGGCCGAGGCGGCACCGCCGGCGTCGTCCACGGCACAGCCGGTGCGGCTGCGCCGGCTCATCCTTGACCACTCTCCCACCAGCACCGCCGTGCGGCTGCGGGACGACCTGGTGGGGCGGCCCACGGCGCTCGGCGAGGCCGACCTGGCCGACCTGCGGACACTCGTCGCCGCGACCGCGCCGGACCGCCTCGACTGGCTGCCGGCGGTGGTGCCCGCCCGGGAGACCCTGGCAGTGGTGGTCGCGGAGGCGCTGCACCGCACGGCACTCACCGCCGCCCATGAGCGGGTGCTCGCCGAGACCGCCGCCCGCTGGGGCACGGCCACCGACGTGGCCCGCGCCCTGTGGGTGTCTCGGGCGGGGATCCCGGCCTTGTCCTGCCGCGGCGGCGCGGCGACAACTCGCCGTCGGAGGCGTACCGGCCGGTCGACGAGCCGGTTGTGGCCGTCGGCGCGCCGCGGGTGCGGGCGCTGCCCCGGCCGCTGCGCCGCGCGGTGCTCGCCTTCGTCGGGTCCCTCGATCCGGTCACGGCGGCCGAGGACATGGCACGCCACCCCACCGTCTGGAAGCGGCTCGCCGAGCGGCTGCATCCCTTCGAGCGGGTCACCGCGTACCCGGACGCGGCGGTCGCGTTCGCCGCGCTGCGCGGCACCCGCGCCCCGGCCGGCGGCGCGCTGGGCACCGCGATGATCGCCGCCAATGAGCGCGCGCCCGAGCGGCTGATCCTGTCCTGGCACGCCGACGGCACGGTGTCGGTACGGGCTCACACCTTCGCCGCGCTGGTCGAGCGGGCGGTGGCCGAAGGGGACGCGGCCGACGCCGCCGCCCTGCTCGTCCAGCGGCCCGGCGACCTGTGGCGGCGGCTCGACCACCTGCTCCGCCTGGCCGGCGACGACCCGGACGCGCAACGCGTCGTGCTGGACGCCGCGCGGCAGGTCGCCCCCCGGGTGTCGCCGACCGTCCTCGCCGACGCGGCCGCCGCGCTGACCGGCCGCGACGCCACGGTCGCCGTCGTGGAGGCGGTGGAGGTGGCCGCCGACGCGTCGGTGGCGGAGGTTGCGCAGGCTGTCGGAGCCGGGCACGTCGGCACCTTCGGGCCCGCGCTGGGGCGCGCGCTGGGGCTGCGGACACGGCGGCCGGCCACGCCCGCGCCAGTCCGGGTCGCGGAGCGGCGTACGCCGCCGGAGCGGGGCACGCCGCGGCGCACGTTCTTCCCCAAGGGTGACGTGGTGCGGGCGTGGAGCGCGCCGGAGCAGCGACGTCAGCTGCCCGCCGACGCGATCGCCGAGATCCGGGCGGGCGTCGACGCCGAACTGGTCGACCGGGCCGGCGGGCTGGATCGGTTCGACGTGGCCGTGCTCGACGCCGTGCTGAGCCGGGTGCCCGCCCCGCGACGCGAACGCGCGGGCTCCGCGCAGCTGACCGGTTGGCCGCGGGGCAGCGTCCGCCACCTACCCGACCTGGACGTGCTACGACTCTTCCTGCACTGGACCGACGGCGAGAAGTTCCGGGTCGACCTGGACCTGTCCTGCGCGTTCTACGACCAGGAGTGGATGCCACAGGGCCACTGTGATTACACCCGACTGCGGTTCAAGGGCCGCGCCGCGGTGCACTCCGGTGACCTGACGTCGGCACCGCCGCCGCTGGGCGCCACCGAGTTCCTCGACCTCGACCGGGCCGCGCTGCTGTCGGCGGGGGTGGAGTGGGCCGTGCCCGTGGTGTTCAGCTACAACGACGTTCCGTTCGAGGCGCTGGACGCTGCGTTCGCCGGCTTCTCCCTGCCAGAGCGAGGTGGCCGGCAGTTCGACCCGGTCCGGGTCGTGCAGCGGTTCAACCTGCGCGGCGACGCCCGGTCGCTCGCGCCGCTGGTGCTCAACGTGCGCACCGGCGAGGTGATGTGGATCGACGCGAGCCTGTCGACCGCCGGGTACGGGCACAACGTCGGCGGGTACGGCGCGCGGCTCGGCCGGCTCGCCGCCGACCTGTGGGAACACTTCCGTGCCGGCACCCGCCCGACCCTGCTGGACCTCGCCGCCTGGCACGCCTCGGCGCGGGCCGAGCGGATCGTCGTCGCGCACGCGGACGGCACCACCACGCAGGTGCCGGTCGGCGGCGCCGAGACCGTGGCCGCGGTCCGTGCGGCAGCGAGCCGCGACACCGGGGACGGCACGTCGCCGCGGCCCCAGGCCGCGAAGGCGTTCGTCGCGACGGTGGATCAGGACCGGCTGACGGGGCTCTTCGACGGCGAGGTGGCTGACGGCTCGGTCGCCCTACTGCTCGACGGGCCGGCCGGGGCGCCGTGGACGCCGGTGTCCGCCGCGGACCTGGCCGCCGGGCTGGTGCCGCGGTAGCCGTACTTTGGGGCGGTGGCTACCTTCGCGAGAATGCCGATCACGGCCCGTACGGTGCGGCTGCTCATGCCGGTGGCCGCGCTGCTGTTCCTGGGCCTCGCACTGCTGATCCGTGTGGTTGACGACGGAGCGCTGCGGCAGTACTCCGGCACCGCGCTGTACGCGTCGATGGTCTGGGCCGGGGTGCTGTTCCTGCGGCCCCGGATGACGCCGGTGCCGGCCGGGACGGTCGCCACCCTGTTCTGCTGGGTGGTGGAGTGCGCGCAGCTGACTGGGGTGCCGGCCGAACTGTCGGCTCGGAGCCTGGCGGCGAGGCTGGCGCTGGGTGTGCAGTTCGACCCCGTCGACCTGGCCTGGTACCCGGCCGGTGTGGCTCCCCTGGTGGTGCTGCACCACCTGGTGCGCGCTCGGGCCCGCCCGACGCCGCAACCGCCGCGCGACGTCGTCCCCCCACCAGCGGCCCGCCCCGTTGACACCCGCCCTTAGCTGCCATCGGGGCTGCTGACTACTTCGCGGGCGAGGCGTTGTTGAACGCCTTGCGCAGGTCGCGCGGCTACCTGCGATGGCGGCGGGCCCGGTGGGCTGTAGGCCTTTCAAGTTGGCGCGGGCCGGGTTGGGGCTGGCTCTCGCGGTAGCGATGTGGGCGTTGCCGTTTGACCTTGTCGGTGAGGTCGTCGATGTGGTGGGGCGGCCAAGCGCCGTCCGCCGCGCTATTCGGGGCACTCCCGACCTGGCTCAAACTGATGCGCACCTTGGGTGATCGCGGCGACGGCGATAAGGAGAGGGCGGGATACCCTGCCTGCGGTGCCTCGAGGCGCGTGACCGGAGGAGTCGATGCTGGGATGACGGCAGGGCGACCGATGCCCACGCAGGACGACGTGCTCGGGTACTTCAACACGCTGTCGAACTGGGGGCGGTGGGGCGACGACGACGAGCTCGGGACTTTGAACCACATCACCGACGACGTCCGGCTGGCGGCGGCGCGGGCCGTGCGCCACGGCAGGAGCGTGTCGTGCGCATGGGAGGTTGCCGTACCGGATGACATGGAGCGGTCGACGACGACGTGCCCGTGCGCCGCCGACATGCCGGGTGCCGAGAACATGCCGCCCGGCTTCCACGCCGACCGGCGCTGGGGCTTTTCCTCCGAGCGGCTCGGCATCACGTTCCACGGCAACACCCTCACCCACGTCGACTCGCCGTGCCACATCTTCTGGGACGGCATCATGTACAACGGGCGGTCGCACTCGTTGGTCGACGCCGCAACGGGATCGGCGTGGGCGGCCGTCACGGCGGCGGCGAACGGGATCATCACGCGTGGTGTCCTGCTGGACATTGCGAGGGTCCGCGATGTGCCGTGGTTGGAACCGGGGCAGGGTGTGTTTCCCGCCGATCTCGAGGAGGCCGAGCGTCGCCAGGGTGTGCGGGTGCGACCCGGCGATGCGGTACTCCTGCGGACCGGCTATGGCCGCGTCCGGCGCGAGGCCGGTGAGGCCAGCGGTTTCACGCAGGCCGGCTGGCACGCGTCCTGCCTGCCGTGGCTGCATGAACGGCAGGTCGCGCTGATCGGCGCTGACACCCCCCAGGACGTTCAGCCGTCGGGGTACGAAGACGTGTTGATGCCGGTTCACGCCGTGAGCCTCGTCGCGATGGGCCTGTGGATGCTCGACAACTGCGACCTGGAGGTGTGCGCGACGACGGCTGCCGAGCTCGGCCAGTGGGACTTCCACCTCACAGTCGCACCGGTCCGCTTCGCCGGCACGTCCGGCAGCCCGGTCAACCCGATCGCCACATTCTGACCGCGGTTCACGAGGGGGTGCGACGCCACGAAGGACCCGGCCCGCACCTGGAACACGGGCGTGGTCGGTGAGGACACGCCGTGCTGGTCGGGCCCGACTTGGCTCAAATTAGTACGTGATTACAGCCTACGATTCCACCAGCTGCGGTGAAGACGCGCCTGCGCCTTCAGCCGCCGATGCTCCGCGTGCTGCATGATCACGAGCGCCGGCACGAGGCCGAGCATGAGCGCGGGCAGCCCGGCAGGCGCAGCCCGGTTCTCGCGGAGGATCGCGAGCAGGCAGGTGAGGCCGGAGAAATAGATGATGGGGTTGTAGTACCGCATCAGGTCAGGCCCGAGCCCTTCGCAGTCCTGCAGCCAGGGCACGCCGAATCGGGTCCGGCTCGGCCATCCGGCGAGGTGGGCGATCACCGCGGCCAGGCCGAAGCCGTTCGCTGCGGCCAGCAGTCGATCCGCGGAGGGCGACGTACTGCCCGCGGTGCGCCAGACGCCGGTGGTGCACAATCCCCAGACCGTGGCCGCGCGGTACGGCCCGATCACCGAGGCCAGCGGCATACCGACACCGGCGGCCAACTCGAAGAACACGTGCGCGGCCAAGCCGCCGACCGCCGACCGGGTCAGCGGTCGACGAGGGGCCGTGGCCGTGGCGAACCGGTGCCGGAACGCCGATCCCCGGGATGTCCCAGCCACCGTCGGCCTCCTTCGGGTAGGTGAGGGCCAGACATCGTCCGGCGTTGCCGGGCGCGCGGTCGGCTAGCTCCAGCCCACAATCTCGCCACTGCGCTGTCTCTGGGCATCATCCGGCCAGCGCCGCGAATGGTCCGGACGCCAGGAACATGTTTCGTATGGACCATCGGAAATGGAGACGGGCTGCGCTAGACCACACGGGAGCGGACGTACGGCGACGTTCACACCAGTGAATATCTCGGCGTCTGGACGATCTCCTGGATGGCCGACGGACATGACACCGGCTACCACGACCACCACGTCTCACGTGGCGCCGTCTTCGTGGTCGAGGGGATGTTCAGGCACGAACGCCGGCGGCTGGAGGGTTCAGTCCGGCAGCAGTCGCCGGAGCACTCCCTTGCCGGTGGCTCCGATCCGGTACGACTGGACGAGGTACGAGCCGCAGGCGATGTTCGCCCCGGCGAGCACGGGCACCAGGTACTGGGTCAGCCGTTGCCGTCGCTGCCAGACGGCGATCTCGGACGGAGTCTGCGGCGTCGACAGCGTCGCGTCTCGTACCTCGACCTTGTCACCGCGTTGATGCGCCTCCTCGGCGAGCCGCCCGATCTTGCTTCCGCAGTACGCGGCGTAGGCGGTGGTTGCGGCGCCGGCGAGCGCCAGCCCGGCCTTGAGGGCGCCTACCGTCCCGAACCCCTTCTGCAACGCCATGCGTCGCCCACCCACGCGGGCCAGTTGGGCGCCGGCGAGCAGGGTGGCGCCAATGCCGAGCCACTGCACGGGTCCGAACCGACTCCACGCCGATTCGGCGACCCGGATGCGGTCGATGCCGTCCTGCAGATCGCTGCCCGCTTTGTTCACCCCGGCGACGCCCATCACGGTGCCGCCGAACCAGAGGGCAGACCCGATGTCGTGCACCGCCTGGGCGACGGCGTGGTTGTCGGTGGCGGTCATCTGCATTTCGGACTCCTCAGCGGGAAGCTTCGTCCGTGTCCCACCATTGTTTGCTTCAGTCCGATTGAAGCATCTTCTCCGCCCGGCGCTGGCCACTTCACGGACAGCCACTCACATCCAGCACGCCCTTCATGATCGTCGCGTCGCCGTGCGCGGTCGTCCTGGCCACGATGCCGCCGCTGCTGTCCGCGATCGCCTTGGCCGGCCGCCACGGCGTCCTGGTTAAATCCGCCGTGGTCATGGAGCACCTGGCCGACATCGAGCTGGTGGCGTTCGACAAGACCGGCACCCTCACACAAACCCTCGACAACCCGGGACGTTGTTCCCTTCCGCCGCTTGTCTGCGTTGACGCCGCCTCCATTTGCCGGTCGGGCGGGGGCCCTGTCGAGGAACCCTGTAGCGAACTACGGTATAAGCGGGAATCTGTAGCGGCTGCTACGCAGGGGGTTGTGTTGGTAGGCAGGACATGAATCAGGGCGACGACCTGTTCGTACTGGACGCGGTCACGCTCCGCAGGAACGACACGGCGATCTTCCAGGACCTGTCCGTACGAATTCGCGGACAACGGTGTACCGCGGTCGTCGGGCCGAGCGGAGCAGGCAAGACGACTCTCCTGCGCATGCTGACTCGACTGGAGGAACCCGACTCCGGCACCATCAGTTTCCGCGGCGTACCGGCACGAGAGCTGGACGTGCTGTCGTTGCGGCGACGCGTACAGCTGGTAGCGCAGCGTCCTGTCGTACTCACGGCGACCGTGTTCGACGAGCTACGCCTGGGCGCGCCAGGTTTGTCCGGGTCGACCGCCGAACGGTTGCTGGAGCGGGTCGCCCTACCACCCGAGGTCTTTCTCCACCGGAGCACCGGCGGTCTGTCCGGCGGAGAGGCGCAGCGCCTCTGCCTGGCCCGCGCGCTCGCGCTGGAGCCGGAGGTCCTTCTCCTCGACGAGCCGACCTCCGCGCTGGATGCCACCGCAACCGCCAGCGTGATGCAGACCGTGCGCGAGTTCGTCGCCTCAGGTCACGCCGCCGTGCTGGTCAGCCACGACCAAGCCGTGATCGATACCCTGGCGGACGCCCAGGTTCCGCTACGGCGACCCGGGCTGGCCGGCGTACCGGCCAGCCGCGCCGACGCGGTTGGCGGAGCGGCGTGACGGACACCTCGGTACCCAGCTGGGGCGCGGTGGTCGGATCGCTGGTTCTGGTGGCACTCGTCGTCGTTGTCGCCGAGCGGCACAAGCTGCGGATGTCCCGGGAAGTCATCGTTGCCTCGGTACGCGCCGGCGTGCAGCTCGTCGCCGTCGGCGCGATTCTGCTCTTCGTCTTCGCCCGCACCGGGCTGCCCGGGGCCGTGGTATGGATCGCGTTCATGATGGTGCTCGGTGGCCAGGTCGCGGGCCGCAGGGGTCGCGGTCTGCCGCTGTCCCGCTGGTACGCCACCGTCGCCATCGCCGCCGGCAGCAGCATCACCCTTGGCGCCCTCGTCGCGCTACGCGCCATCCCCCCGCAGACGCACGTACTCATACCCGTCGGGGGCATGGTTGTCGCCGGCGCCATGCAGGCAACCGGCGTGGCGTTGCGCCGGCTCGTCGAGGAAGCCGAGACTGCCCGGCCCGCGATCGAAGCGCGTCTGTCCTTGGGGCAATCCGCACGCCAGGCGTTCCACCCCCACCTGCGATCGTCGGTTCGCACCGCGCTGCTGCCCACTATCGACGCGACCAAGGTCGTGGGGTTGATCAGCCTGCCGGGCGCCATGACCGGGCTGATTCTCGCCGGCGTCAACCCGCTGACCGCGATCCGCTACCAGATCATCGTCATGTACATGATCCTCACCGCCACCGCGCTCTCGGCCCTCGCGGTGACCAGACTCGCCGAACGCGCACTCTTCGACCGGGCTCACCGCCTGGTGCCCCTCCCGGCTGCCCCCGTCCGACGACGGCTCAGTTCCTACCTACGACTCCGGTAAAGCCGCGACGGTCCGATCGCCTGGCCTTCGACGAAGGGACTGGGACTGTCCAAGCAAGGGTGTAATCGGTCTGGCCTGACGGTGATGCCGCGCCTGGAGGGCTTGGCGAAAGGACAGACAATCACCGAGATCATCGAGTCGGTGCCGGACTCGGTGGACATCCAACTGCTGGCGCAGTAGGCGCTGCCGCCTTGATCGCCTCGGTCTGTCCAGGTATCGATCGGCCAACCACCCGTCCCGACCCGGAGTCGGTGACAAGGCCTGCAGCTGAGTCACCTGTTCGGCGGGCAGTTCGGGCAGGTAGCGCACGACGATATCCGTCTCCGGGGACGCTGCGATCCCGGGGCCGTGACGATTCCCGTGACATCCGATACGCCAACAGGACCCACTGGCTCGGCTGCCGCTCCCTCACCCGGTCCACGCGATAATGTAACCGCGGTTACGGCCCGGATGTCATCGGCGGTTCTCATGCTGGGCTGGTCGACGATCCTCTACGGCGCTGTTTCTGTCCGCCGTGGCCGCGGCTGTGTTGGCCACGCTGCCTCGACCGCCAGTGCTGCCGCAACCGCGACTGCTGCCCTGGCTTCTCGCATCCCGGCTCTGGACCAGGCCCCAGAACGCACCGCCCGCCCAGGCCGCACCCCGGCCAGACCTGATCGTCGCCATCGGAGCTACTGGGCCGCCGGAGATAACCGCAAGCCGCCCCGACCACTGCGACGACGCGTACCGGGCTCGGAAAGACTGCTCGACCACCAGGAACGGCAGCGCAAGTAACGTGCGCGACTGGCGGAAGTGTGGCAGGACCTCGGCCCGGTCTTCCCTCCGAGGTCGGCACCCCGAAGGAGCCGCGCAACCTGAACCGTCACTTCGCGGCGCTTCGGCACGCGGCCGGCTGCCCGGACGTCCGGCTGCACGACCTACGGCACACGGTCGTGTCCCTGCTGATCAGCTGGGCGTCCCGCCGCACGTCGTCCAGGCCATCGCCCGGCACGCCGACGTGAAGATCACTCTCAAGATCTACTCGCACGCCAACCTTGATGTCATGCGGCAGGCGCTCGGGAAGCTCGACGGACAACTCTCGTAAACCGCTATTGCCGTCACCGCCCCGGGAAATGATCTCATTGGGGCGGTTTTCGCTGGTGGTAGGTGGTGGGCTTGGCACGTTCAAACCTGCGACCCCTCGCTTGTAGGCGCTTTCAGCGACAGTCGTGTTGTCCGTTGACGTCCACCGGGTTCGGGCCAGGGACCGCAACCACACCCAATCGTCCGGTCTCGGTCGTCACCGTTGATGTCAACGACCGATGACAGTGCCTCTGGGGCGGGTCCGCCGTGGGTTGTCTCTCACGCCTGGCCACCGGGCAGGCCGTAGCCGTGGGCCGCTTGTCCCGAACCGGAATCTGCCCGGCTGGCGCCTCGATATGGTGTGGTGGTGCGACCCGCGCCCCCTCCGGAGAAGGGGGTTACCTGGGAAGAACTCTTCTTCGACCTGGCCTTCGTGGCCGCGCTCACCCAGTTCTCCGGGATGCTGCACGCCGACGACAGTTGGGCGGGCGTCGGTCGGGTGCTCCTTCTGTTCGTCACAATCTACTGGGCGTGGGCGGGCGCCGCGATCTACACCGACCAACGGAACGTCAGCAACCCGGTGGACCGGGCGGGGATCTTCGCCCTCGGGCTCGGCAGCCTGCTGCTGGCCCTGATGATTCCCGACGCCTACGGTGATCGGAGCCTGCTGTTCGCCGGCGTCTATGTGGCGATGCGGGTCGTGCTGGCAGCTCTGGCCGTGCCACAGTCTGGGCTGGCGTTCGCCCGTCCTTCGCTCCTACGGCTCGGGCCTGGTGGCCGGGCCGCTGCAACTGGCGGGCGGCATGCTGCCCGGCACAACCCGGATGGTGCTCTGGTCGCTCGCGGTCCTCACCGATGTGGTAGGCGCCTGGGTCACACGCCGGCCGCTGGCCACGGTCAGTGTCCGGCCGTTGCACTACACGCACCGCTACGGACTACTGATCATCCTCGTGCTCGGCGAGTCGGTAATCGAGGTCGGGATCGTGGCCGTCGACCAGCCCCTGACCCCCGCCCGGATGCGCGCCATCGGCATCGGGTACACCCTGGTCTGCACGCTCTGGTGGGCGTATTTCATCTACGGCGTGCGGGCCTTCCGGCAAGCGGTGGAGCGGACCGC
Source organism: Micromonospora sp. NPDC023966 (assembly GCF_040639095.1). NCBI lineage: Bacteria > Bacillati > Actinomycetota > Actinomycetes > Micromonosporales > Micromonosporaceae > Micromonospora > Micromonospora sp. NPDC023966. Next base: position 13,135 of record NZ_JBEZZJ010000051.1, on the reverse strand, counting down.
GGAGCAGGCAGACCTCCGCAGGTCGGTCATGGTCTACGGGCATGTGCCGTTCAGCTTCGGGATCATCATGGTCGCCGTCGGCCTGGCCGAGGTGGTGATGGCACCGGTCGAGCCGTTCCGGCCCGGCGCGGCTGCCCTGCTGTTCGGCGGCGCCGCCCTCTTCCTCACCACGTTCGCGTACACCCACTGGCGGATCGAGCGGGAGATCGCTTGGCGGCGGATCAGCGCCGGCGCCCTCTGTCTGGTTCTGCTGCCGCTAGCGCCCCTGATGCCAGCCTTGGCCGCCCTGACGACCCTGCTCGCGGTGGTCGTCGGGCTGAACGTGCTGGAGGAACTCATCCTGCTCTTCCCGGACCACCATCGCTCTCCTTCGTTCACTTGGCGCGGAAGATGTCCACGCCCACCGAGTTCTTGCCGGCCAACTGCGACACGGCCAGGACAGCGATTACTGCCGCGATGTAGACCCAAAACTCGGTGGTCCGCAGCGACGGCTTGGTCTCCGTTCCAGGCGCCTGCACTGGGCGCTGTTCGCCCCTCACCATCGGCGCGTACTCGGACGCTTCCCGCACCCCGACCGCCAGATCAGGTGCCTGCTGTCTCGATGCAGCCCTGTGTGCTCATCTTTCCTCCTGGATGCGATGAGTCATCCCTGCACCTCCCTCACCCGCTGCCAAGGTTCGGCCTCGGCGCGGTCCTCCTGGGGGTCAACCCCGTCTACCCGACCCCTCGAAGCGGTAACACCACCACCGAACGAGGACGGGAACGCACAACCGTGAGACGGGTTCAGACGTTGAAGCGGAACATAGAGCCGCTATCTCGCCACCAGCGTGAACGGCCGGCGACGCCTGCTCACACGGCGTCTCGGGCTGCCGGCGTTGGTGGCTTGTTGACGACGTTCGACAGTATCTTGTGCCCCCTGTGTGCCCCACACTGCCAGGAGCGGGCGGTGCCCGGCCAGCGTTGGGTGGCGCTGCTCGCCGGGTCGGCCAACGTACGGCCCGGTCCGTCGGATGCACCGCCTTGACTACTCGCGTGGCTACTCGTGCCCTGCGTCGGCCGGTGGCAGCCTCGTCAGCCGATGCCGGCCGCGGCCTTCGGCCCGTGGGCCTGGTCCTCGTTGTCGACCCCGCAGCGGGCACGCATTCGGCAACCCGCCTAAGCGATCAAAAGTAGCGTCACTCCCATGGCCGTGGAGAGCGGGGCGGGTGAGCAGCCGGGGACGTACAGGCAGTCCCAGCGGGCCGGCTTTGTGGAGCTGCTGTTCGACGTTGTTTTCGTGTTCGCGTTCACTCGGCTGTCCGACCGGATGGTCTCGGACCTCACTTGGCGAGGCACCTACGGCACGTTTGTGCTGACGCTGGCGCTGTGGTGGGTCTGGTACCGGCTGGTGTGGGCCACCAACAGGTACGACTCGTCTCGGCCAGCGATCCAGGTATTGGTCATCGGCACCACGCTCGGCAGCCTGCTGATGGCCATCGCAGTGCCCGGGGCCTACGGCGACAGTGGTTTGCTCTTCGCGGGGGTCTACGTCGCGATCCAGATAGCGCGCCCGCTTTGGATCATTCTGATCGGCACAAACAAGGTGGTTCGCCTGGTCAGCGTCCGGAACCTCTTCTGGGCCCTCATCTCTGCGGTCCCGTGGATCGCTGGCGCCTTCACAGTGGGCGGAGCCCGCGTGGCCTTGTGGAGCGTTGCCGTCGGCATGGACTACATCGCTGGCGTCTTCGACTACCCCACGCCGCGACTCGGCCGGGCCGGGTTTCGAGCCCATCCGATCCAGGAAGACCATCTCACGGAGCGCTACCGGCAGCTCCTCATCATCGCGTTGGGCGAGACGATTCTGATCTCCGGCATCCAGATCAGCCCATACGGCCTTGAGCGGGATCGAGCCGCGGCGCTGCTGGTGTCATTCGCCATCACCGTTCTGCTGTGGCAGATCTACTTCTACCGGGCCGGTGAATTGCTTGCGGTCGCCATCGCCTCGGCACAGTCGCCGGCATACGTCGGCAGACTGGCGTCGTACGCGCACCTCATCATGGTCGCCGGCGTCGGCCTCAGCGCCGTCGGCGACGAACTGATCATCTCGCACCCGCTCGGCCACACCGATCGACCCTGGATCTTGGTCATCTTCGGCGGTCCTGCGGTATTCCTGCTTGGGCGGGCCCTGCTCGACTACGTGACCTTCAGCCACGTCTCCTGGTCTCGACCGATCGGACTGCTAACGCTGGCCATACTGGCACTGGTGACGCTCCCGCTCCCCCCGGTCCTGGTCGCCGTCGCGGCCACCGCCGTACTCACCGGAGTCGCCGTCTCCAACGTGATCTCATGGCGGCTGTTCCCTCGGGTACCCAAACCAGCCGCACCCGGCCGAATGGCTTCCTACCGACCGTGAACTGACGCGCTGCGAGAACGAAGGCCACCTCCAAGGCTGCTCGACGTGTAGTTGAAGCGGAACTCAGAGCCGCTGTCCCGCCCCCAGCGTGAACGGTGCCCGGCACCTGCTGGCACGGCTTCTCAGGCTGCCATGGATGGTCGTTGCTTGACGACGTTTGGCGGTGTCTTGTGCCCCCTGTGTGCCCCGGGCTGACTCGACGCCAGCGTGAGCGACTGCTGACCTGAGCGCTGTCGTCGGCGCAGCAGCAGGGCCGTAACCACTCAACCAGCCCCAAGAAGTGCTGCCAGTCCACCGAGGACCAGGGGCCAACCGAGCGGCTCTCCGATGGCAGCCACTCCGGGACGCTGGTCCAGAGGAAGGGGTGTCCCCGTTGGGGCGTCCATCGAAATACACGGAAGAGTTCGGGGCTTGACCCCTGATCCTGGACACGGGGTTTATGCGGCGGGGGCCAGCGTAGCCGGTGCCGGTCGGGCTTTTCTCTCGTAGGTGATCGGGGATTGCTGTCGGAGCTGGGAGTGGCGCCGGACGGTGTTGTAGCGGTGCAGCCAGCGGAACGCGGTGAGCCGTGCTTCGCGTTCGTCGGTGAAGGCGCGGCGGCCTTGGAGGGTTTCGCGTTTGAAGGTGGCGTTGAATGATTCGGCGGCGGCGTTGTCGGCGGAGCTACCGACCGCGCTCATCGACTGTCGAATGCCGGCGGCCTGGCAGGCTGCGGCGAAGGCCATCGATGTGTATTGGGCTCCGTGGTCGGTGTGCATGATCGCCCCGTGCAGGCCGCCCCGGGTGCGCTTTGCGGCGTGGAGGGCGTCGATGACCAGGTCAGTGCGCATGTGGTCGGCGATCGCCCAGCCCGCGAGGCGGCGGGAGTGCAGGTCGATGACGGTGGCCAGGTAGAGGAAGCCGCGGTCACCGACCGGCAGGTAAGTGATGTCACCGACGTAGCGCTGATTCGGCTCCGGGGCGGTGAAGCCACGGCCGATCAGGTCCGGGGCCTTCGCCGCGGCCGGGTCCGGCACCGTCGTGCGGACGCGGCGGCGTAGTCGTAGACCCTGCACGCCGAAGCGGCGCATCACCCGCGCGACCCGCTTCCGGTTGACCCGCAGTCCGGCATCGTGCAGCTCAGCAGTGATCCTCGGTGCCCCGTAGGTGCCGTCGTACTCGGCGTGCACCGCCCGGATCCGGCCCGCGAGAGCGACATCCGTGGCCTCTCGTGCCGCCCTGGCCGACGCCGTGGACCGCCAGTAGTAGTAGCTCGACCGGGACAACCCGATGATCTGACACAACCGCTTCACGCCATAGCGCTGCTGATGGTCGGCGACGAACTGGAAGCGGTTCACCAGCGCGTCTCCCCGGCGAAATACCGGGCCGCCTTCCGCAGAATGTCCCGCTCCTCTTCCAACTCCCGGACCCTGCGCCGCAACTGCGCGTTCTCGTCCTCCACCGAACCGGACGCCCGCGAGCCCGCCACGGAGGCCGCCGACCCGGCCGTTGCGCCCCTGCGTCGATCATCGGCGCGGACCCAGCTACGCAACGTCTCCCGGTTGACACCGAGATCGTCAGCGATCTGCGCGATCGTCGCCCCCGGCCGAGACCGGTACAACGCGACCGCGTCGGCCTTGAACTCCGCGGGGTAGTGCTTGTTCACCATCTGTCAGGGACTCCTGATCTCCCCGGACCATCACGATCCAAGGTTCAAGTGTCCAGGACCAGGGGGCAACGCCCTTCCGGCGTGACGCGGTCGACCTGGTCCGTTCGTCGGGGCGGCCGATCAACCAGGTGGCGCGTGAGCTCGGGATGAGCCACGAGACGCTGCGGACCTGGGTCCGCGCCGCCGAACGCCAGATCGGGGCCGCTGCGACCGCCTCGGGTGGGGACGGGTTGTCGGTGGCGGACAAGGACGCCGAGATCGCCCGCCTGCGGCGTGAGGTTGCTGAGCTGCGGCAGGAGAAGGAGATTCTGCGGAAGGCAGCCGCCTATTTCGCGAAGGAGATGGATCGGTGACCAGCCGCTTCCGGTTCATCTCCACCCACCGGGCCGTCTATGGCGTTAAGCGGCTGTGCCGGGTCCTGGCGGTGTCTCGCTCCGGGTTCTACCGGTGGGCCACCAGTGAGCCGGCCCGACAGGCTCGCGCCGCCGCCGAGGATGCTCTCGCCGAGCAGATCGCCAGAGTTCACGCAGACTCCGGCGGCGCCTATGGGTCGCCGCGGGTGACCGTCGAGCTGCATGCTCGGGGTGTCCAGGTCAACCGCAAGCGGGTGGAGCGGATCATGCGGCGGCGGGACGTCGTGGGCCGGCACCTACGCCGCCGCAAACGCACCACCATTGCGGATTCGGCCGTCCCGCCGGCGCCGGACCTGATCGGCCGCAACTTCACCGCCACGGCACCGGATCGGCGGTGGTGCGGCGACATCACCTACCTGCGCGTCGGCGGCGGCTGGTTGTATCTGGCCACGGTCATCGACATCACCACCCGTCGGCTGATCGGCTGGTCGATCAACACCCACATGCGCGCCGAACTGGTCGTCGACGCCCTGCACGCCGCGGTTGTCGCCCGTGGCGGCCGGGCCGACGGCGTGATCTTCCACTCCGATTGAACTCGCCCAATACAGCAGCGGCGACTTCGCCGACGCCTGCCGCCGCCACGGCATCCGCCGCTCGATGGGGCGGATCGGCTCGTCGTATGACAACGCCCTGGCCGAGGCGTTCTTCGCCAGCCTGAAGCGTGAACTCGACGTCGACCACCGCCGCTGGGCATCCGAGGCTGACGCCCGCCGCGACGTGTTCCGGTGGATCGCCTTCTACAACCACCGGCGCCGCCACTCCGCGCTGGGCTATCTCAGCCCCGCCGATTACGAACAGACCCTTCAACCGACTACGCTGCACCAGATCGCGGCATAACCCGGTGTCCACATCCCGGGGGGAACCTCAAACTTCTCCGGCAACCGACCCGGCGAACGTTTGTGGTCACGGCACTAGCAGCAACTTTTATCCCCCGGTGCGGCTTGAACTGTGGGCAAGCAAGCCCCCTCCCGACCCGGGCATTTGGGACAGCCTGGAGGAGTCCGACCTTGACAGCCATAACGGCCGCCTGCAGTTCATGTCGGTCATGGCGATGTTCGCCGGCGAGGAGATAGTTCTGCCCGGCCCGGGAACCTTGGAGATTAGGGCTCACCGCCGCGACCGCGACCATGCCGCCACCCTGCACGGCAAGTCTGAAAGCCACCCCGGCGTGGAGGAATGGCTCATCCAGATCTGGCCTGCCCACGACCGGACGAACTCGGCTGATTGAACGCAGTAACGGTCAGGCCCGTCGTGCGTCAGCGAGCATGTCGAGCGAGACCTGCCACAGCCGCTCGGCTGCCGCCGGGTCGATGGCGTGGTCGGCGACGCCTTGCAGCGGTGTCTCGGGGCTGTACCGCGCGGCCTCGTTGCAGTCCTCGAAGTACCGGCCCCCGATCTCGTCCAGGTCCGGCCAGGTCGCGAGCAGCACCGAGGTGGCGGCCCCCTGCTCCGGGGTCTTGAAGTCGAACGCCGGGAGCTGCGCGTAGTCCTCCTCGGTGAGGTGGCGCCCCAGGTTGGTGGCGACCGCGCCCGGGTTGGCCGCGTTGACGGTGATCCCGTCGCCGGCCCAGCGCCGGTTCGCCTCGACCGCGAACAGCGCGGTGGCCGTCTTCGACTCGCCGTAGGCGAGCATCCGGTCGTAGGGGCGTTCGCGGAAGTTGACGTCCTCGAAGACGATCGGCGCCTGGACGTGGGCGATGGAGCTGAGCGTCACTACCCGCGCTCGGCCGGCCGCTGTGAGCGCCCGGTGCAGTCCGGTGGTGAGCGCGAAGTGGCCGAGGTAGTTGGTGGCGAGCTGCAGCTCCCAGCCCTCCCGGGTCCGCATCTCAGGGGTCGCCGACACCCCGGCGTTGTTGACCAGGATGTGCAGGGGGCCTTCCCAGGCGGTGACGAAGGCGGCCACCGACGCCTGGTCGGAGAGGTCGAGCGGGGCGACCCGGACCAGCCGGTCCGCCGTGGTGGCGCGGATGTCCCGCGCCGTCCGCTCGCCGGCCGCCACGTCCCGCACCGCCAGGGTCACCTCTGCGCCCGCGGCGGCGAGCGCCCGGGCTGTCTCGACGCCGATGCCCGACGAGGCGCCGGTGACGATGGCACGCTGACCGGTGAGGTCGACGCCCGCCACCACGTCAGCGGCGGAGGATCGGGCGTTGAACGGCGTGGTGATGCGTGGGGAGGTCATGATCGGGATTCCTTCGGTTGTCGTCGTTGCGTCCTCCAAAACGATCCTGCGGAGGCCTGCTCAGCGGCCAACACAGGCTGCCTGGCATGGTTACAGTCTTTTCCTGTGACCACCGTGTGCGCGCCTAACGCCGAGTGCGCGATCTCCGCCGAGCACCTGGCCGAACCGCTCCCGCTCTAGAGATCGTCGGCGAGAGGTGTGCCGGTCCAGTTACGGGTGGTCGGTGCCGTTTCCGTCCCTCACCAGCCAGGCGGCCGTGTCGGGTAGGGCCACCTCGTGCCCCTTCGCACACTCCACCACGACGCCGAGCGGACTGCCGCAGCCGACGTGCACGAGTTCGACGCCGCCCTCCCGGCCGAGCCGCTCCCCCCACTGAATCAGGGCGACGAGCACGGGGAAGAGCTCTCGGCCCAGTTCGGTGAGGACGTACTCGTACCTGGTCCGCTTGCCCGGGTCCTGGTAGGGCCGTCGCTGCAGCAGACCGTCGGCGACCAGTTGCTTGAGCCGTTTGGCGGCCACCGCCTCGGTCAGGCCGGTACGACGGGCCAGTTCGTCGAAGCGCCGACCGGGTGCCGATCAGCTCCAGCGCGTGCTCGATGCGGCACCAGCCCTCGCCCTGCCACGCGTCGCGATCAGCGAAGCGGCCGGTCAAGGTGATTACGGCGTCGGAGTCGGGCCCGGCCGGCCCGGCTGGCTGTGTCATGGCGACCACACCCATCTGGCTAGGCTTTTGCATAGCCAGGAGTGCTGGGGTCCTGGCTATGGTTTCCACTAGCCGGCCTAGCACCGCCGCAGTGTCCCGCCCGGCGGCCGCGACCGAGGCACGGCAGGATGGTCCGCCCTCGTCGTGGTCTGCCTGGGCGTGATGATGACCTTTGTCAACGTGTCGTCGACCATCTCGGCGCTGCCGCCGATCCAGGACGACCTGCACATGTCTGCCAGCAACCTGGTCTGGGTGAGCAGTACTCACCGCGGCGGCCTGACCGACCCGGCGAACGTATGCGGTCAGGGCATTAGCCGGTTCCTCTCAGCCCCGCCGTGCTCGGTCGTCGGCTACCCCGCGGGCCGCTTCACTCAGTCGTCGGGCGAGCGCCGCCCACGGACCGTTCGGGGTGAGCCCGGACCCCTATTGCGGCGTCACCGATCTGACTTTCCCGGACAGGCGTAGGCTGGGGCCAACCGGGAATCGACGACATCCCACTCCTGAGGTGCCCGCCACGCCGGCTCGGCCCAAGAGGATGCCGTGTTCGTACCCGAACGCACCCGATCCGCAGCGGCCCGGCCGACCAACCTCCCGCCGTCGGAGCACCCCGGCCTCGTCCTCGCCATCGACCCGCTGCACGGGCCCGTCCGGCTGCTTCTCAAACCCGAGATCTGGGACGGCAATCCACCCTGCCCGACCATCGGCGGCAGGGTGCTGCGGTTGGGCTACTTCACCGGTCAGCCCGCCAGCCTGCTGACCGCCATCTGCCTCAGAGAAGATCGGGTCGACCTGCTGGCCGTCCCGCCGGACACCCCGGTCGACTTGGCCGAGGCGGCGATAGCGCGCGCCGCCACCACCGGCAACATGGTCCATACTCCGCAGCTGCGCACCGTCCCCGCGCACGATGTCCGGGGCGACGGCCGACAGCGTGGGCAGGCGCACCTGGGAGGGGGTGGCGGCCGTCTCCGCACCGCCCCCGGCGGGCCTGCCGCGGTCGCTTCCCGCATAGCCGACGCTGGACCGGCCGGACGCTCCGCGCCAACGGAACCGGCGTCCGCGCCGACAGCACCTGCGCCGAGGCAGCGAAGGACCACAGTCTTCCCACCATCGCCACCGAGGAGCAGATCATGACAATCGCCCGGCACACGATCGTCTCAGCGCTGCGTCGGCGCGGCCAGCACACCAGGGCCGACTGGGTCGAGCGGGAGCTGCCGGAGGAGGTCGACACCACTCGGCACACCGGGCTGCTCGCGACCCTGCGTCTCGACCCCGCCGACCTCGGCGATTCGACAGCTCGGTGAGAGTGGCCCTGCTGGGACCGGTGGCCTGGCGGACGTCGCCGCGCCACCACGGCCCGTGAAAACAGGTGACCGGCCTCCCGGGCGAGGGCTCGTCGCGCGGGGGTTGATCGTCGCCCAGCCTGACCGGCTCCTACCGGCACGACCCGGCCTGTCACGACCTCAGGCAGACGGAAAGGCAGCACGCGGGTGTCCTTGTTCGCCGCAGCGTTGACCCGGGTCCACGCCCGGCGCATTAACCCGCACCATTCGTCGCCATCGCTCGAGCAGCAGTACCTACGGAGACCCCCCATGCGGTATCTCAGCGACGTCAACCTGCGCGCCGTACTCAACGTCCTCATCGGCCGGGCCGGTGGCACTGTAGAGATCAGCAACGAAGAACTGTACGACGCGATGCTGCCAGACCACAGCCACGGCGAACGCGTGCTCATCGAGGAGACAGAGACCGGCCTACGCCTGTCCATCGTTGATCGTCCGTAGGCCGGGCCGCGAAATGTCGAAGCCGCCGGTTCCTCGGACCGCGCGTCGCCCCGCTCCCCCGATCCCGGCTCGCCATGGGTAAATCCTGAGCAGCACCGTCAGTCCGGTTGCCGCATGAAGTATGCCCCTGCCGGCGACGCGTGAAGACTAAATTCTGGCCGTCCTCGCCAAGGCCGCGAGGGCACATCCCAGGGTGAACGCCGACCTGCTCACCGCGGGTGCTGACGAAGGCGCGTTCACGCTGGCTCTGCCTGCCGCCGAGCGGTTCGTCGACCACTGCGTGCCCCAGGGGTGGGCTCCCCCGCACGACGGGATCAGCGTGCGACGGCGTACCGCACATGAACGGCGTACGGCGCGTGGTGGACCGAAAGGATGTTGAGGTCTATATCGTGGTCGAAGCCCTCGAAGAGCCGCTTTCCCCGGCCCAGGATGACCGGAGCGGTGGTGATGCCGAGCTCGTCGACCACCCCCGCCCTGAGGGCCTGCCGGATGATGTCAGCGCCCCCGCCAATGGCCACGCCGCTGTCGCCGGCCGCCCGCCGGGCCGCCGCCAGCGCCTCCTCGAACCCGTCGACCATGAGGAAACCGGTGCTCGGGTCGGGCTGGTCCGCGGTGCGGTGGGTGAGCACGACCATCGTGCCTCCGAACGGATTCCGGCCACCCCAGGCCCCGGCGCTGTCGTACATGCCCCGGCCGCACAGGCCGGCGCTCGTCCCCTCGAGCAGCGCGTCGAAGTACGCACGGTCCTCGTCGGTCATGCCGGCGCCGGGTTCGCGCTCGGTCTCGTAGGTCCACGGCCCGCCCATCACCCAGTAGTGGAGCCGCTCGCCGCCGATGCCGAGCCCCTGGCCCTCACGATCGTCGGGACCGGTGACGTAGCCGTCCAGTGACACGGTGATGGCGGCCTTCACCGGGCCTCGCCGTTCCGTGGTGCTCATGATTCCTCCTGTGACGAGACATCGGACCTAGCAGAGACTGCCCGTCGGCGCTGGGCTCATCGGTCCGCTTTGTCGGGCGTGGGTTGGGTCGAGCTTGGGCTGTGCATTCTCGGCGCCATACCGCTCGGCTGACCAGCGACTGGGCCGGGAATACCCTGGTTGCCGCTTCAGCCTGCCGGAGATCGTTCTCGGCCCGTACGGGCCTTTCACCAACGGTGCAGCACAGCGGTCAGCTGGGCCAGAGCGACATGGGCGGCGTCGAACAAGGCGAGCTTCCGCGGGAAGTTGTGGATGAGCCCTTGGTACCGGACTGCGGTGACGGGAACGCCGGCCGCCAGCAGCCCGGCGGCATACCGTTCGCCCTCGGCGGACAACAGGTCGAGCTCGGCGGTGATGACCAGGGCGGGCGGCAGGCCGGTGAGGTCGGCCCGCAGGAGGTCCAGATCCGGCTGCGTACGGTCCACGCCCGGCGGGGCGAACGCGTCCCAGAAGAACCGCATCTCCTCCCGGTCCAGGCCGTACTCGTCCAGCGCCGGATAGTCCGCCGCGGGGTCGATGACCGGGCAGATGAGGAGCTGACCCGCGAGACGGGTCCCCGCATCCCGGTCGCGCCGGGCGGTCACCGCCGCAAGGTGCCCTCCCGAGGAGTCACCGGCCACCGCTATCCGGCCCGGGTCGAGCCCGTGCCTCGCCGCCCCGGGTCCGCGCAGCCAGGTGAGCGCGCGCAGCATGTCCTCCACCGGGGCCGGGTACGGATGCTCGGGGGCGAGCCGGTAGTCCACGGAAAGAACCGCCCAGCCGGACGCGGCCGCCAGGTGCCGGCACAGCCCGTCGTGCGTGTTCACGCTGCCCATCACCCAGCCTCCGCCGTGCGCGTAGAGGACCACCGGCAGTGCGTCGTCATCGCCGTCGCGGTAGAGGCGGGCGGGCACGCCGCCGGCGTCGACGGCCACCACGGACCGGATCGCCGGTCCGCTGCCCACCTCGGCGGGAGTCGCCTGGACCATGCTGAGCCGTGCCGCCGGCAGGTTCGCCCGGGTGAGGGGGACACGCTGCTGGACTCGCATCGCCGCCCGCGCCTGCGGGTGGAGCCGAACGGAGTCCACCCGGTCAGTATCGCTCGACCCGGGGATGTCAGTGTTGCCGACACGGCGGTGCCGGATAGGCGAAGAGGCCGCTACGGTCTGGACCGTGGACAACCTTCTACCGGCACTGCCGGAGGACTGGGACCGCTGTCTTGCGGTGGCCGCACACCCTGACGACATCGAGTACGGCGCCGCCTCGGCGATCGCCCGCTGGACCGCGCAGCGCAAGCAGGTCACCTATCTGCTGGCCACCCGGGGCGAGGCGGGAATCGACGCGATGCACCCGGAGCAGGCCGGGCCGTTGCGCGAGCAGGAGGAGCGCGCCGGGGCCCGGGAGGTCGGCGTGAACGTCGTGGAGTTCCTCGACCACCGTGACGGCGTCGTCGAATACGGTCTGGACCTGCGCCGCGACATTGTGCGGGCGATCCGCCGCCACCGCCCCGACGTCATCGTCTCGGGCGCGTTCACCGTCCGCATGGTGGGCGGTATGACCAACCAGGCCGACCACCGGGCAGTGGGACTGGCGACGCTCGACGCCGCCCGCGACGCCGGCAACCGGTGGGTTTTCCCGGAACTCGTGGACGAAGGGCTGCCACCCTGGGGTGGTGTGCGCTACGTCTGCTTTGCCGGCGCCGACCGCCCCACACACGGCGTGGATGTCACCGGTGAACCGTTGCGGCGCGGCATCGCCTCGCTGGCCGCGCACGCCGAGTACACCAAGGGCCTGGGTGTGGCCGGACCTGAACCCGGGCCGTTCCTGACCTGGGCGGCCCGCCACGGCGGGCCGGCGCTGGGCGTGGAGGCGGCGGTACTGTTCGACGTTCACACCCTCACCCCCGAGGGCCCCCCACCCTGGCTCTGAGCCCTGCCAGAATTCACTCCGGCCAGCGTGGCGCGCGGTGGGGAGCCAGTCCGGCGGCGCGCCGATGGCCACCACCGAGGTGCAGAATTGTCCCGGCTTTCCGGGCCAGAGCTGATGGACAACCTCCCGCAAGCAGGCCAGCCGCTTCGGCGTCGAGGGCAGGAGCGGTCAGTGCAGCGCCCGCCGGCGCCATGGACGTAGGTCGGCGAGCAGATGCGCAGGCATCCGCGGTCATCGTCCTCGTTCCACCGGCCTAGGGATGTTGTTGGTGGAACGATGGAGGATGTGGGAACTGCGAAAACTGCTACAGCTGCCATCTCGCCGCTGGCCGGCGAACCGATCAAGCGTGCCGACGCTGAACGGCTTGCGGGAGTGCTTAGGGCGTTCGCCGACCCGGCCCGGCTGCGACTGCTCAGTCTGATCCAGTCCGCTCCGGAGGGCGAGGCGTCCGTGAGTGACCTCACCGCGCCGCTTGGTCTCTCCCAGCCGACCGTCAGTCATCACCTTCGGATCCTCACCGAGGCCGGCCTGCTCGAGCGCGACAAGCGGGGCGTCTGGGCGTACTACCGCCTCGTTCCGTCCGCGATCGCCGCGGTCGCCGACTCGTTGACGCCGCCCCGCAAGCGGGCGACGAAGAAGGCCCGCTGAGCGGCACCCTCGACGGCCGACGCCGGTCGGGTCCGTTGCTGTGCTTCCGGCCTGCGGGCCGGCCACGTCCAGGAGCCGACCGCCATTGACTCTCGGTTGCCATGCCAACGGGCACGCCCGGCCGGCACGGGCAGTCGCCGGCCTCTGCCCAACGGAGCATGGCGCAGCGCGTGATTCATGATCGACTCGCCTATGACCGGTTGCAGCGAGAGTGCCGCTACCTGATGAAGTTCTGGTGGCAGCTATCGGTTGGCGGCACATGGTTCACCGCAGCTGCAGCAGCCCACGTTTGGCCATGAAGGCTCGCAACGTCTCGGCGTCCTCGGCGGACATCAGGCGACGTGGGATCACGGTCGCCGGCATCCGGCCGACGTACACGATCCAGAACTCCGGCGTGTCCCTCACCTGGGCGACCCCGTCCCAGGCGATGCCGCCGGACTCCGAGCCGCTGCGCATCATGATGTTGTCGTCGGTGATGTCGTAGGCGCC
>NZ_JBEZZJ010000050.1:0-36657 GCF_040639095.1 Micromonospora sp. NPDC023966 | reverse complement strand
GACGTGACGCTCTTGCCCGACCCCGACTCCCCCACGATCCCCAGAGTCCGACCCCGCTCCACGGCGAACGACACCCCGTCGACGGCCTTCACCACGCCGTCCTCGGTGTCGAACCGCACCCGCAGATCCCGGACCTGGAGATACGGGCCCTCGCCCGTACGCGGCACCGGAAGCTCCACCATGTCGATTTCTCCCCTCAGCTCAGCCGGACCCGCGGGTCGATGACCGCGTAGAGCACGTCGACCACGATGTTGGCGATCACGATGAGCACGGCCGCCAGCAGCACGGTCGCCATCACCACCGGCAGGTTGAGGAACTGCACCGCCTCCACGGTGGCCTTGCCCAGCCCCTGGAGGCCGAAGATGGTCTCGGTGATGAAGGTGCCGCCGAGGCTGGTGCCGATGTCCAGGCCGGCGATGGTGACGATCGGGGTGACCGCGGCGCGCAACGCGTGCCGGGTGTGCACCTGCCGGGCGGAGAGCCCCTTCGCCCGCGCGGTCCGGACGAAGTCCTCCGACAGGGTCTCCAGCATCTGGGCCCGGGCCAGCCGGGCGTAGAGCGCCGAATTCAGGAAGCCGAGCGTCATCCAGGGCAGCAGCAGCCCCACCGCCCACCGGGCCGGGTTCTCGGTCAACGGGGTGTAGTTGGGGAACGGCAGCAGCCCGGTGGCGTACACCAGCAGGTAGAGCAGGATCAGGCCGAAGAAGTAGACCTGCATGGACGCGCCGGCCAGGGTGACCCCGATGGCGGCCCGGTCGAGGGCCGTGCCCCGGCGCAACGCCGACAGCATGCCCAGCGAGACGCCGAGGGTCAGCCACAGCACCGCGCCGCCGAGGACGATGCTGAACGTCACCGGGGCGCGCTGGACGATGATGCTGGTGACCGGCTGGTTGTTGCGGAACGAGTAGCCCAGGCAGGGCGCCGGGCAGTCCTGACGGAAGTCCCCCTCGCCGTACGTGCGGCCGACGAAGACGCCCTTGACGAATTCCGCGTACTGGCGCGGCAGCGGCTGGTCGATGCCTAGCCGCCGCTCGACCTGGGCGATGTCCGCGGCGGTGCAGTTCTTGCCGCACATCACCTTGGCCGGACTGCTCGGCACAGCGAAGAAGAGGCCGAAGGTGACGAGGCTGATCACGGCGAGGGTCACCGCGGCGACGAGCAGTCGCCGGACGACGAATCGGAGCACGGGAGCACCTCCCCCGGTGGACGGGTGGGGACGGTCCGGCGTGGACCGCCCCCACGGGACGGTCACTGCTTCACGTGGATGCCGTTGAGCGAGATGATGCCGAAGGCGTCGCTGAGGAACGCGTTGCCGACCTTCGAGCCGTGCAGCTCGTAGGTGGCGTCGTAGTAGCAGGGCACGACCGGCGCGTACTCCCGCATGATCTTCTCGTCCAGGGCCATCCAGGCGGCGTCCTGCTGGGCGGCCGGCAGGTTGCGCACCCGGTCGACCTCCGCGCTGACCGACGGCTCGTTGAGGTACGAGACGTTGTTGTTGCCCTCGTCGACGATCTCCCGGCCGTCGTAGACCGGCGGGATGACGGTGGAGCCGGTCGGCCAGTCCGAGCCCCAGCCGCTGAGGTAGAGGTCGTACGGGTTGTCCTTACGACCGATCTCGTCGTAGTAGCTGGTGCTGTCGATGGGCTTCATGACGATGTCGAAGCCCATGTCGGTGAGGTTCTTCCGGATCGCTTCGGCCTGCTGGGTGCGCAGCTCGGTGTTGGAGTGGGCGAGCACCAGCTTCGGCTTCTTCCCGGCCAGCAGCTCGGTGACCTTCGCCCTGTCCCCGGTGACCGGGGCGTTGAACACGTCGTACTTCTGCCAGCCGGCGGTGGTCGGCGACATGAGCGTGGTGGCCGGACTCCCGGCGGCCTGCCCGCCGATCGCCTTCAGCGCCGCGTCCTTGTCCACGGCGTAGTTGAGCGCGCGGCGGACGGTCAGGTCGGTGACGCGCTGGGTGTTGATGCTGAGCACCCAGGTGTACTGGGTTGGGCCCTTGACCACCCGTTCGGCCACGCCGGCGGCGGTGGTCCGGGGCAGCACGGCCGGCGGCACGTCGGTCCAGCTCAGCGCCGCCTGGTCGGCCGGGGCGTCGGCGACCAGCCGCTCGGCGATCTGCGCCTGCTCAAGGCCGAAGGTGACCCGGATGGCGTCCGGGTAGGCGTTGCGGATCGGGTCGGTCTTCGGGTCCCAGTTCGGGTTGCGCTCCAGCTCCAGCGCCACGTCCCGCTCGTACGACTTCACCTTGTACGGGCCGGAGGAGAAGGGCCGCAGGTCGTAGTTGGCCCGGGTGTCCTTGGCGGCGGGCACCGGGGCGGTGGTGGGCAGCGCGGCCGCGTACGGCAGGTCGCAGTGCGGCTGCGGGAAGGTGAACCGGATCGTCCGGTCGTCGGGCGTCTCGACGCCGTCCGGCGTCGCCTTGCCACCGTCGTACGGCCCCTTGTAGGTGGCGTTGTACGCGCCGTCCGGGTAGAGCCACTGCTGGATGTAGTGCGGCCCCTCGTTGAGGTTCGCGGCGAACGAGCGGGCCAGGCCGTAGGCGACGTCCTTGCTGGTGACCGGGGAGCCGTCCTCGTACTTCACCCCGTCGCGCAGGGTGAACTCCCAGACCTTGCAGTCGTTGTTGACGTCCTTGCCGGGGTTGGTGGCCAGGTCGCCGACGAGCAGCAGCTTGCCGGTGCCGTCCTCCTTGTAGCCGTTGAGCGCCCGGTAGAGCAGGCCGCCGGTGACCTGCTGCACGTTGACGTAGTTGCGGGCCGGGTCGAGGTGCTCGAAGTCGGAGTTCTGCATGACGGTGAGCGTGCCGCCGGCCTTGGCGCCGTCGACCGCCTTCGCCGGCCCCTGGTTGTCGGCCGCCTCGTAGGAGATCGAGCCGGTCTGGGTCTTCGCCTTCTCGTCGCCGCCGCCTCCGCCGTCGGTGGTGGCGCTGCAGCCGGCGGCGACGAGCGCCGCCGCGGAGAGGACACCGGTCAGTGTCCGGGTTCGTGCGCGCACGGGTGTGCTCCCTTCCCGCCCGCCGGCCCCCGCCGGCCGGGCGTGTCGATGGCCGTGGGGGTTACCGGGTGGACCGGGGATCCAGCGAGTCGCGCAGCGCGTCACCGAGGAGGTTGAACGCCAGGACCAGCAGGAAGATCGTCAACCCGGGGAACAGGGTGTACCAGGGATCGCTCGCGACGTAGCCGATGCTGTTGTAGATCATGCGGCCGAGGTCGGGCGTGGGTTCGGTGACGCCGATGTTGACGAAGGCCAGCGCCGCCTCGATGGCGATGAACTGCGGCACGTTGAGCGAGACGGTGACCAGGATCGGGGCCCAGATGTTCGGCAGCAGTTGCCGGAACAGCAGGTGCCCGGTCCCCGCGCCGGCGGCCCGGGCGGCCTCGACGAACTCCCGCTCGCGCAGCGAGATCACCTGGCCGCGGACCAGCCGCGCGGTGTAGGTCCAGCTGAACAGGCCGAAGGTGGCGATGATCAGGGCGACCCGGAAGGCCGGCGGCGGCGCCTCCCGTTCGGTGTAGAAGCGGTCCTGGAGGATCGGGATCACGGCGAGGGCGAAAATGAGGAACGGGAACGCCAGGGTGAGGTCGATCAACCAGTTGACCGCGCTGTCCAGCCAGCCCCGCGCCCAGCCGGCCAGCACGCCGACCGCGACCCCGATGAACGACGCCAGCAGGGCCGAGGCGAAGGCGATGAACAATGACGTGCGCAGGCCGTACACCAACTGGAGCAGGATGTCCCGGCCGCTGCCGGGTTCGAGCCCGAGCCAGTGGTCGGCGCTGATGCCGCCGGCGTAGCCGATCGGCATTCCGAAATCGTTGAGCCGGTCGACGAACTTGTCGGTCGGGTCGATTCCGCTGAGCCGGCCGAGCAGCGGCGCGCCGAGCGCGACGAGGGCGGCGACGGCCAGCGTCAGGGCGCTGGCCCGCGCCGTCCGGTCCCGCTTGAGCCGCAGCCAGGCGAGCTGATTGGGCGACCGGCCGATGATTTCCCGGCGGCCGGCGGCGGGCGCTCCGGCGACGCCGACGGCCGGGTCCGGAGCGGCCGGATCGCCGGGTGCGGTCAACGACGGTGGGTGGGACAGGTCGCTCATGAGGAGCCCTCCCGATGGCGAGGAAAACGTCCTGCCACCCGACGGTAAACCGCCGCCGAACAGTGCATTGAATCGTTCCGGTAACGGCCGGATCGGTTGTCAGGAACCGACAACGATCCGGTTTACGGAAAGCGTCGTCGCAATAACGGCGCACTTCGGTTGTCATCCGTTCGGCCATTCGCCCGACAGTTCCACATTGCGTCTCCGCGGGTGCCGGATCCGGTTGTCAGCCGTTCGGACATTCCCCGGAGCCGATGTCACGGCCGCCGCTCAGGGGCGCCGGTCGACGTAACACTTCGTGACGTTTCGCGTTCACCCCGCCCACCTAGGGTTCTCGTCGGCCCGGCCACACGACGCCCGGGCCACCATCCCGGCCCCGACCCCGGGGCCCGACGGAAGGACGACCCATGCCCTTCGCCCGAACCACCGCCACCCTGGCCCTGGCCGCCGCGCTCGGCGGCCTCGCCCCGACGGCGGCCGCCGCGGCGCCCCGCCCCGGCCCCGAGACCCCCTCGGCGCTGCTGCTCACCGTCGACGCCGGCGGCGACGACGTGCGCGCCACCGTGCTGATCTGCGGCCCCGCCGGCGGGCTGCACCCCGACCCGGCGACCGCCTGCCGGCTCGTCGCCCGCGTCGACGGCCACCTCGACGCGCTCGACGTGCGGCCCGGCCCGTGCACCCGCGAGTACGCCCCGGTCACCGCCCGCGCCGTGGGCTTCTGGCAGGACCGGCCGGTCACGTACACCCGGACCTTCGACAACCGGTGCCACCTGCGGCGCGGCACGGACGCGCTGTTCGACTTCTGACCCGAACCGGCCGGCGCCCGCCGCCGCGCCGGCTCAGCGGTCCATCGAGATCGAGGCCCGGCCGATGGATGCGAGTTGCGCCGCGAAGGCCACCAGCGCGGCCGGCACCCCCACCAGCACCGTCGGGCCGGTCGACAGGCCGGCCAGGCCGGCCAGCCAGGGCGGCGCCGAGGCCGGGCAGCGACGCGTTGACCGCGCCGACCAGCGCGGCGGCGGTCAGCAGCGGGTGCCCCCGGCGGCCGGTCCGGGCCGGCGGGGCGGAGAATGGCGGCGGGCGCGAGGGTCGCGGCCGACGGTGACGGGCGGGAGGCCGGGCGAGGTGTCCGAGGCGGTGGACCAGCGGGCGGCGGGCGATGCCCGGGAGCTGCGGGCCGACTGCGCGCGCTGCTTCGGGATCTGCTGCGTCGCGCCCGCGTTCGCCGCCTCCGCCGACTTCGCGGTCGACAAGCCCGCCGGGCAGCCCTGCCCGAACCTGCGCGCCGACTCCCGCTGCGGCATCCACCGGGACCTGCGGCAGCGCGGCTTCCCGGGCTGCACCGTCTTCGACTGCTTCGGCGCCGGCCAGCACGTCGCCCAGGGCACCTTCGGCGGGCGGGACTGGCGGGCCGATCCGGCGACCGCGCGGCGGATGTTCGACACCTTCGCGGTGATGCGGCCGCTGCACGAGCTGCTCTGGTATCTGACCGAGGCCCTGGCGCTGACCCCGGCCGGCCCGCTACGAGAGGAACTGGCCGCCGCCCTCGCCGAGACGGGACGGCTCACCGACGGCACCCCGGAGGAGTTGCTCGACGTCGACGTCGACGCGCACCGGGACCGGGTCAACCGGCTGCTCTCCCGGGCCGGCGAGCGGGCCCGGGCCGGCCGGGCCGGGGTGGACCGGCGCGGCGCGGTGCTGATCGGCGTGGACCTGCGCCGGGCCGGCCTGGCCGGCGCCAACCTGCGCGGGGCCTGCCTGATCGGCGCGGACCTGCGCGGGGTGGACCTCGGCGCGGCCGACCTGACCGGGGCGGACCTGCGCGGCGCGGACCTGCGCGGGGCCGACCTCGGCGACTGCCTGTTCGTGCACCAGTCCCAGCTCGACGCGGCCCGCGGCGACCACCGCACGGTCCTGCCGACCGGCCTGCGCCGCCCGGCGCACTGGTCGTTGACCGTCACCCCGGTCCCGTCGCCCGGCGGCCCGCGGTCCTCCGGTGGACGGCCCGCGGGTGGGCGTCCGACCGGCGGGCGGTCCGCGGGCCGACGCCGCCGCTGACGGCGCCACCCGCGGCGACCGGCGAGCCCGCGCAGCCGGCGCCGCCGCCGAAGGGCGCGCCCCGGCGGAGCCGGCGGCCAACCACGCCGACAACCTGCCACGCGGTCGGCCCGGCGACGGCAGCGCGGGCTCGCCGCGCTCCGGTGCGGGCCGGCCGGGTTTCGCCGCGACGGGGGCGGGTAGGCGGCGTCACCGTGGCGACGGACGGGAGGCCGACCGGTGAAATACGAGACACGGCAGGGCAAGCAGCCGGTCGACCCGGCGCACGCCGAGGACGAGGCCGGCCAGGCCCGGCTGGTCCAGGTGGAGGCGGACACCGACGTGCCGGCGCCGGAGCCGGGTGCGCCGAAACCGGACGAGGTGACCGAGGACGACGGTTCCGGCGTGGCCGGCGGGGCGTCGGGCAGCAGCTCCGGCGGCTCCTCGATGCCGACCCACCCGGACGCGGCCCGCTGAGCGTTTGCCCCCGGCCGGGGCGGGCAGGAGTGCCACATGACGAGTGAAGAGTCCTTCGGCCGCGCCGCCACCGACGAGCCCGACGGCGCGACCGCGTACGAGGCGTCGCTGCGCCCGCCGGGCGAGTCCCTGCACAGCACCGACGACACCGGCGACGACTTCGCCGACCTGCCGGCCGAGGAGCACCGCTCCGCCCGGGAGGTCAGCCGGGCCGGCTACGACGTGGCCGACGTCTCGGGCACCACCGACCCGGCGAACGAGCCGGAGGAGATCGAGGAGGGCCGCCCGGAGCGGTGAGCGAACCCCGCAGTGCGGCGTCAGCCTCGGCGTGACGCTACGGCTCGCCACGAGCCGAGCGGTCACGGCGTCGCGGACGCCTCCGGCACCGGCGTCGACGAGTGACCCGGTTCCGGCCGGGGCGCGACGCTGATCGCCCCGGCCGGGCAGAGTTCCACGGCGAGCCGTACCCGGTCGACCGCGTCGGCCGGCGGCTCGGTCCGGCGGAGCAGCACGAGGCCGTCCTCGTCGTCCTGGTCGAAGACCTCCGGCGCGGTCACCACGCAGTTGCCCGCCCCGCAGCAGCGGTCCCGGTCCACGCCGACCCGCACCGCGCCGCTCACCAGGTCACCGGCAGCGCGTCGAGGCCGTAGACGACCGAGCTGTCCCGGGTCGGCAGCCGCCCCGCCGTGCTGGCCGGCCGCAGCCGGGGGAAGCGGCGGGCCAGCTCCACCAGGGCGATCCGCAGCTCCGCGCGGGCCAGGGGCTGGCCGATGCACTGGTGCACCCCGAAGCCGAATGCGACGTGCTGCTGCGCCGCCCGGTAGGGGTCGAACTCGTTCGGCCGGTCGAAGGCAGCCTGGTCCCGGTTGGCCAGGGAGAGCACCGCGATCGCCCCCTCCCCGGCCCGGATCAGCCGCCCGCCGACCTCGACATCCTCGGTGGCCAGGCGGGGCAGGCCGGTACGCACGATGCTCAGGTAGCGCAGCAGCTCGTCGACCAGGCCGTCGGCGTGCCCGGGGTCGTCGCGCAGCGCGGCGTACCGGGCGGGGTGGCGGAGCAGCAGCAGGGTGCTCAGCCCGATCATGTTGGCGGTGGTCTCGTGGCCCGCGATGAGCAGCAGCACCGCCATGCCGACCAACTCGTCGACCGCCAGCTCCCCGGTGTCCACCCGGTCCCGGGCCAGCCGGCTGAGCAGGTCGTCGGCGCGTTCCCCGGTGGCCACCTTCGCCTCGACCAGGCGGTGCAGGTAGTCGCGCAGTTCCCGCACGTGCCGCTGGACCCGCTCCGGCGGAGCGTCGCGGTCGATCAGCGTCCGGCTGCGCTCCTGGAAGAAGCCGTGGTCGGCGTACGGGACGCCGAGCAGGTGACAGATCACCATCGACGGCACCGGCAGGGCGACGTGCGTGACCAGGTCGGCGGGCGGGCCGGCGGCGTGCAGTTCGTCCAGCGCGCGGTCGACGGTCTGCCGGATCAGCGGCTCGATCCGCCGCACGTTCCTGATCATGAACTCGGCGGTCAGCATCCGGCGCAGCCGGGCGTGCTCGGCGCCGTCCATCCGGAGGAACCCGCCCCGGCGGTCGCCGAACGCGCCGGGGCGGGATCCGGCGCGGCAGCGGGAAGCCCGGCCGGGTCAGGTCGGCGCTGAAGCCGGGGTGACGCAGCAGGTACCTGACGTCGGCGTGCCGGGTGACCAGCCAGGCCGTGGCGTCGGTGGGCAGCCGGACCCGGGTGACCGGGCCGGCGAACCGCCGCCGCTCCCCCGCGTCGAGCGGGACGAGCGGGTCGCGGTCGAGGTTGGTCGGGGGCCAGATCGGCAGGTCGGTCAGCGGCGCAACGGTCACGCGGACACCTCCGGGGGGCGACTGTCCGTGACGGCATCGATCCGCTACGTTACCCATCGACCGGGGTCGACACAACCGCCCGGCGGTCAGCGAGCGGGGGCGGCCTCCGCTCGCGCCTCGGTCATCCCCCGGTTGGCCAGCGCGTCGGCCCGCTCGTTCTCCGGATGTCCGTTGTGGCCCTTCACCCAGAGCCAGGTGACCTCGTGCCGGGCGCAGGCCGCCTCCAGCCGCTGCCACAGGTCGGCGTTCTTCACCGGCTGCTTCGCCGCGGTCAGCCAGCCGTTGCGCTTCCAGGAGGCCAGCCACCCGGTGATGCCGTTGCGCACGTACGTGCTGTCGGTGTGCAGCCGCGCGGTGACCGGACGGGTCAGGCTCTCCAACGCCCGGATCGCGGCGGTCAGCTCCATCCGGTTGTTGGTGGTCGGAGTGGCCTCGCCACCGCACAGCTCGCGCTCGTGCCCGCCCCAGCGCAGCAGCACGCCCCAGCCGCCGGGGCCGGGATTGCCGCTGCACGCCCCGTCGGTCCAGATCTCCACGACCCCGTCGGTCGCCGCCTCCGCCATGCCGGCAACCTACCCGGTACGCCCGCCTGCGCGGCAATCGGACCCGCCCGGCGGCACCCGCGGGCAGCGAAGCCGGCCCGTCCCCGATACCCTTCCCGGCATGATCAACTCCTACGCCGGCCTGGACGATGCCGGGGTTGCCGTCGCCGCGGCGCTTGCCGGCGCGGACCGGGTGCGCGACATGTACGGCCAGCGGCTCAGCCGCATCGACAAGGGCGGCGGGGACTTCGCCACCGAAGCCGATGTGGCGGCAGAGCGGACGATCCTGGACGTCCTCCGGGCCGCCCGGCCCGACGATGCGGTGCTCGGCGAGGAAGGCGGGCGACAGGGCCCGGTCGACGCCGCACGGCGGTGGCTGGTGGATCCCCTGTGCGGCACGTTGAACTACGCCACAGGCACCATGCTGGTGGCCGTCAACGTGGCGCTGCGCGATGGGGCGGCGGCGGTGGCGGACCCGCTCGCCGGTGAGGTCTTCTTCACCGACGGTGCGACCGCGCGGGTACGGCGCGACGGGGTCGATGCGGAACTGACGCCCACGCCCGCCACCCGACTGGTGGACGTCAACCTGGATCCGCCGTTTCCGAACGCGCCCGGATTCCGGGCCGTGGACCTGCTGGCTCACCCCGACTTCGTCGAGGGGTTCCGGCCGCGGGTCGTGTCCACCACACTGGCGCTGGCCTGGGTGGCGGCCGGCAAGCGCGCCGCGTACGTCACCGACGGCAGCGACCTGTCCGGCAGCGTGCACTTCGCCGCCGGCATCGCGCTGTGCCGGGCCGCCGGCTGCGTGGTCACCGGGATCGACGGCGCCCGGACCGGGCCGGGTGGCCGCGGCCTGCTGGTGGCGGCGGACGCCGAGACCCACGGCCGGCTGATGGACCTGATCCGCAGCCGACGCTAGTACGGTGACCGCGGCTCACGCCCGGGGCAATTTCGGGCGACAGCCTCGGGGCGGTCTGGCAGGCTCGCTGATCATGGACGGACGTTGGGACGGCCTGCGGGCCGAGGTACGCACCGCGATCGACGAGCTGGTCACCTCCGGCCGGGAGGCCGGGGTGCAGGTGGCCGCCTACCTGCACGGCGCGCCGCTCGTCGAGGAGCAGGCCGGCCTGGCCGACGCCACCACCGGCCGGCCGCTGACCGCCGACACGCCGATCCACGCGGTCTCCACCGGCAAGGGCCTCACCGCCACCGTGGTGCACGTGCTGGCCGAGCGCGGACGGCTCGACTACGACCTGCGCATCGCCGACGTGTGGCCGGAGTTCGCCCGCCACGGCAAGGACGGCATCACCCTGCGGCACGCGCTCACCCACACGGCCGGACTGCCGGCCCTGCCCGCCGACATCACCGCGGAGGACTTCACCGACTGGGACCGGATGTGCGGGCTGCTGGCCGACGCCACGCCGCGGTGGGCGCCGGGCGAGCGGGTCGCGTACCACGCCTGGACGTGGGGCTGGCTGGTCGGCGAGGTGGTCCGGCGGGTCACCGGCAAGCCGGTCTCGCAGGTGCTGGCCGAGGAGGTCGCCGGGCCGCTCGGGCTGACCGGGGAGCTGTTCCTGGCGGTGCCCGAGGCCGAGCTGCCCCGGCTGGCCCGGCTGGAGGACGCCGGCCTGGCGGCCCTGATGACCTACGCGAGCGCGAACCTGCCGAACTTCGACGCGGTGGCCCCGCCGGGGGTACGTCCGGACGGGACGATCGGCAGCCGGCCCGACGTGCTGCGGGCCGACGTGCCGGCGGTCGGCACGATGACCGCGCGCGGGATCGCCCGGATGTACGCGGCGCTGCTCGGCCCGGTCGACGGGGTACGGCTGATCTCGCCGGACCGCCTCGCCGAGGTGTCGGCGGTGGCGGTGCGGGGCGAGGACTGGGTGTTCGGCGCAGAGGTGACCTTCGGCCTCGGCTACGCGGTCGAGGCGGACGGTTCGTTCGGCACCGCGGGCAGCGGCGGCAGCCTCGCCTTCGCGTACCCCGACCTGGGACTGACGGTGGCGGCGTTGCGCAACCGGCTCGGCGCGGGCGACGGCGACCCGATGGAGGGCCTGCGGAGGCTGGTCCGCGACGCGGTGGTCGCCGGCTCCGCCTGAGCGCGGGCCGGCGAACCTCGCCCGAGGCGGGCGGGGCGCACCGGCGTGGACGGTCCCTGCCCCCCTCGGCAGGGCTCATCGTCGTCCCCGGACGGGTCGGCACACCGGATAAGTCGGCGCACCGGACAAGATGGCCTGTCCCGCCGACCAGGTGCCGCCATCGGGCCGAGTGGGCCGGTCGGGGGTGGCCTGCACGGTCACCGCGGCGGGCGGCGAACCGGCAGAGACGCACACCGTTCGGGGAAATCCTCGGCTGGCCCGGTGGAGACGGCCGATACTTTACGAAGCAAACACTCAGCCGAACGGCCACGGCCACGTCATCCGAAACAATTCCCGGCCGGTAGCTGTAGGTAAAGGAAATTGCCGCGGCTTTCGTCCGGCATGCATTTGTCGCGCCGTCGTGCGGCGTTGTGGTGAACGCTTTCCGACTCGCCGCGATCCGTCCACAGTGGTCAGCCAGCGGTCCGATTGAGTAGTCACTCAGCGCAACAAAAGGGTTACCTAACCCCGTTTCGCCGCAGGCAGCGGGGGGTCCCCGCCGGCGCGACGCCGGGTGAGCGAGTGTCACCTTCACGACTGTTCGAGTGTTAGACACCGCGTGTTCGCCCTTCGTACTCTCTGACGACACCGCAGCCACCCCGTCAATACCCACGGTGCCGGGACCGAACCGGAGACGGTCCCGCACGCATTTCCAACTGGCTTCTGCGCTGTTTCCGAGCTGTATTTCCGGCGGCTCGTCATTGCCTGGAAGCAGACCTCATGGAGGGTCGAATGACCGAGGTTGCACACGCGCCATCGACGGACGACGACGAGGAGTCGGCGACTTCGGGCGGCGAAGTCCGGCGGCGCCGGTACCGGCACGACCCGGAACCGACGCCGCGCTATCTGCACCGGCCCGCGGCGGAACAGCAGGTGCGGCTGAGCGTCGTCGTACCGACCCGCAACGAGGCGGAGAACATCCCCACCCTGCTGTCCCGCCTGGGCGGCGCCCTCGCGCCGCTGGGCGCGGAGATCATCTTCGTGGACGACAGCGACGATGACACCGTCGAGGTCCTGACCCGGCACGCGCCGGACGCCCCGGTCGCCGTACGCGTGCTGCACCGTCCGGCGAACTCCCGGGCCGGCGGGTTGGGCGGCGCGGTGCTGCTCGGCGCCCGGCACGCCCACGGCGAGTGGGTCATGGTGATGGACGCCGACCTCCAGCACCCGCCGGAGTCCGCCGGCAGGCTGGCCGACATCGCGATGCGGCACGACGTGGACGTGGTGATCGGGACCCGCTACGCCGGAGAGGGCTCCAGCGAAGGACTGGGCGGCGCCGCCCGGGAGGCCACCTCGTCGTGGGCCACCCGCCTGGCGAAGAGCCTGTTCCCGCGCCGGCTGACCACCATCAGCGATCCGATGAGCGGCCTGTTCGCCTTCCGCCGGGCGGCCGTCGACCTGCACCGGATGAACCCGATCGGCTTCAAGGTGCTGCTGGAGCTGCTCGTCCGCCACCCGGGCGCCCGGATCGCGGAGGTCTCCTACGAGATGGCGCACCGGCACGCCGGCCGCTCGAAGGCGTCCGTGCGGGAGGGGCTGACCTTCCTGCGGCACCTGTGGCGGCTGCGCAGCCAACGGCTGGTCGGCCAGATGCGGGAGCGCCCGGCCTCCACCCGCGACCGCCTGGCGGAGCTGATCAGGATGGTCGCGTTCGGACTGGTCGGGCTCTCCGGCATGGCGGTGAACACCGCCGCCCTGTGGTTCTTCTACGAGCCGGCGAACCTGCACCACCTGCTGGGCGCGGCGCTGGCCACCCAGCTGTCGACGACGTGGAACTTCGTCCTCATCGACCTGCTGATCTACCGGCGCAACCGGCAGGGCTCCCGGGCCGGCCGGGCGAGCCGCTTCTTCCTGCTGAACAACATGCTGCTGCTGTTGCGCCTCCCGGTCCTGCAGGCCCTGGTCTGGGCCGGCGTCGGGATCCTCACGGCGAACGCCCTCACGCTGGTCGCGCTCTTCCTCGTCCGGTTCCTCATCAACGACCGGGTGATCTACTCCACCGCGAGCACCGGCCGGCGCGATCCGGTACGCATGCTCGTCAGCCTGACGGCCCCCGCGGCCACCGCCGCCCCCTCCCGCAAGCGGTACCAGTACCTGAAGTACCGGTACGACGTGGCCGGCGTGGTCACCATCGGCTCCCAGATCATGCTGCCGGAGCTGGAGTTCTTCCGGGCCCAGTGGGTGGCGGACGCGGACGTCGACATCGCGGTGCGGGTCAGTGACGTGGGCGGTCGGGGGCCGCGACGCCGGGCCGCCATGACCGAGTACGCGAACGAGTCGGTCCTCCGGTACGAGGAGCACCTGGGCCGGCTGGGCGCGAACTTCCGGATCAGCCTCGGCTCGCCGATCGACATCCAGGTCGGACCGCTGCTCGCCCGGTCGCCGCACGTGGTCTACACCAACATCATCGAGGCGCTGCTGCGGTTCGTGCTCGTCTCGCGGGGGCAGATGCTCCTGCACTCGGCGTGCGTCAACCTCAACGGCGTCGGGGTGATGCTCTCGGCGCTGACCGACACGGGCAAGACCGCCACGGTGCTGCGCCTGCTGCGTGACCACGGGGGGCACTTCCTCTCCGACGACATGACCCTGATCGGCCCCGACGGAGTGGCGACCTGCTTCCCCAAGCCGCTGACGATCAGCGCGCACACCCTGCGCGCGGTGCAGGCCCAGGACCTGACCCCGGCCGAGTGGCGCCGGCTGCAGTTCCAGAGCCGGCTGCACTCCAAGGGCGGCCGCTCGCTGGCGCTGACCCTGAGCCGGTTCAACGTGCCGATCATGGGCATCAACGCCATCACCCAGCGGCTCGTCCCGCCGCCCAAGTACAGCGTCGACCGGCTGGTCCCCTGCCGCATCGGCACCAGCACCCGGGTCGAGGAGTTGTTCATCATCGAGCGCGGCACGCCGCGGATCAGCGAGCTCGGCCCGGACGAGACGCTGGACCGGATGATCAGCAACACCGACGACGCGTACGGGTTCCCGCCGTTCCGCTACCTGGCGCCGGCCATCACCATCGACGGGCAGGGCTACGCGCAGTTGCGCGAACGCGAGCGCGAGATCCTCGCCGGGTTCCTGTCGCACGTGCGCTGCCGGGTGCTGGCCTCCGACCGGTTCGGTTGGGCCGACGAGATCCCGGACCTGTTGCGGGCGGAGCGTGGCGACCTGCCGGCCGAGCAGCAGGTGGTCCTCCCGGCCTGGCCGCGGTGGAGTGGGGCGCTGGCCCCGAGTGGAGCGCGTGCGTGAGCGTGACCCCGTCTCCGGTCGGGGAGATGGAGCACGACCGTCGCGAGGCGACGGTCGTGCTCCACCCCGTCGTCCGGTCGGTGCCCGTGCCGGACTCCCGCCCCGACGGCGTCGGTCGGGGCCGCCGACGGCGCCGGTGGGCGGTGCCGGCCGCCCTCGTCGCCATCGCGGCGCTGGCGCTGCTGCTGCGGGTGTGGCGGCTGGACGCCCTCGGCTTCAACAGCGACGAGGCCGTCTACGCGGGGCAGGCCGCCTCGCTCGCCGGGAACCCGAACTACACGCCGTTCTTTCCGGTCTTCCGGGCCCACCCGATGCTCTTCCAGACCCTGCTGTCGCCGTTCTTCCGGTCCGGCGAGGTGGACGTGGCCGGGCGGGTGGTGGTGGCCGTGCTCGGCGTGTCGACCGTGCTCGCCGTCCACCTGCTCGGCGCCCGGCTCTACGGCCGGCGGGTCGGGCTGGTCGCGGCGCTGCTCGTCGCCGCCATGCCGTACCACGTGATCGTCACCCGCCAGGTCCTCCTCGACGGGCCGATGGTCCTGTTCGCGACGCTCACGCTGTACTGCCTGGTCCGGTTCGTGCAGAGCCAGCAGGCGGTGTGGTACGTCGCGGCCGGCGGCATGCTGGGCCTGACGATGCTGACGAAGGAGACGAGCATCGTCCTGGCCGGCGGCGTCTACGCGTTCCTGGCGCTGACCCCGACCGTGCGCCGGCCGGTGCGGCTGTCGCTGCTGGCCGTCGCCGCCATGGGGGTGGTTTTCGCGACCCACCCGGTCGCGCAGGCCCTGGCCGGTCGCACCCAGACCGGCAAGAGCTACCTGGTGTGGCAGCTCTTCCGTCGACCCAACCACTCGATGGGCTTCTACCTCGAGACGGTGCCGCCCGCGATGGGGCTGCTCGTGGTGGCGGCCGCCGCCGGCGGCCTGTGGTGGCTGCGCCGGCGCCGGTCCTGGCGGGAGACCCTGCTCCTGTCGTGGATCGCCGCGCCGGTGCTGTTCTTCCAGCTGTGGCCGGTGAAGGGCTTCCAGTACCTGCTGCCCGCCGTCGCGCCCGTCGCGGTGCTCGCCGCCCGGGCGCTGACCGGGATGCCGGTTCCGGAGCGGGTCCGCCGCCTGCTGCGGAGGGCCGGCGGCGCACCGGGGGCCGGACCGTCCCGGGTGGTGCGGGGGGTGCGGACGGGCACCATCGCGGTGGTCACCCTGAGCCTGCTCGTGCCCAGCTGGAGCGCGGTCAACCGGGCCGACAACGCCACCTTCCTGGCCGGCTCCGGTGGGGTGCCGGGCGGCCGGGAGGCCGGCCGGTGGCTGGCCGCGAACACGCCGGAGGGGTCGGTGGTGCTCACCCTCGGTCCGTCGATGGCCAACATCGTCCAGTACTACGGCCACCGCCGCTGCTACGGCCTCTCGGTCAGCCCGAACCCGCTGCGGCGCAACCCGTCCTACGAGCCGCTGCCCAACCCGGACTGGTGGCTGCGCCACAACGACCTGCACTACGTCGTCTGGGACTCGTTCTCCGCCGGACGCTCGACGTTCTTCGCCGAGCGGTTGACGGTCCTGATCCGCCGTTACCACGGCCGCGTCGTGCACACCGAGAACGTCGACGGGACCGACTCCACGGGCCGACGGGTGCCCGTTCCCGTGGTCATCATCTACGAGGTGCGTCCATGATCCACCCCTTTCGCCCGCGCCGGCACGCCGGTCGTCTGGTGGCCCGCGTACTGCTGGTCGCCGCCCTGCTGGTGCTCGCCAACCCGGCCGCCGCCCACGCCGCGTCCCGGACGGCGGCCCCACCGAACCCCACCACGCCGATCGACCACTTCGTCTTCCTGATGCAGGAGAACCACACCTTCGACAACTACTTCGGCACCCGGCCGGGGGTCGACGGCATCCCCCCGGGCACCTGCATGCCGGTGAATCGGGGCCGGGCCGAGCCCTGCGTCAAGCCGTTCCACCTGGGTGAGCTGGGCAGCCTCGACCTCGACCACACCGCCGAGGCGTTCCGGGTGCAGTATCACGGCGGCCGCATGGACGGCTTCGTCGAAGGGGTGAGCACGCAGGGCAAGGACGGCCGGCTCGCGATGGCCTACTACGACGACCGCGACCTGCCGTACTACTGGAACATCGCCGACGAGTACGTCCTCTTCGACCGCTTCTTCAGCTCGTCCAACTCCGGCAGCATCCGCAACCACATGTTCCGGGTGACCGGCGGCCCGGGCGCCAGCGGAGCGTCGGAGTCGATCCCGGCGCGGGGATGGGGCGACATCCCGACCATCTTCGACCGACTGGAGGCCGCCGGGATCAGCTGGAAGTTCTACGTGGAGAACTACGACCCCACCATCACCTTCCGCTCCCGCACCAGCGCCGAGGACGTCGACCGGGGAGCGCAGGTGATCTGGGTGCCGTTGCTCGGCTACGCCCGCTACGTCGACGACCCCCGGCTGTTCAGCAAGATCGTGAACCTGGACCAGTACTACGACGACGCCGCCAAGGGCCAGCTGCCCGCCGTCTCCTTCATCGCGCCGGCCGGTGACAGCGAGCACCCGCCGGGCAGCATCCGGGCCGGCCAGAACCTGGTCCGCACCCTGCTGACCCAGCTGATGCGCTCGCCCGACTGGGACTCGTCGGCCTTCCTCTGGTCGTACGACGACTGGGGCGGCTGGTACGACCACGTGCCGCCCCCGCAGGTCGACGCCTACGGCTACGGCTTCCGGGTACCCGCCCTGCTGGTCAGCCCGTACGCCCGGCGTGGCCACGTCGACTCCACCACGCTCGACTTCACCTCCGCGCTGAAGTTCATCGAGGTCAACTGGCGGCTCGCACCGCTGGCCGAGCGCGACCGCAGGGCGAACACCTTCCTCGACGCCTTCGACTTCGACCGACCACCCCGGCCGGCGGTCCTGCTCGGCACCGAACGCACACCGCCGGTCGTGACCAGGCCGGACCCGGTGCCGGTGTACGCCTCGTACGCCCTCACGGGCAGCCTGGTGGCGGCGCTGGTGGGTGCGGCGGCCCTGCGGCGGCGGCGATGGACGTGACCGGGCGGATCGCGCGGGCCGCGCTGCTGACCCTGGTCGCGGTCGCGCTGGGCCTGGCCGTGTCGCCGTGGGCCGCGAGCGCCCGGCCCGCCTCGACCGGACCGGGCGTGCTGCACCTGCGGGTCGTGCCCCCGCTGGCCGGGGTGGTGGTACGGGTGGACGGGCAGACTGCCCGGTCCGACGCCCGGGGCCGGCTCCGGATCCGCGTCCACAACTTCGTCGACCTGAAGCGGCGCCTCGTCGTTCCGGAGACCCGGATCGACCCGACGCGCAAGGTCGTCTTCGACCGGTTCCGCGGCGACGTGGACGCCGGGGCGCGCGGCAAGGAGGTGGAGCTCGGGGTGCGTACCGCCCGGCTGGTGTCGTGGAGCTTCATCGACCGGTTCGGCGACGCCGTGCCGGCGGGCCGGGTCACCGCCATGCGGCTGCGCAGCAACACCGGCGAGATCCACGACCTGACCGGCCCAGAGTTGACCCAGCCCCGCTGGGTGTCGGAGAGCCGGACCCAGCAGGGCCCGCAGGGGCTGGTGTCCAAGCAGCTGTACTACGTCGTCGACAGCGCGATGGTCGACGGCACCTCGGTGGTCAACCGCGCGGGACAGCGGTTCGTGCCGTGGGAGCAGCAGGCGTGGGTGGTGCAGTTGCTCTTCTTCCGGGTCGCGTTCACGGCAACCGACATGTTCTTCACCCGGCAGGTCGGTGAGGGCATCGAACTCACCCGCGCCGACGGCGCCGTCGAGCGGCTGCCGTTCGGCCGGGACGGCACGGCGGTGGTGCCCGACCTGCCGCGCGGCACGTACACGATCACCGTCTTCGGCGGTGGCGTGTCGTTCGGCCGCCCGGTCAGCATCAGCAAGGACCAGGAGGTGGCGCTCACCGTGATCAGCGGGGCCGACCTGGGCCTGGTGACGTTCGCGGTGCTCTTCGTCGCGGTGGGCCTGGTCCTGCTCGGACGGCCGCACCTGCTGGCTCGGCTCCGCCGGCCCGGCCGCGGCCCCGCGGCCGCGAACCGGGAAGGACGCCCGGGACCCCGGCACCGCAGGCGGTTGCGGTGGTCGCGGGCGGACCGGGCGTCGGTACCGGCCGGGAAGGACCGGCCGCCGGCACCGCTACGGGCCGGGATCATGCTGGTGCTGCTGCTCGCCGCGCTGGCCGGCCCGCTGCTCCCGGCCGGCGGCGCACGTGCCGACACCGGTCACCGGCAGGACACCCCCCACCCGTCGGCGACACCCGTCCCGGTCCTCGCCTACTACTACATCTGGTTCAACCCGACGTCGTGGAACCGGGCGAAGATCGACTACCCGCTGCTCGGGCGCTACTCCAGCGACGACGTCGAGATCATGCGGCGGCACGTGCGGATGGCGAAGTCGGCCGGCATCAACGGGTTCCTGGTGTCGTGGAAGCACACCCCGCAACTCGACGAACGCCTGGCCAAGCTGATCGAGGTCGCCCGGGAGGAGCACTTCCACCTGGGCATCGTCTACCAGGGATTGGACTTCGCCCGCACTCCGCTGGCCTTCGACACCGTGCGCACCGACCTGTCGTACTTCGCGACCCGTTACGCCACGGACCCGGTCTTCGACATCTTCGGCCGGCCGGTGGTGGTGTGGACCGGCAGCGACCGCTTCACGGCCGCGCAGATCCAGGCCACCGTCGGCGGCGTCCGCGGGAAACTGCTCGTCCTGGGCAACGCCAAGAAGCTCGAGGACGTCGAGTCGAGCCAGGGCGTGCTCGACGGCCAGGCCTACTACTGGTCCTCCGTGGACCCGGTCGCCGGCGTCAGCCAGCGCAAGCTGGCGGAGATGGCCCGGGCGGTGCACCGGCGCGGCGGGTTGTGGATCGCCCCGGTGACCCCGGGCTTCGACGCGCGCCTGGTCGGCGGCAAGCGGGCGGTGCCACGCCGCGCGGGTGACACCCTGCGCGCCTCCTTCGCCGCGGCGCGCCTCTCCGACCCGGACGCGATCGGGGTGATCAGCTGGAACGAATTCAGCGAGAACACCCACATCGAACCGAGCGAACGGTTCGGCGCGTCCGACATCAACGTGCTCGCCGACCTGCTCGGCGTACGCGTCGACGTGGCCGTGCCGGCGGACAGCAGCGAGCCGGCCGACGGCGACCACTGGGGGCTGAGCGCCTGGGGGGCGTTGCTCGTCACCGGCGCGGCGGTGGTGGCGTTACCGCTCGGGGTGCTCGTGCGGCGACGTCGGCTCCCGGCCGGGGTCCCCGGTGGCCGGCCGGGCCTGGACGACGACGACGACCACTGATGGTGAACCGCTCCTGGGGAGGCCGCGGCCCTGCCTCGACGACTGGCAACACGAGCTGGAGGTCAACCCCATGAAGCCACCCGGAGCGACCCGGTCACGGGTCACGTCCGCACTGGTCGCCCTGCTCGTCGTCGGGGCGCCGACCCTGGCCGCGAGCGGCCGGGCGAGCAGCGCCTCCGCCACCTGCCGCACGTCGACCCCGGCCGGCGGGCCCTACACGGTGCTGGTCTGCCTCACCCAGCCCGCCGGGGGCGGCACGGTGGTGGGCGACGCCGGTGTGGCGGCGACCGTCAACGTCACGGTCGGCAGCAGCCCCGGCCTGGCGAAGACCGAGTGGTCACTCGACGGGCGTTACCTCATCACGGACTTCCAGTCACCGCACCAGTTCACCCTCTCCTCGGCCGACTTCGCCGACGGGGAACACGTGCTCGGTGTCACGGCGAAGATGCGCGACGGGTACGTCACCGGGGAGACGGCGATCACCGTCATCTTCGCCAACGGCAACGTCACCGCCCCGCCGAACACCCGGCAGTGGTCGGTCCCGGCCATCCAGGCCCGTGGGCCGCAGGAGCCCTTCGTCGTGGGAGCCGTCGGCGACGGCGCCGGCGGTGAGACCAACGCGGTGAACGTCACCAACGCGCTCGTCGGGTGGAACCCGGACCTGTTCCTGTACCTGGGCGACGTGTACGACGAGGGCACGCTCACGGAGTTCAAGAACTGGTACGGCGGCCCGACGGAGTTCTACGGCCGGCTGCGCGACGTCACCACCCCGATCGTCGGCAACCACGAGTACGACGGCAACACGGCCGACGGCTACTTCCACTTCTGGGACAACATCCCGCACTACTACAGCTACGACGCCAACGGCTGGCACTTCATCGCCATCGACTCGACCAGCAACTACAACAAGGTCGCGCCGGGCACCCCGCAGTACGAGTGGTTCGCGGCGGACCTCGCCGCCAACCGCAGCCCGTGCACGGTGGTGTTCTGGCACCACCCCCTGTTCAGCGTCGGCTCCGAGGACCCCGCGCCGCGGATGCAGCCCATGTGGGACCTGATGGCCGCCCACCACGTCACCCTGCTGCTCGCCGGGCACGACCACAACTATCAGCGCTGGACACCCATGGGGGCGGGGGGAATACCCGCCACCGACGGCATCGTGGAACTCGTGGTGGGCGGCGGAGGCCACTCGAGTCAGGGCTTCGCCAGCTCGGATCCCCGGGTGGTGAAGACCAACAAGAGCTACGGCGCGATGCGGATGGAACTCCTCGGTAACCGCGCCGAACTGCGGTACCACGCGGCCGGCGCCACCGGCACGACCCTGGTCGACTCGTCGACCGTCTCGTGCAAGGGCACCGACGGGCTCGCCCCGACCGCACCCACCGGCCTGTCCGCCACGGTCGGCCCGGCCCCGTCGGTGCGGCTCGCCTGGACCGGGGCCGTCGACAACTACGGCGTGACCGGCTACCGCGTCTACCGCGACGGGACCGCCGTGGCCGACCTCCCGGCCACCGCCGGCGCCTGGACGGACACCGCCGTCGCCGGGGCGACCCGGTACCGGTACACCGTCGACGCCGTCGACGCGGCCGGAAACCGGTCCGACCGCAGCGTCGAGCTGGCCGTGACCACCCCCGGGCCGGACACCACGCCCCCCACGGCGCCCGGCGGACTGGCCGCCGCGACCTCCCCGGACGCGGTGACGCTCACCTGGTCGGCCGCCACCGACAACGTCGGCGTCACCGGGTACGAGGTGCGCCGCGACGGCGTGCCGGTCGCCACCGTGGCGGCCACGAGCTACGCCGACAGCGCCGTGCCGGCGAACGAGCCGCACCGGTGGACGGTGCGGGCGGTGGACGCGGCCGCGAACGCCAGCCCCGAGGCCGGCCCGGTCGGCGCGGTGCGGGACACTCTGGCACCGGCGGCGCCGGCGAATCTGCGGGTCACCGGGGTGACGCCCGGGGCGGTCGGCCTCGCCTGGGACGCGTCGACCGACAACGTGGGGGTGGCGCGGTACCAGGTGTTCCGGGACGGCAGCCTGCTGGCGGAAGCCTCGTCTGGCCCGAGCTTCGTCGACGACACGGTGGGCGCCGCCCGCACGTCGTACACGTATCTGGTCACGGCGGTCGACGCCGCGGGCAACGTCTCCGCGCCGGGCGACCCGGTGACCGTCACCACCGCCGACGCCGACCCTCCCGGCACGCCCGCCAACCTGGTGGCGTCGGCGTCCGGCCCCAACCAGGTCGTGCTGTCCTGGGACCCGGCGACGGACGACTCCGGCGTGGCGGGGTACCGGGTGTACCGGGACGGGACTGCCCTCGCGACCACGACCGGGACCGCCTTCACCGACACCACCGCGCTGTCGGAGACCTCCTACTCGTACGCGGTCTCCGCCTTCGACGCGTCGGGCAACTCCTCGAACCCGAGCACGCCGGCCCTGGTCACCACGCCGGTGGCCGCCCCGGTCGTGGCGGTGGCGGACACCTACGCCAAGGCCTCCAGTCCGACCAGCAACTACGGGAGCACCCCGGTGGTGCGGGTCGACGGGGATCCCGCCACCAACGCGTACCTGAAGTTCACCGTGTCCGGGCTGAGTGGCGCGGTGCTCCGCGCGCGCCTGCGGATCTGGGTCGCGGCCGGCTCGTCGAGCGGGTTCGCGGTCCGGCCCGTCGCCGACTCCACCTGGTCGGAGGCGTCCCTGAACTGGAACAACGCGCCCACCGTGGGCGGCACCCCGGTCGCCGCCAGCGGCCGGACGACCAGCGGCACCTGGATCATCGTCGACGTCACGCCGCTGGTCAGCGGGAACGGCACGGTCACCGTCGGGCTGACCTCGAGCGGCGCCTCGTCGAGCAGCTACGGCAGCCGCGAGTCCGCCACTCCCCCGCAACTGCTCCTGGACGCGACGTCCTGACCGACCGTGGCTGACGTCGAAATCCGCGTCCGCTGTTCGTATCGGAGGTGGAGGGTCGGCAGCGGGCCGGCCCCGAACCCGCGAGGAGCGGCATGCGCAGGATCGTCGTCACCGACAACGTCAGCCTGGACGGGGTGATGCAGGCGCCCGGGCGTCCCGACGAGGACACCCGGGACGGCTTCACCCGCGGCGGCTGGGCACTGCCCTATCAGGACCCGGTGCTGGGCCGGAAGATGGGCGAGGGGATGGCGTCGACCGGCGCGCTGCTGCTCGGCCGGCGCACCTACCTGGACTTCGCCGGCTACTGGCCGCGGCAGACCGGCAACCCGTTCACCCCGGTGCTCGACGCGCTGCCCAAGTACGTCGCCTCGACCACCCTCACCGAACCGCTGCCGTGGGTGAACTCGCACCTGCTGAAGGAGGACGTGATCGAGGCGGTACGGGAGCTCAAGGCACAACCCGGCCCGGACATCGCCGTGCTGGGCAGCGGGGAGCTGGTCCGGTCGCTGCGCCGGCACGGGCTGGTCGACGCGTACGTGCTGCTGGTCCACCCGCTGGTGCTGGGCAACGGGCGGCGGCTCTTCGCCGACGGCGACGCGCCCGGCGAGCTGCGGCTGGTGGACAGCGTCACCACGACGACCGGGGTGGTCGTCG
Source organism: Micromonospora sp. NPDC023966 (assembly GCF_040639095.1). Classification (NCBI taxonomy): domain Bacteria; kingdom Bacillati; phylum Actinomycetota; class Actinomycetes; order Micromonosporales; family Micromonosporaceae; genus Micromonospora; species Micromonospora sp. NPDC023966. The sequence continues at coordinate 13,432 of NZ_JBEZZJ010000050.1, read as the reverse complement.
CCACCTACGAGCCGGCCTGATCCGCGGTCCGCGGTCCGTCCTCCCGCACGGGGGCGGAGGCCGGACCGCGGCCCAGCCGGGCGCGCAGCCGGTCGACGGCGTCGCCGAGCACCGCGCCGGTCATCGGCAACAGCGGGCTGGACCGCATCACCGCCAGGTCCTCGGCCGGCGAGGTGGCGCCGTCGAGGAAACGCAGCACCCGCTCCGGCGGGTTCCGGTCGAAGAGCCGCTCGAAGAACGCCACCCCGTCGACGTGCCCCCGGTCCAGGGCGCGCAGCGCCACCGCGTCCATCCACCGGTGCCGCCCGGGGTAGGCGGGCGCCGGCACCGGCGGCCGCCCGGCCGCCAGGGCCCGGGCCACCTGCTCGGCCTGGCGGAGCATCGCGGAGAAGGTGAACCCGGTGGACGGGCGGGTGGCGCCGCCGGCGGTGCCGAGCCGGACCACCCGGGGCGAGGGGTGGGTGACGAACGGCGCGTCGGTCATCGGGATCACCCCGTTCTCCACCTCGCGCACCCGCAGCCCGGTCAGGTCGAGGCCGAGCAGCCCGGCGTAGCCGCGCAGTGCCGCGTCGTAGCCCGCGTCGGTGAGCACGTCGGGCGCGAACTCGGTGTACTCGACCAGGGCGTACCGGTCGTCGACCGGCAGCACGTAGCCGAACGAGACGCCCCGGGCGGGCTGCGGGGTGCGGAAGTCCATGAGCACCGCCCGCTCCGGGTCGAAGACGGGCCGGTCGGCGGCCAGCCACCAGCCGCGGAAGTGCTGCACCCAACTGGTCCGCCCGGGCCGGGCCGGTGGCCGGGGACGGGAGTCGAGCACCCAGCCGGCCCGCACCAGCGGCCGCCCCTCGGGGTCGTGCACGGTCACCCGGTGCCCGTCGTCGGCCAGCGCGCCGGCCGGCGCGCCGATCCGCACCGCGCTCAGCCGCCGCTCGGCCGCGGCAGCCCGGTCGTAGACCGGGCCGGAGCGGAGCATGGCGTACCGCAGCGGGGTGAGCGGCAGGACGCGGCGGCCGGCGCGCGTGACCACGTCGACCCGCGACCAGCTCGCGCTCAGCAGCGGGTCGAGGTCGCCGCCGGGGGCGCCCCAGAACGCCCAGGTGCGGTCCTGGCCCCGCCGGCGCACCGGGTCGACCACGGCGACCCGCAGGCCGGTCAGGTCGTGCCGGCCCAGGGCGGCCAGCACCAGGGAGGCGGCGCCGCCGCCGCCGACCAGCGCGACGTCGGCCTCGACCGGGGTTGGGTGCACCCGCTCACGCTGCCACACACCCGGGTGCGCCGCCGTCCGGGACCCGCCGTCCCGCGCCGGGCGCGGCGCGTAGATTCGCAGGAGATCATCGAGGACGGGGGACGGCATGGCGCAGGCGCCGCTGCGGGTGGGGTTGCTGGGGTACGGGATCGCCGGACGGGTGTTCCACGCCCCGCTGGTCGCCGCCACGCCCGGCCTACGGCTGGACGCGGTGGTCACCCGGGACCCGGAGCGCCGGGCACAGGTCCACGCCGAGCACCCGGACGCCCGGGTGCTCGACGACGCCGACCAGCTCTGGCGGGCCGCCGACACCCTCGACCTGGTGGTGGTCGCCACGCCGAACCGGCAGCACGTGCCGATGGCCCGGGCCGCGGTGGCGGCCGGGCTGCCGGTGGTCGTCGACAAGCCGCTCGCGCCGACCGCCGCGGAGGGCCGGGCGCTGGTCGCCGAGGCGGCGGCCGCCGGGGTGCCGCTGACCGCGTTCCAGAACCGCCGCTGGGACGGTGACTTCCTGACCGTCCGCCGGCTCATCGAGGCGGGCGAGCTGGGCCGGGTGACCCGCTTCGAGTCCCGGTTCGAGCGGTGGCGGCCGGCGATCAAGCCGGGCTGGCGGGAGAGCGCCGCACCCGGCGAGGCCGGCGGCGCGCTGTTCGACCTCGGCGCCCACCTGGTCGACCAGGCGGTGCAGCTCTTCGGCCCGGTGCAGCACGTCTACGCCGAGGTGGACCGGCGCCGGCCGGGCGCCGAGGTCGACGACGACGCGTTCGTCGCGCTCACCCACGCCGGCGGGGTCCGCTCCCACCTGTGGATGAGCGCGGTCACCGCCCAGCTCGGCCCGCGGTTCCGGGTGCTCGGCGACCGGGCCGCCTACACCACCTACGGGCTGGACCCGCAGGAGGCGGCGCTGCGCGAGGGCGGCCGGCCGGGCACCCCGGGCTGGGGCGAGGTTGAACCCGACCGGTACGGCCGGCTCGGCGCCGACGGCGAACTGCGGGCGGTGCCCACCGAGGCGGGCCGCTACCAGGACTTCTACGCGCAGCTGGCGGCGGCGCTGCGGGACGGCGCGCCGCTGCCGGTGGACCCGGCGGACTCGGTCGGGGTGGTCGAGCTGATCGAGCTGGCGCACCGGTCGGCCGCGCAGGGCGTCACCCTGCCGGTGCCGCCACGGCCCTGAGCCCGGCCCTGCTCAGGCGACGGTCGCCGGGGACTCCCGGCCGTCCGGGGCCGGGTCGGCGTACGCGGCGGCCACGGTGGCCCGGTCGAACACCCGCCAGGTCGCGGCGATCACCGCCACGGCCACCACGAAGCCCACCCAGTAGGGCGCGGTGATCCCGTACCGGTCGGCGACCAGCCCGCCGAGCAGCGCGCCGACGCAGTTGCCGCCCGCGGCGATGAACAGCGTGGTGCTGCCCACCCGGCCCATCAGCGCGGGCGGGGTGAGCCGCTGGCGCAGCGAGTTGGCGACCATGTTCCACAGCGCGCCGTGCACGCCGAAGGCGAACAGCGCCAGCCCGACCACCACGGCGCTGCGCGAGGCGGCCAGGGCCAGGTGCAGGCCGGCCTCGATGAGCAGGCCCACCCGCACGGTCCAGGTGGCGGTGATGGTGGCGACCAGCCGGTCGCCGACCGCCGAGCCGAGCAGCCCGCCCACGGCCATGCAGGTGAACAGCGCGCCGTAGCCGACCGAGCCGAGGCCCAGCCGGTCGGTGGCGAGCAGCACCAGCACCGCGAGGGCGGCGGTCAGGGTGACGTTGAGCAGCCCGATGAGCAGGGCCATGGTGCGCAGCAGCCGCTGGGACAGCAGCCAGCGGAACCCCTCGGCTACCTCCGCGCGCGCCGAGCGGCGCTCACCCGTCCCGGGCGCGCCCCGGTACGACCCGGCGAGCAGGCCGACGAGGACGGCGCTGAGCGCGTACGTGCCGGCGTTGACGGCGAACGGGATGGCCGCGGCCGCCACGAAGAGGAAGCCGCCGAGCGGACCGGCGACCATGTTCTGCATGATCTGGGTGCCGCCACCGAGCCAGCCGTTGGCCCGCTCCAGCCGGGACCGGGGCACCACCGCGGGCACGATCGCCTGGGCGGCGCTGCGGAACACCACCTCGCCGGTGTTGACCACGAACAGCACCGCGTAGAGCAGCGCCACCCCGGCCCGGTCGGTGAGCATCGCGGCGGCCAGCACCGCCAGCACGGCCACCCGCAGCCAGTCGATGACCACCATGAGCCGGCGCCGGTCCACCCGGTCCACCAGCACCCCGCCGGGCAGCGCGAAGAGCAGCCACGGCAGCCAGGCCACCGCGGCGCCGGCCGAAACGGTCAGCGGGTCGTCGGTCTGCGAGGCCACGTAGAGCGGGGCGGCCACGGTGGCCATCCCGCTGCCCAGCGCCGACATGGTGCTGGCCGTCCAGAGCCGGGCGAAACGCCCGTCGAGCCGATCCCCCGTGGTCCCCGTCGTCACGGCGAGCGAACCTACCAGGAGTCGGGTGCTACCCGAACCGGGTTTCCCGCCGCACGCCGGCCCCGGTCAGCGCCGGCCGTCGACCCGGTTGCCGGCGTCGCCGAAGACCCAGCCGCTGGTCTGCCCGATGAAGTCGGCGGGGAAGCCCAGCTCGATCTCGGTGGTGGCGCTGAGTCGCCGGACCGCCTCGTCGGGAAGGTCGACGGCGAGTGCCCCGAGATTGTCGGTGAGCTGCCCGACGGAGCGCGCGCCGACGATCGGGTGCACGGCGCGCGAGCGGGCACGCACCCAGGCCAGCGCGACCTGCGACGGGGTGGCGCCGAGCTCGTCGGCGACCTCCTGCACGGCGCGGGCCGCCGCGTGATCGCGGTCGGTGAGGGTGGCGGTCGCCAGGCGAGCGCTGTCGGCCGCCTCACGCCGGGTGTACTTGCCGGAGAGGATGCCGCCGGCAAGCGGGCTCCACGCCGCCACGGTCATCCCGGTCACCTCCGCCATCGGCAGCAGCTCCCGCTCGGCGTCCCGGTTGAGCAGGCTGTACGGCACCTGGAGCCCGGCGAACGGCGTCCACCCGCGCCACTCGGCCAGCACGTTGGCCCGCGCCACCACCCAGGCGGGGGTGTCGGAGATGCCGACGTAGAGGATCTTGCCGGCGCGGACCGCGTCGTCGAGGGCCCGCATGGTCTCCTCGACCGGGGTGTGCCGGTCCCACAGGTGCACCCAGTACAGATCGATGTAGTGGGTACGCAGCCGGCGCAGGCTGGTCTCCAGGGACAGCACCAGGTTCTTGCGGTGGTTGCCGGCGGCGTTGGGGTCACCGCCGTCGCGGGAGACGGTGTACTTGGTGGCCAGCACGAACTGGTCGCGGCGGCCGGACAGCAGCTCGCCGAGGAACTCCTCGCTGGCGCCCGCCCGGTAGTTGATCGCCGTGTCCACCACGTTGCCGCCCGCGTCGGCGTACAGGTCGAGCATCCGGCGGCACTCGTCCAGCGGCGCGCCCACGCCACCCTGCTCGCCGAAGGTCATCGCCCCGAGGAACAGCTCGGACACGCGCAGGCCGGTGTTGCCCAGGAGTCGATACCGCATGGGCCCAGACCCTAGCGTCCACAGTGCCCGCCCGGAGCCCCCCTCAGCTGCCTCGACCACCACCGGGACACCGTCGCCGACCGGCTCGCCGGGCTGACAGACGCGCGTCGAGCCGGTCCCCCGTGGTCCCCGCGACGGCGAGCGAACCTACCAGCCGTCGCCGGCCGGGCCGACGGGGTTTCCGGTCGACCCGGCCGGCGAGCATCCCGGCTACAGGTACGGGCGGGTGATCAACTCGATCGCGTGACCCGCGGGGTCCTTGAAGTAGACGCCCCGACCGCCGTGGTCGTTGTTGATCTCGCCGGGGCGGCGCATCTGCGGATCGGCCCAGTGCGTGATGCCGCGGTCACACAGCCGCCGATACGCCCGGTCGAACAGATCGTCGTCGACGAGGAACGCGTAGTGCTGCATCTGGATCTCCACCGGCGGCTCGGCGAACTGGAGCAGCACGCCACCGTCGAGCTGGACGTTGGTGAACACGCCCCAGGACGGCGCTTCGGGGAGTTCCAGCAGCTCCCGGAAGAACCGGGCGGACTCGTCGCGGTCCTTGGCGGCGATGATGGTGTGGTTGAACGTGACTGTCATTCGGCTGACCTCGCTGTTGTTCGACACTTGACGGGACATGTCGCGCGCGAACGCGCGTGGAGGCCCGCGTGCCGAACGGAAGGGCTGCCCGCTCCGCAGCCGCCCGGCGATCAGCCGACCACCGGGTCGCCGATCCGTGCGTGGCTGGGCGCCGGTCCGGTGTTCACGGTCGATCACGCTACGCGGTGTGATCAACTGCGGCAACGGCGTAGCGCCGTCCCGCGGTCGAGCATGGGAAGATCACCCATGCCCACCACGAATCCCTGGCTCGCCGGTCCCGCCCCCACCGCCCGCCTCGACCGCGACCGCCTGCAGGAGCGCATCCTCAACCTGCTCTCCACCCAGAACATGTGCGTGCTGGCCACCGCCGGCCCGGACGGCCCGCTCGCCACCCCGGTGCGCTACTTCCACCTGGACTTCACGCTGATGTTCACCGCGGTCGCCGACTCACCGAAGATGCGCAACCTCGCCGCCGATTCACGCGTCTCGGTCGGGATCTTCGCGCCCCTGGTCGGCCAGGCCAGCAGCCGCGGCGCGCAGGTCTTCGGCCGGGCCCGGGTGCTGCACCCCGGCGACCCGGACTTCGACCACCACTGGCCGGCGTACCGGTGGCAGTCCGACCACGTGGAGCGGTCCCGGTCGCTGGACGAGCCGCCGGCCGGGCCGCTGGTCGTGGTGCCGGCCGAGCGGATCGTCTACACCGAACACTGGCTGCGCCGCGAGGGCTACGCGCCCCGCCAGTTCTGGCGGGCCGCCGGCCCCCGCTGAGCCACCGGAGGCGGATCTCCCGTTTCCCGTACGCCTCGCAACCGGATGGATCACAGTGGTGGCGTGGTGGAGGAGGTGGCATGACGGGACTGCGTACCGACCTGTACGAGCTGCGGATGGCGGCCAGCTACCTGCGCCGGGACATGACGGAGCACGCCACGTTCAGCCTCTTCGTCCGCCGGCTGCCGCACCGGCGTGGCTTCCTGGTCGCCGCCGGGCTGGCCGAGGCGCTGGCGTTCCTGGAGAGCTTCGCCTTCGACGACGCCGAGCTGGGCTACCTGCGCGACGTCGTCGGGTTCGACCAGCCCGCCCTGACGGCGCTGGCCGGGCTGCGGTTCACCGGGGACGTGTGGGCCGTGCCAGAGGGTCGCGTGGTCTTCGCCGACGAGCCGCTGCTGGAGGTCACCGCGCCGATCGCGGAGGCGCAGCTGGTGGAGACGGGTGTGCTGAACCTGATCACCTTCCACACCACGGTGGCCACCAAGGCGGCCCGCTGCCGGCTCGCCGCCGGCGGCGCGCAGCTGATCGACTTCGCGTTCCGCCGTACCCACGGCATCGACGCCGGCGCAGGGGTGGCACGGGCGTCGGCCATCGCCGGCTTCGCCGCGACCAGCGACGTCGAGGCCGCCATGCGGTACGGCATCGCCCCGTCCGGGACGATGGCCCACTCGTACGTGGAGGCGTTCCCCGACGAGCGGGCGGCGTTCCGTGCGTTCGCGACCGACTTCCCCACGAACCCGATCTTCCTGGTCGACACCTACGACACGCCGGCGGGAGTCCGGGCCGCCGTCGACGTCGTCACCGAACTCGGGTTGACCGGCCCGGTCGGCGTACGGCTCGACTCCGGCGACCTCGGGGCGCTGGCCCGGCAGGCCCGGGCGATCCTGGACGACGCCGGGCTGCGGCAGGCCAGGATCTTCGCCAGCGGCAGCCTCGACGAGAACGTCATCGCGGGGCTCGTGGCGCAGGGCGCACCGATCGACGGGTACGGCGTGGGGACCAAGATGGGCGTCTCGTACGACGCGCCGTCCCTGGACAGCGCCTACAAACTGGTCGCCTACGGCGACCGGCCGGTGCTGAAGCTCTCCCCGGGCAAAGCCACGCTGCCCGCCGCCAAGCAGGTCTTCCGTGATCCGACCGGCGCGGCGGGCGATGTGGTGGGGTTGCGCGACGAGCCACCACCGGGTGGCCGGGAGCGCCTGCTGGCGCCGGTCATGCGCGGTGGCCGCCGGCTCGACCCGGCCGACCCCGCCGACGCGGTTCGCGACGCCCGTGGCCGCTTCGACGCCGATCTCGCCTGGCTGCCCGAGCCGGCCCGCCGGCTGGCCGACCCGACGCCGCCGACCGCGACGGTCAGTCCTGCGCTGGCGGCGCTGCAGGAGCGGGTGGCCGCGCGGCTCGGGCGCAGCCCGACGGGTCGCCCATGAGCCCGGTCGGCGCGGGGCCGACCGTCCGAGCGACACGCCTCAGGAACGCGGCCGGAACTGGTGCCGGACCACGTAGGCGGTGGTCGCCCGGCCGATCCGCGCCCCCTGCACGTCGGCGGTGCGGGTGTGGATGCCGCCCCACACCCGGGCGTCGATCACCTCGGTGAGCGCCTGGGAGAAACCGCTGAAGTAGCGCCGGGTGCCGGAGTCGGCGCTGTAGGCGTTGAACGGGATGTCGTCCCGGCCGAAGAAGTACGCCAGCGCCGACATGGTGGCGCCGGTGTTGCAGGTGTGCCCGGACGTGTAGTCGGGGTGGGGCGGCGTGACCAGCAGGGGCGTCCAGTCGGGATCGGCGGCGGTGGCGGGGTTGCCGTCGGTGTCGCCGAGCCGGATCGCGGTGATCGGCCGCCACCGGTTCCAGGCTTCCTTCTCGTTGAAGCAGGCGATGACCGCGTCCGCCTCGGCGAGGTCCGCCATGGCGAACATCCGGGCGGCCTGCAGGGCGGTGAGCCGCTGGGTCGTCACGAGCTGGCGTTTGATCTCCCACTCGCCGAGCCGGCGGTCGTGCCACCAGATCGCCGCCTCGGTCTGGTCGGCGGTGCGGACCGTGCTGCCGGCCGAGCCCACCGCCTTGATCTCGTCGTAGTCCCGGGCGTACTGCGCGCTGGTGAGCGCCGGCGGACCGGACGTGCGGAAGATCGACGCGCTGGGCAGCACGAACGGCGTCATGTGGCCGACCCAGCCGCCGTCGTTCGCGTAGGCCGGCGGGGTGGGCCGCCACCGGCCGGGCTCGGTCCCCACCGGGAAGGTCTGCGGGCCGAACGCGCCGTCGTCGCGGCGGGCGGCGATCATCGCGGCGGCGGCCCGCATGCCGACCTCGATCCCGCGTCGCTCGGCGCGGCCGTCGGGGATCGCGGCGAGCGACTCGGCGTACCGGGCGGTGAGGGCGTCGTGCTGGTCCGGGAAGATCGCGTCGAGCACCCGGTACGCGGCCGCGGCCACGGCGGCGTCAACGGATTCGGACCCGTCGGCGGGCGGCGCGGTCAGGTACGGCTGGTAGGGCGTGCCGGCGATGGCGTTGACCGCGTCGTAGATCGCGCCGTGCACCATCGCGGCGCCCCGGGACTGGACCTGCGGCGCCTGGCGCGCGACGTCCCAGATCGCCGCCTCGGCGTGCAGGTCCCAGGTGAGGACGGACTCGGCGGACGCGGCGCCGGCGGAGGCCTGGGCCGCCGACGGCGCGACCGCGAGTGGCAGGCCGGTGGCCAGGACGGCGACGACGGCCGCGCAGGCGGCGCGGCGCACGGTGCGAATTCTGCTTGCCATGATGTCTCCCCCGCTGCTTCCGACCCGTCGATTCACCCCGCGTCACGAGACCACAGCATTGAGCAAGCTGACTATATGAGCCGGGATTCCCATCGGTCGATAGGCTGATCGGTGGTACCGCCCGGCGCGGCGGCCCACCCTCGCCGGCCGACGGCCGCACCGGGGAGTGACGGTCAGGCGGGGCCCGCGTGGCGCAGCTCGACCTTGCGCACCTTGCCGCTGACCGTCATGGGGAAGGCGTCCATCACTCGCACGTACCGCGGGACCTTGTAGTGCGCCAGCCGGTCCCGGCAGAACTCGGCCACCTCCTCGACGGTGAGTGTGTCGTGCCCGTCGCGCAGGATCACGCAGGCCAGGATCTCCTCCCCGTAGCGCTCGTCGGGGACGCCGACCACCTGCACATCGGAGATCTTCGGATGCCGGTAGAGGAACTCCTCGATCTCGCGCGGATAGACGTTCTCGCCGCCCCGGATGATCATGTCCTTGATCCGCCCGACGATGGTCAGGTAGCCGTCCTCGCGCATCACCGCCAGGTCGCCGGTGTGCATCCACCGCGCCGGGTCGATCGCCTCGGCGGTCTTCTCCGGCTCGTCCCAGTAGCCGAGCATCACCGAGTAGCCCCGGGTGCACAGCTCCCCCGGCTCGCCCCGGGGCACGGTCACCCCGGTCGCCGGGTCGACCACCTTGACCTCGACGTGCGGCAGCACCCGCCCCACCGTGGCGGTCCGCCGGTCGAGGTCGTCGTCGTGCCGGGTCTGGGTGGACACCGGCGAGGTCTCCGTCATGCCGTAGCAGATCGCCACCTCGGCCATGTGCATCCCGTCGATGACCCGCTTCATCACCTCGACCGGGCACGGCGAGCCGGCCATGATGCCGGTGCGCAGGCTGGACAGGTCGTGGGCGGCGAAGTCGGGCAGGGCCAGCTCGGCGATGAACATGGTCGGCACCCCGTACAGCGAGGTGGCCCGCTCGGCGGCGACCGCGCGCAGCGTCGCGGCCGGGTCGAAGGTCGGCGCCGGGATGATCACGCAGGCGCCGTGGCTGGTGGCCGCCAGGTTGCCCATCACCATGCCGAAGCAGTGGTAGAAGGGCACCGGCAGGCAGATCCGGTCCCGCTCGGTGTAGCGGACCAGCTCGCCCACGAAGTAGCCGTTGTTGAGGATGTTGTGGTGCGACAGCGTCGCGCCCTTCGGGAAGCCCGTGGTGCCCGAGGTGTACTGGATGTTGATCGGGTCGTCGCAGCTCAGTTCCGCCGCCCGGGCGGCCAGCCGCTCGTCCGGCACCGCCGCCCCGCCGGCCACCAGGTCGTCCCAGCTCGACTCGCCGAGCCAGACCACCGTGCCCAGCGCCGGGCAGGCGTCCCGGACCTGGGCGACCATGCCCCGGTAGTCGCTGCTCCGGTAGCCCGGCGAGGAGACCAGCAGGCTCACCCCGGACTGTTTCAGCACGTACTCCAGTTCGTGCCGCCGGTAGGCCGGGTTGATGTTCACCATGATCGCGCCGATCGTGGCGGTGGCGTACTGCACGAGGACCCACTCCGCGCAGTTCGGCGCCCAGATGCCGACCCGGTCACCCTTGGCCACCCCCGCCGCCAGCAGGCCGCGGGCCAGCTCACCCACCGCGCGGCCGAATTCGGCGTACGTCCAGCGCCGGCCGCTCGGGCAGTCGACCAGGGCCTCCCGCTCCGGGTACGCCTCGACCGCGCGGGCCAGGTTCGCGCCGATGGTGTCGCCGAGCAGCGGGGCGTCGGAGGTCCCGCTGGCGTAGGAGGGCAGGCTCACCGGAAGTCCTCCTCGCGGTACTCGCCGGCCGGCCGCGCGTCGGCGGCGGCGTGCTTGTCCCGCTCGGCGGCGCGCAGCTCGGTCCGGCGGATCTTGCCGGAGATGGTCTTCGGCAGCTCGGCGAACTCCAACCGCCGCACCCGCAGGTACGGGGCCAGCCGGGCCCGCGAGTGGGCGAAGAGCGCCGCCGCGGTCTCCGGGCCGGGCGCCCACCCGGGCGCGAGCACCACGTACGCCTTCGGCACGGCCAGCCGCACCGGGTCCGGTGACGGCACCACCGCCGCCTCGGCCACCGCCTCGTGCTCCAGCAGCACGCTCTCCAGCTCGAACGGCGACACCCGGTAGTCCGACGCCTTGAACACGTCGTCGGTGCGCCCCACGTAGGTGAGGTAGCCATCGCCGTCCCGGGAGGCGATGTCCCCGGTGTGGTACCAGCCGTCGCGCATGGCGGTGGCGGTCAGCTCGTCGTCGCCGTGGTAGCCGACCATCAGCGCGGTGGGCCGGTGCGCCAGGTCCAGGCAGACCTCCCCGTCGTCGCCCACCTCCCCGCTCACCGGGTCGACGAGGCGCACCACGTAGCCGGGCAGCGGACGCCCCATCGAGCCGGGCTTCACCGGCGCGCCGGGCGGGTTGCCGATCTGCGCGGTGGTCTCGGTCTGCCCGTACCCGTCCCGGACGGTGACCCCCCAGGCCGCCTCTACCTGCTCGATCACCTCGGGGTTCAGCGGCTCCCCCGCGCCGACCACGCTGCGCGGCGGGCGGGCGAGCTGGGTCAGGTCGGCCTGGATCAGCATCCGCCACACCGTCGGCGGCGCGCAGAAGCTGGTCACCCCGCACCGGTCCATGGCGGCCATCAAGCCGGCCGGGTCGAAGCGCGAGTAGTTGTAGACGAACACCGTGGCGCCGGCGTTCCACGGCGCGAACACGTTGCTCCAGGCGTGCTTCGCCCAGCCCGGCGAGGAGATGTTCAGGTGCACGTCCCCCGGGCGCAGCCCGATCCAGTACATGGTGGACAGGTGCCCCACCGGATACGAGGCGTGGGTGTGCTCGACCAGCTTCGGCCGGGCCGTCGTGCCGGAGGTGAAGTAGAGCAGCAGCGGGTCGTCGGCGCGGGTCGGCCCGTCCGGGCTGAACACGTCGTCCGCGCCGTACGCGTCGGCGTAGTCGTGCCAGCCGTCGACCGGGGCGCCGACCGCGATCCGGGTGTAGTCGCCGGCCACCTCGGCGAACTTGCCGGCGTGCTCCGCCCCGACCACCACGTGCCGGGCCCCGCCGCGCGCCAGGCGGTCGGCCAGGTCCGCCGGGCCGAGCAGCGGCGTCGCCGGGATGATCACCGCGCGCAGCTTGATCGCGGCGAGGATGGTCTCCCACAGTTCGAGCTGGTTGCCGAGCATGAGGATCAGCCGGTCGCCGGCCCGCACACCGCGGGCGCGCAGCCAGTTCGCCACCCGGTTCGAGCGGCCGGACAGCTCCGCGTACGACAAGCTGCCCTCGCCGCCGTCCGCCTCGACGATCCGCAGCGCGGTGTCGTCGTTGCCCTCGGCGAGCACGTCGAACCAGTCCAGCGCCCAATTGAACTCGTCGAGCCGGGGCCAGCGGAACTTCTCGTACGCGATCTCGTGGTCCGTCCGGTGCGCGAGCAGGAAGTCGCGCGCCTCGCGGAAGGCCTGGGTGCCGGCGGTGGCCATGGGGTGTCCTTCCTGTTCCGGGCGCGCGGCCGGCAGGGGACGTCGCCGCGCGCAGTAGGCTGATCCTCGATCGAGTGACGCAGGTCTCACCACCCCCGGACGGGGGTGGCCGGCGGGGAGGTGGCCAGGTGGTGACGCTCTACCCGCGCGACGACGCCGACGAGGTCCGGGGCGGCCTGCTGACCCTGCTCCGCGGCACCGGCCTGCCGGTCGCCTTCGGCGGGCTGGTCCAGCCCGGCGGCCGGCCCCGGATGACCATCACCGAGCTGGCGGGCACCAGCACGACTGCGCTGCGCGGCCTCGCCATCCACGCCGGCGCCGGCCTCGGTGGCAAGGCGCTCGCCCTCGGGCTGCCGCTGCGGGTCGACGACTACCCGGTGGCCCGCTCGATCAGCCACGAGTACGACGCCCCGGTCTCCGCCGAGGGGCTGCGCTCGGTGGTCGCCGTGCCGGTGGTGGTGCGTCGCGAGGTCCGTGCGGTCCTCTACGGCGCCGTACGCCAGCGCCTGCCCCTCGGCGACCGCCTGGTGGCCGCCGCCGTGGACGCCGGCCGGGACCTGGAACGCCGCCTCGCGGACCGGGACGCCGCACGGGCGGCGCTGGCCGCCCTGCCGGCCGTGCCGCCCGGCTCGGACCCGGCCGGGCCCGAGTGGGAGCAGGTCCGCCAGGCGCACGCCGAACTGCGCGCCCTGCTGGGCCGGATCGCCGACCCGGAGCTGCGCGACCGCCTCGACGCCGTCGCCGATCGGCTCGCCGGCGCGGTACGCCGCCCGGGGCCGCCGGCGGCGGTGACCCTGTCGCCCCGGGAGACCGACGTGCTGGCCTGCGTCGCGCTGGGCTGCACCAACGCGGACGTGGCCGGGCAGCTCGGGCTGCGGCCGGAGACGGTGAAGAGCTACCTGCGCTCGGCCATGCGCAAGCTCGGCGCGCACACCCGCCTCGAGGTCGTGGTCGCCGCCCGCCGCGCCGGCCTCCTCCCCTAGACGATCTATTCCAAGGGGTCAGTGGTCGTACGCGGTGAGCGAGCGCATGACGGGTTGGCTGGTGGTCCAGTTGTGCCAGATCGTGGCGGT
>NZ_JBEZZJ010000049.1:0-37141 GCF_040639095.1 Micromonospora sp. NPDC023966 | reverse complement strand
CCCGGGGGGGGGGGCGCGCGGCCCCGCCCCCCCCCGCCCGGGCGCGCCGGCCGCGGCCCCGCCCCCGGTGCGCGCCGCCGGCCGCGGGACCGCCGGCAGCGCGCACCGGGTGCCGCTCGGCGACACCGCGTGGTCGGTGTGGCGCGACGCCATCCTGCGCACCACCGGATTCCCGGCCGACGGCCTGGAACTGTTCACCGCGCCCCGGGCCGCCGCGGCCGCCGACGAGCTGCTCGCCACCGGCACCGGCGAGGACCGGTACGACAAGGAGTTCGACGAGGCGGTCCGCGCCGGCGCCCAGCGGATCGGCGAGCTGGCCGCCGACCCGCTGCTGCGCGAGGCGGTCACCTGGCAGAACCGGGGCGCCCTGGTGGCGCTGGACGGGCTGGCCCGCGCCGGTGCCGACGCGCCCCGCAACGTGCGGCGCCGGGACCGGGAGCGGGCGCTGCTCAAGTACTGGCAGCGCTACTGCGGCAAGAACGAGACGGTCGGCTTCTTCGGCCCGAGCTGCTGGGTGACCGTCGACCCCGACCAGCCGGAGACCGCCCGGATCCGCCCCAGCGCGGGGCTCACCCGCCGGCGCTGGGTCTGGTTCGAGTCCTGGGCGCTGGCCGCGTACGCCGAGCGGATCGGCGCCGACCTGGCCGTCCGCCGGTGGTGGCCGCCGGTGCTGCGTCCCCACCTCGCGGTCCGGGACCGGACCGTGCTGCGCCCCGGCCGGCCGCCGCTGGCGCTGACCCCGGTGGAGGCCGCCCTGCTCGCCGCCGCCGACGGCCACCGTAGCGCCGCCGACCTGGTGGCCGACCCGGCCATCGGGCTGCGCCGCCCCGAGGACGGGTACGCCCTGCTCGACCGGCTGGTGGAGCGGGAACTGATCAGCTGGGACGCGGCCCTGCCGGTCAGCCCGGACGCCGAGCAGGTGCTGCGGGACCGGATCGCGGGGATCGGCGACGAGGCCGCCCGGAGCGCCGCCCAGGCCGGGTTCGACCGGCTGTGCGCCGCCCGCGACGCGGTGGCCGAGGCGGCCGGCGACCCGGTTCGGCTGCGCGAAGCCCTGGACGCCCTCGACGCCACCTTCACCGAGCTGACCGGTGTCCCGGCCGTCCGCCGCGCCGGCCAGATGTACGCCGGCCGGACCATCTGCTACGAGGACAGCGCCCGCGACCTGGACGTGGTCTTCGGCGCGCCGCTGCTGGCCGAGCTGGCCGCCCCGCTGGACGTGCTGCTGCGCGCCGCCAGGTGGATGGCCAACGCCCTGGCCGAGGCGTACGACGAGGTGTTCCGCGGGCTCCACGAGGAGCTGCGCGGCGAGGCCGGCGGCGCTCCGGTGGCCCTGGCGGACCTGTGGTTCCTGGCCCAGGGCCTGTTCTGGGGCGGGGGCGAGCGGCCGGTCGACGCGGTCGCCGCCGACTTCGCCGCCCGCTGGGCCGGGCTGTTCGGGCTGGACGCGCTGCCGCCCGGCACCACCGACGTGCGGCTGCGGGTGGCCGACCTGGCCGACCGGGTCGACGCGGCGTTCCCCGGCGCCCGGCCGACCTGGTCCAACGCCGTGATGCACAGCCCCGACCTGCAGATCTGCGCCGCCGACGCGGCGGCGCTGGCCCGGGGCGAGTACACGGTGGTGCTCGGTGAGCTGCACGCCGCCTGGTCCTCGTTCGACTGCGCGGTCTTCACCCCGTCGCATCCGGAGGTGGAGCGGCTGCGCGCGGCGCTTGCCGAGGACATGGGCGAGCGGCGGGTCCGGCTGCTCTTCCCGAGCGAGTGGCCGCGCCGGACCAGCCGCACCTCCGAGTCGCTGACCGGGCCCACCGACCGGCACCTGGCCTTCCAGGACGCCCCGGGCGCGGACCCGGCCCGGGTGCTGCCCACCGTGGACCTCACCGTCACCGAGGTCGACGGCCGGCTCGTCGCCACCGCCACCGACGGGCAGCGCTGGCCGCTCACCGAGATCTTCGCGGAGCTGTTCAGCGCGCACGCGGTCGACGGCTTCAAGCTGGTGGCCGCCGCGCCCTACACCCCCCGGATCACGCTGGACCGGCTCGTGGTGGCCCGGCAGACCTGGCGGACCACGGTGGGGGAGAGCGGCCTGGCCCTGGCCACCGGTGAGCGGCAGCGCTTCTTGGCCGTCCGGGACTGGCGGCGCCGGCTCGGCCTGCCCGAGCAGGTCTACATCAAGCTCGGCACCGAGACCAAGCCCTGCTTCGTCGATCTGGCCAGTCCGGCCTTCGCCAACATGTTCTGCGCCATGGTCCGGGCCGCCCGGGTCGACGGCGGCGACGGCGCCTCGCTCACGGTCAGCGAGATGCTGCCCACCGCCGATCAGGCGTGGGTGCCCGACGGCGCCGGTCGCCGCTACTTCAGCGAGCTGCGCCTGCACATCGTGGACACCCACGGGGCGGAGAACCGATGAGCCACCTGCTGCCGCTCGGGGAGACCGGCTGGTCGGTCTGGCGGGACGTGGTGCTGCGTACCGCCGGGTTCCCGGCGGACGGGCTCGACCGGTTCGGCGCGCCGGAGGCGGCGGCGGTCGCCGACGCGGTGCTGGCCGGCACGGGCAGCCCGGAACTGCTTGACAAGACGCTGCGCGAGGCGTTCGCCGCGTCCTCCGCCGTGGTCGACGAGATCGCCGCCGACCCGCTGCTGCGCGAGGCGGTCACCTGGCAGAACCCGGACATGCTGATCGCGCTCGACGGCCTGCTGCGCACCGATCCCGAGGTGCGCAATGTGCGCCGGCGCAAGCGCGAACTGAGCCTGCTGCGCTACTGGCAGCGCTACTGCGGCAAGGCGGAGACGATCGGCTTCTTCGGCCCGGTCTGCTGGGGGACCTTCGACCCGGACGAGCCGGGGGTCCGGCTGGCGCCCGGCCCGTCGCTGGTCGACCGCCGGCAGGTGGTCTTCGAGGCGTGGGCGCTGATCGCGTACGCCGATCGGCTGGGTGACGACCTGGCGGTGCGCCGCTGGTGGGCGCCCGCCCTGCAGCCCCACCTGACCGTCGAGGGGCGTCAGCTGCGCTGGCCCCTGCACCCGCCGATCGCGCTGACCCCGACGGAGGCCCGGCTGCTCGCCGCCTGCGACGGGCGGACCCCCGCGGTCGAGCTGGCGGAGCGGATGCGCGCCGACGGCGACGTGCACCAGGTCGACGACGTCTACCTGCTGCTCGACCGGTGGGTCGACCGGGGCCGGCTCAGTTGGGGCGCGAACCTTCCGGTGAGCCCGGACGCCGAGCGGATCCTCGCGGAGCGGATCGGGGCCATCGGCGACCAGGGCGTCCGCGCCCGGGTGGCGGCCGACTTCGACCGGCTCCGCGCGGCCCGGGGCGCGGTCGCGGCCGCCGCCGGCGATCCCGACCGGCTCGGGGCCGCCCTGACCGCGCTGAACACCGAGTTCACCGCCGTCACCGGGCGCCCGGCCACCCGCCACAGCGGCCAGATGTACGTCGGCCGCACCGTCTGCTACGAGGAGACCTCCCGGGACCTGGAGTTCACCGTCGGCTCGGCCGTCCTGGACGCGCTGGCCGCCCCGCTGGCCGTGGTCCTGCGGACCGCGCGGTGGTTCACCACGGAGGTCGGCGCCGGCTGCGCCGAGACCTTCCGGGAGCTGCACGAGGAGCTGGCCGCCGACGGCCCGGTGCGGCTGGCCGACCTCTGGTCGCTGGCCCAGGGGACGCTGGTCGCCCCCGACGGCCCGATCGCCCGCGCCGGTGCCGCGCTAACCGAGCGGTGGGCGGAGCTCTTCGCCCTCCGTGACCTCCCCGCCGACCAGGCGGAGCTGCGGCTGCGCGCGGAGGACCTGGCCGAGCCGGTCCGGCGGCTCTTTCCGGCGACCCGGCCCGGCTGGCCGTCGGCCCGGCTGCACAACCCGGACGTGCAGCTCGCCGCGGCCTCACCCGAGGCGGTCGCGCGCGGCGAGTTCCTGCTCGTCCTCGGCGAGCTGCACCCGGCCGCCATCACCTTCGACAGCGCCGTGTTCAGCCCGTTCCACCCCGACCCGGCGGCGCTGCGGGCGGCGTTCGACACCGACCTCGGCCCCGCCCGGCTGCGGGTGCTCTGGCCGGAGAGCTTTCCCCGGCGGACCACCCGCACCACCTACGCCCTGACCGGACCCGCCGACCGCGAGCTGGGCATCGACACCGCCCACGGCGGCGACGTCGACCGGCTGGTGGCGGCCACCGCGGTCACCGTCGAGCGCGCCGGCGACGAGCTGGTCGCGGTCTTCCCCGGCGACGAGACCTGGCCGCTGATGGAGGTCTTCGCCGGCCTGCTCAACTCGCTGCTGCTAGACGCCTTCAAGCTGCTGGACCCGGCCCCGCACATGCCCCGGATCACCATCGACCGGCTGGTGGTGGCCCGGCGCACCTGGCGCACCACGGCGGGCGCGTGCGGCCTGGCCGGGCACGCCGACGAGACCGCGCGCTACCTGGCGGTGCGCCGGTGGCGGGCCGCCGCCGGCCTGCCCGAGCGGGTGTTCGTCAAGGTCGGCACCGAGATCAAGCCCTGCTACGTCGACCTGACCGGCCCGCTGTACGCGCAGTCGCTCTGCGCCATGGTGGACGCCGCCCACCGGACCGGCCCGGACGTGCCGGTGGTGGTCAGCGAGCTGCTGCCCGCCCCGGCGGAGACCTGGGTGACCGACGCGCAGGGCCGCGGCTACGTCAACGAACTGCGCCTCCAGATCACCGACCCAGCCGAGCACCGGGGAGACCACGGGTGACCGACATCCTGACCGTCAGCGCCGCGTACGGGGCGGACGTGCCCTGGCCGGACGCGACCCTGGCCGACCTGGTCGCCGCGCAGGCCGCCCGCACCCCCGACGCGGTGGCGGTACGCCAGTGGGACAGCCGGCTCACCTACCGGCAGCTCGTCGACCGGGCCGCCGGGCTGGCCGCCGCGCTGCGCGAGCGCGGGATCGGTCCCGGCGACCGGGTCGGCGTCTGCGGCGCGCGTACCCCCGACCTGGTGGTCACCGTGCTCGGCGTGCTGCTGGCCGGCGCCGCCTACGTGCCGCTGGAGCCGGGAGGGCCCCGCGAACGGCTGCGCGAGATCGCCCGCGACGCCGGCGTCCGGGTGGTGGCCGGCGACGCCGCGACCGCCGAGTTCGGCGACGAGCCCGGCGTCGAGGCGGTCGGGCTGCCCGGCCCCGCCGCCGTCCAGCCCTGCCCGGCCCGTCCCGGCGACCCGGCGTACGTGCTGTTCACCTCCGGCTCCACCGGCCGGCCCAAGGGGGTGCTCACCACCCACCGCAACGTCGTCGAGTTCGTCACCGGGGTCGCCGCGCTGACCGGCGCCGACGCCTCGGTACGCAGCCTCGGCATCGCCTCGCTCGGCTTCGACGCGGCCACCATGGACCTGTTCGTGCCGCTGCTGCTCGGCGGCGCCGTGCAGCTGCTCGGCGCCGACGACCGGGCCGACCCGGTCCGGCTGGCCCGGTTCCTCGCCGCGCACGAGGTGACCTGGGGCTTCATCACCCCGACCGTGCTCGCCCTGCTCGACCCTGCGGAGCTGCCCTCCTGGCGGGTGCTGCTCTGCGGCGGTGAGGCCGTCCCGGCCGAGCTGGTCGCCCGCTGGGCCCCCGGCCGGCGCTTCCTGAACGCCTACGGCCCCACCGAGACCACGGTGCTGGCGGTCAGCGGCGACCTCACCGCCGCCGACACCGACCCGGTGCCGATCGGCCGGCCGCTGCCCAACCACCGGGCGTACGTGGTGGACGCCGAGCTGCGCCCGGTGCCGCCGGGGGAGACCGGCGAGCTGCTGATCGGCGGCCCCGGCCTGGCCGACGGCTACCTCAACCGGCCCGGGCTGACCGCCGAGCGCTTCGTCCCCGACCCCTTCGGCGACCGGCCGGGGGAGCGGCTCTACCGCACCGGTGACCTGGTCCGCCAGGCGCCGGACGGCCGGATCGTCTACCTGGGCCGGGCCGACCGGCAGGTCAAGGTGCGTGGGCAGCGGATCGAGCTGGGCGAGGTCGAGGCCGTGCTGGCCGGGCACCCCGGCGTCGACCGGGTCGCCGTGGAGGCGGTGCCCGGACCGGCCGGCACCGAGCTGGTCGCCTTCCTCACCCCCGCCGACGCGCCCGACGACGCGGCGCTGCGCGCGTACGCCGGGGCCCGGCTGACCACCGCGATGCTGCCGGCCCGCACGGTGCGGCTGGCCGCGCTGCCGGTCAGCCCGACCAGCGGCAAGCTGGACCGGCCGGCGCTGCGCGCCCTCGCCACGGCCGCCCCGCAGGTCGCGGAGGAGGTCACCGGCGGTGACCCGGTCGAGACGGCGGTCCGGCGGCTCTGGGCCCGGCTGCTCGGCGCGAACCCCGGCCCGGACAGCGACTTCCTGGCCGCCGGCGGCAACTCCATCGCCGCCATGCGGCTGGTCGCCGCGCTCCGCGCCGAGCTGAACCGGCAGGTCGACACCCGGGTCCTCTTCACCGCCCGGACCTTCGCCGCGCTGGTGGACCGGGTGCGGGCCGCCGCCCCGGCCGACGGCGAGGGACTGACCACCGGCAACCCGCCCACGCTCTCCCCGCCGCAGCGGCGGCTCTGGTTCATGGACCAGCTCGCCCCGTCCAGCGCGCCGTACAACATCGCCGTCGCGCACCGGCTGCGCGGGCCGCTGGACACCGCCGCGCTCGGCGCCGCGCTGCGCGTCGTGGCCGAGCGGCACGACGTGCTGCGCTGGCGGATCCCGCAGACCGGCGGGGTCCCGTACGCGGTCCGGGAGGAGCCGACCGACGTGGCCGTGCCGGTGGTCGACCTGACCGGCGCCGCCGACGCCGAGGCGGAGCTGGCCATCATGCTCGCCGCCGGCGCCGGGCACGCCTTCGACCTGGCCACCGGGCCGCCCTGGCAGGTGACCGTCTACCGGCTCGCCGCCGACACCCACGTGCTCGCCCTGACCGTGCACCACGCGGTCTTCGACGGCTGGTCCGAGGCGCTGCTCTACGACGAGCTGGCCGGCGCGTACGCCCGGGCGCTCGCCGGCGCCCCGTCGGCCCGGCCGCCGCTGCCGGCCGGCTACGCCGACTACGCGGTCTGGCGGGCGGAGCGGGACCGCCGCCGGGGCGCGGCCGACCTGGCCTGGTGGACCGACCACCTGGCCGGCGCGCCGACCGCGCTGGACCTGCCCCGCGACCGGCCCCGCCCGGCGGTGCAGACCTACGCCGGCGTCGAGGCCGCGGTGCGGCTCACCGAGGCGGCCGACCGGGCGGTACGCGAGCTGGCCGCCCGGCGCGGCACCACCGTCGCGGCCGTCCTGCTGGCCGGCTTCGGCGAGCTGCTGCGCCGGCTCACCGGCGGTGACGACCACGTGCTCGGCGCGATCGTGGCCGACCGGCGGCTGGCCGCCTTCGACGAGGTCATCGGCTTCTTCATCGACACCGTGCCGGTGCGGGTGCGCACCGGCGGGGCGACCTTCGCCGGGCTGGTCGACCGGTGCGCCGCCGAGCTGCACGCGGTCACCGAGCACCCCGGGGCGCCCCTGGAACGGATCGTCGAGGCGCTCGGCGTCGGCCGGGACACCTCCCGCGCCCCGCTCGTGCAGGTGCTGTTCAACGTGCTCAACTTCGTCCCGCCTCGGCTCGCGCTGACCGGCCTGGCCGTCGAGCCGGTGCCGGTGCCGAAGCCCGGCTCGCCCTTCGACATCACGGTCTACGTGGTGGAACGCGACGGCCGGGCCGGCGTCGAGGTGGTGCACAACCCGGACCTGTTCGACGCCGACCGGATCGAGGCGCTCCTGGCCGACCTGGCCGCCCTGGTCGGCGCCCTCGCGGCCGACCCGGACGCGCCCACCGACCAGGTCGCCCCCGAGCTGCCGCGGCCGGCGGTACGGGTGCCGGCGCTCGGCGCGATGACCGTGGCCGCCGCCGAGCCGGCCCGGGCCCCGCTGCCCACCGGGCCGGACGCGCTCACCCCGAGCGAGGAGCTGATCGCCGGCATCTGGCGGGAGGTGCTCGGCCGGGACCGGGTCGGGGTCGCCGACAACTTCTTCGACATCGGCGGCCACTCGATGGCCCTCGCCGCCGTGCACGCCCGGCTCACCGAGGCCACCGGCCGCTCCCTCACCATGCTCGACCTGTTCCGCCACCCGACCGTGCGGGCCCTCGCCGCCAGCCTCGACGGCGCCGCCGACCCGCCGGAACTGGCCCGTGCCGCGCTGCGGGCCGCCGCCCGGCGTGGCCGGGCTCGCCGTACCCCACCCCGACGACCGAACCAGCCGTGACGCCGCAACCCCTCCCCGACGCACCGCGTGAGCTAAGGACAACCCGGATGCAGAACGACATTCCCGCCACCGACGACGGCATCGACCCGATCGCGATCGTCGGACTCGCCGCCCGCCTACCCGGCGCGGCCGACGTAGACGAGTTCTGGCGCAACCTGGTCGACGGCGTCGAGTCGGTGACCGAGCTGACCCGCGAGGAGCAGCTCGCCCGCGGCGCCACCCCCGAGGAGGTCGACGACCCCGGCTGGGTGAGCCGGGCCCCGCTGGTCGACGGCTACGACGAGTTCGACGCCGGCCTGTTCGGGATGACCGCCCGCGAGGCCGAGATCACCGACCCGCAGCACCGCCTCTTCCTGGAGACCTGCTACACCGCGCTCCAGGACGCCGGCTACGACCCGGCCCGTTACGACGGCGCGGTCGGCGTCTACGCCGGCACCGGCGGCAACACCTACCTGCACCGCAACGTGCTGCGCAACAAGCGGGTCGGCGGCAGCCCGCACGGCGCGGTCTCCCTGGCCACCGGCAACTCGCCGAACTACGTGGCCACCAACGTCTCCTACCGCCTCGACCTGCGCGGGCCCAGCCTGACCGTGCACACCGCCTGCTCCACCTCGCTGGTGGCGTTCCACCTCGCCTGCGAGGCGCTGCGCAACGGCGAGTGCGACATGGCCCTGGCCGGTGGCGTCAACATCGAGCTGCCGCACGTCGGCTACCTCGGCATGGACGGCTTCACCTCGCCGGACGGCCGGTGCCGCCCCTTCGACGCCGGAGCCAACGGCACGGTGTGGGGCAGCGGCGTCGGGGTCACCCTCCTCAAGCGCCTCTCCGACGCGATCGCCGACGGCGACACCATCCGCGCCGTGGTGCTCGGCAACGCGATCAACAACGACGGCGCCGGCAAGGTCGGCTTCACCGCCCCCAGCATCGACGGGCAGATGGAGGCGGTCGCCCAGGCGGTCGGCCTGGCCGGCATCGACCCGCGCACCATCAGCTACGTCGAGGCGCACGGCACCGGCACCGCGCTCGGGGACCCGATCGAGATCGCCGCCCTCGCCGCGGTGTACACGAAGGACACCGACGACCGGGGCTGGTGCGGCATCGGCTCGGTGAAGTCCAACATCGGCCACCTCAGCCAGCCCTCCGGCATCGTCAGCGTGATCAAGACGGTGCTCGCCATGGAACACGGCCTGATCCCGCCGACCATCAACTACGAGACCCCGAACCCGGCCATCGACTTCGCCGACACCCCGTTCTACGTGGCGAACACGCTGACCAAGTGGGACACCGACGGCGGGCCGCGGCGCGCCGGGGTCAGCTCGTTCGGCATCGGCGGCACCAACGCGCACGTGGTGCTGGAGGAGGCACCGGCCGCGTACCGGACCGAGCGGCGGGTCCGCCCGGCGCACCTGCTCCAGGTCTCGGCGAAGACCCCGACCGCGCTGGACACCGCGGTGAAGCGGCTCGCCGACCACCTGGAGCACGGTCTCGCGGGAGGTCCCGAGCTGCTCGCCGACGTCGCGCACACCCTGCGGGTCGGCCGCCAGCAGTACGCGCACCGCGCCGCCGTGGTCGCCAGCGATACCCAGACGGCGCTTGCCGCCCTCCGCGATCCGCGGCGCGGACACCGCGGTCTGACCGACCGTCCAGCACCAAACGTAGGCTTCCTGTTCAGCGGCCAGGGGTCGCAGTACGCCGGCATGGGCGCCGAGCTCTACGCCGAGGACCCGGCCTTCGCCGCCACCGTGGACGAGTGCGCCGAGCTGCTCCGTCCCGAGCTGGGCCTGGACATCCGGGACCTGATCCTCGGCCGCGACCCGGAGGCGGGGGAGAAACTCACCCAGACCTGCTACACCCAGCCCGCCCTGTTCACCGTCGAGTACGCCCTCGCCACCGCCTGGCAGCGGGCCGGGGTCGCACCGGCCGCGATGATCGGCCACTCCATCGGCGAGTACGTCGCGGCCACCGTGGCCGGCGTGCTCACTCTTCCCGACGCACTGAGGGTCGTGGCCGCCCGCGGTCGGCTCATGCACTCGCTGCCGGCCGGCTCGATGCTCGCCGTGACGCTGGACGAGTCGACGATCGCCGACCGGCTGCCCGCCGGGCTGTCGGTGGCCACCGTCAACGGCCCGGGCACCTGCGTGGTGGCCGGCGAGACCGCGCTGGTCGAGGAGTTCGCCGCGAGCCTGGGCGGCAAGAACAAGTCCAAGCTGCTGCGCACCTCGCACGCCTTCCACTCGCCGATGATGGACTCGATCCTCGACGAGTTCACCGCGCTGATGGCCAGCGTGCCGCTGCGCCCGCCGGCCGTGCCGTTCCTGTCCAACGTGACCGGCACCTGGATCACCGAGGCGCAGGCCACCGACCCGGCGTACTGGGCGGCGCACCTGCGCCGGCCGGTCCGCTTCGGCGACTGCGTGGCCACGCTGCTTGCCGAGGGCACCTGGGCGCTGGTGGAGTGCGGCCCCGGCCGGCAGCTCGCCAACCTGGCCCGGATGCAGGTCGCCAAGGCCGCCGAGGCGCAGCGGAAGCTGACCCCGCTGGGCAGCCTGCCCGGGCCGGGCGAGCCGACCGGCGACCTGGCCACTCTGCTCGGCACCGCCGGGGCGCTCTGGTGCGCCGGGGTGCCGGTGACCCTGGCCGTCGACCCCGGCGCCCGGCGGGTGCCGCTGCCCACCTACCCCTTCGAGCGGCGCCGCTACTGGGTCGACCCGGACCCGGTGGACCAGGCGGCGACCCCGGTCGAGACCGGGCCCCGGCCGCTGCCCGAGTGGTTCGCCGTGCCGGTGTGGCGGCAGGCCGCCCCGGCGGGTTCCGTCGTCCCGCTGGGCCGGTGCCTGGTGCTGGCCGACGGCCCGCGCGGCGAGGCGCTCGTCGCGGCCCTGCGCGCCGCCGGCGACAACCCGGTCGAGGTACGCGCCGGCGACGCCTTCGCCGCCACCGCCACCGGCTTCCGGCTGCGCCCCGGTGTCCGCGAGGACCACGAGGCGCTGGTCGCCGCGCTCGGCGTCGACCTGCCCCGCCGGATCGTGCACGCCTACGCCCTCGACGGCGAGCCGGCCGGCACCGACATCGCCGCCGCCTGGGCCGCCCAGGACCGGGGCTTCTTCAGCGCGCTGCACCTGGTGCAGGCGCTCGCCGGCGCCGGGCTGACCGCCGACGAGGCGGGGATCCACCTCGACCTGGTCACCGCCGGCATCGGCGACGTGCGCGGCGACGACCTGGTCAGGCCCGAGCACGCCACCCTGGCCGGCCTGGCCCGGGTGCTGCCGGTGGAGCTGCCCGGGCTCACCGTCCGCCTGGTCGACGCGGACACCGCCGCGCGCGGGGTCGCCGCGCTCGCCGCCGAGCTGCGCGGCCCGGTCGACCCCGAGCACCCGGAGGTGGCGCTGCGCCGCGACCGGCGCTGGGTGGCCGGCTACGAGCAGATCACCGTCGACGCCGAGGATTCCCCGGGCGTGCTGCGCGAGGCGGGCCGCTACCTGATCACCGGCGGTCTCGGCGGCATCGGCGTCACCCTGGCCGAGGACTTCGCCCGCCGGGCCCGGGCCAAGCTGGTGCTGCTGGCCCGCTCCGGCCTGCCCGAGCGGGACCGGTGGGACGAGCACCTGGCGGTGCACGGCGGCGCCGACCGGGCCGGCCGGGCCATCGCGGCGATCCGCCGGATGGAGGCGGCCGGGGCCGAGGTGCTGGTGCTCGCCGCCGACGTCACCGACCCCGACGACCTGCGCCGGGTACGCGAGGCGGCGGTCTCCCGGTTCGGCGGGCTGGACGGCATCGTGCACGCCGCCGGCCTGCCCGGCGGCGGCATGGCCGAGATCAAGGAGCGGGCCGAGGCGGAGCGGGTGCTCGCCCCGAAGCTCGCCGGCACGCTCGCCCTGGCCCAGGTCTTCGGCGACCTGCCGCTGGACTTCGTGGCGCTCTGCTCCTCGATCACCGCGGTGATCGGCGGCTTCGGCCAGGTCGACTACTGCGCGGCGAACACCTTCCTGGACGCCTGGGCGCGCTCCGGCGCCGGCTTCCGCGCCCCCGTCGTGTCGCAGAACTGGGGCGGCTGGGCCGAGGTCGGCATGGCCGTGGAGACCAACGCGCCGGCCGCCTTCCGGGCCGCCGGCCGGGACACCGTCACTGGCCCGGTGGACCACCCGGTGCTCACCACGAAGGTGGCCGGTCCGGACGGCACCGTGCTGCACGGCCTGGTCTCCGCCGCCACCCACTGGCTGCTCGACGAGCACCGCATCGGCGGGGTGCCGGTGGTGCCGGGCACCGCCCACCTGGAGTCGGTGCGGGCCGCGGTGACCGCCGCGCTGCCCGCGCCGGGGCCGGACGCCGCCGTGGAACTGCGCGACGTGGTCTTCCTGGAGCCGTTCTCGGTGCCGGACGGCATGGTCGCCCAGTACCGGGTGGAGCTGACGCCCGCCGAGGACGGGGTCGACTTCACCGTGGCCAGCCTGGCTGCCGGCCAGCTCCGCACCCACGTACGCGGCGCCGCCGGCTGGACCACCGAGCCCGCCCCACCGGCCGGCACGCCCGCCGTCGCCGGGCGCCGGGTCGACGACGACGCCTCGTTCGGCCGGGGCCGCACCAGCATGCTCACCTTCGGCCCCCGCTGGGCCGCGCTGGCCGAGCACCACCTGGCCGAGGGGGAGGAGCTGGCCCGGGTCGAGGCGCCCGCCGCCGCGCTGGGCGACCTGCCCTCCTGGGGGCTGCACCCGGCGCTGCTGGACGTGGCCACCGCGTTCGGCCGCGGCCAGGGCTCCGGCACCTACCTGCCGCTGTCGTACGGCCGGATCGTGGTGCGCGGGGCGCTGCCGGCCACCTTCCACAGTCACCTGCGGCACCGGCCCGGCGCCACCGACGAGGTGGTGGCGGCCGACCTGTCGCTGCGCGACCCCGAGGGCCGGGAACTGGTCGCGATCAGCGACTTCGTGCTGCGCAAGGTGGACCAGGGCGCGGTCACCGGCGGCCTCACCGACGCCCCGGCCGGCGCCGGGGCCGCGCCGGCCCCGGTCACCGAGGACATCCGGCCGGTGGACGGGGCCGAGGCGTTCCGCCGCAGCCTCACCGCCGGCCTGGGCGCGCAGGTGGTCATCACCACCCGCACCGTCGCCGACATCCGGCGGAGCTCGGCCCGGGTTACCACGGACAGCCTGGAAGCGGAGACCGACGCCCCGGCCACCGCGACGGGCGGCGCCGGCGGCGGCTCGGCCGCGCCCTCGACCGAGCTGGAGAAGACCATCGCCCAGGTCTGGCGGGACGGCCTCGGTGCGCCCGAGGTCGGCGTGGACGACGACTTCTTCGCCCTCGGCGGCAACTCGCTGGTCGCGGTGCAGCTGATCGCCGCGATGCGCAAGGCCACCGGGGTGCGGCTGCCCATGCGCAGCCTCTTCGAGACCCCCACGGTCGCCGGGCTCGCCGCCCGCATCGAGGAGCTGCGGGCCAGCCAGCCCGCTGACGAACCGGCCGCGCCGGCGGCGATCCCGGCCATCCCGCGGCTGCCCCGCGCCTGACCTTCGAGAACAAGGAGACACCGCATCATGAGCGACACGATCGCCACGCTGCCGGTGGTCGTCGAGAACGACGGCCCGGCCCTGACCGACCTGATCGCGGCCCGCCGCACCGAGCTGCGGGCCACCCTCGTCGAGCACGGCGGGCTGCTGTTCCGCGGCTTCGACGTCGGCGGGGTGGACGGCTTCGACGGGATGGTCCGCGCCCTGTCCGGCGAACCGCTGACCTACACCGAGCGTTCCTCGCCCCGGCACTCCATCAAGGGCCGGGTCTACACCTCGACCGACTACCCGCCGGACGAGGAGATCTTCCTGCACAACGAGAACTCGTACCAGGCGCGCTGGCCGCTGACCCTGTTCTTCTACTGCATCACGGCGCCCGAGACCCAGGGCGCCACCCCGCTCGCCGACGTCCGCCGGGTCCACGAGCTGATCGACCCCGCGGTGCGCGAGGAGTTCGTCCGGCGGCGCTGGATGCTGGTGCGCAACTTCCACGGCGACTTCGGCACCCGCTGGCAGGAGGTGTTCAACACCGAGAACCGGGCGGAGGTCGAGGCGTACGCGGCGGCCAACGGGATCAGCGTGGAGTGGGTCGGCAAGGACGGCCTGCGCACCCGGGCCGTGCGGGACGCGGTGCACCACCGGCCCGGCTCGGCCGCCCCGCGCTGGTTCAACCACGCCACCTTCTTCCACGTGAGCACCCTCCCGAAGGACTACCAGGAGGGGCTGCTGGCCATGTTCGGCGCCGACGGGCTGCCGTCGAACACCTACTACGGCGACGGCGGCGAGATCCCCGCCGACGTCATGGACCACCTGCGTGCCGCCTACCGGGCGGCCACGGTCCGCTTCGACTACCAGCGCGACGACGTGCTGGTGGTGGACAACATGACCGCCGCGCACGGCCGGGAGCCGTTCACCGGTCCCCGCAAGATCGCCGTGGCGATGGCCGAGCCGTACACCCCCGACACCCCTGGAGCGAACTGAGATGGCCGAACCCCGATTCCTGGTCGTCCGCAACGACGAGGAGCAGTACTCGATCTGGTCGGCCGACCGGGACCTCCCCGCGGGCTGGCACGACACCGGCTTCGCCGGCACCCGCGAGGAGTGCCTGGCCCACATCGACACGGTCTGGACCGACATGCGTCCCCGCTCCGTCCGCGAGGCCCACTCATGAGTCAGGAGTGGACCTTCCCGGCCTCCTTCGCCCAGGAGCGGGTGTGGATCGCCAACCAGCTCGACGCCGGCTCACCGGTGTTCAACGTGTCCATCCCGTGGCGCTTCCCGGCCGGCATGGGGGCCGACGTGGCCGCCGACGTCGTCAACCGGGTGGTGGCCCGGCACGAGGCGCTCCGTACCCACCTGCGGGTCGACGACGGCGCGCTGGTGCAGGTGGTCCGGGCCCACGAGCCGGCCCCGCTGCCCACCACCGACCTGCGCCACCTGCCCGGATCCGAGCGGCGGGCCGCGTTCGAGGCGATCCGGGCCGAGCTGGCCCGCACCCCGATCCCGCTGGACGCGCCGCCGCTGTGGCGGGCCCGGCTGGTCCGCCTGGACGACGCCTGGGTGCTGGTCTTCGTGGTGCACCACGCCATCTTCGACAGCCACTCGGCGGTGCTGTTCCACGCCGAACTCGCCGCGTTCAGCGCGGCCGCGCAGGCCGGCGCCGAGCCCGCCGTGCCCGAGCTGCCCATCCAGTACGCCGACTTCGCGGTCTGGCAGCGCGACCAGCTCACCGGCGCGGAACTGGACCGGCAGCTCGCCTTCTGGACCGGTCACCTGGCCGGCGCGCCGCCGGTGACCAACCTGCCGCTGGACCGGCCGCGCCCCGCGCAGCTCGGCTTCGCCGGCGACGAGGTCCGCTTCGACCTGCCCGACGGGCTGCTCGACCGGGTCGGCAGGCTGGCGGCCGGCGCGGCGGCCACGCCGTACATGGTGCTGCTGGCCGCCTTCGCGGCGCTGCTGTCCCGGATCTCCGGCGACACCGACGTGGTCGTGGGCGTCTCCACCGCGGGCCGCGAGAACCCCGAGGTGGCCCCGCTGATCGGCATGTTCGTCAACCCGGTGGCGCTGCGCTGCGACGTCTCCGGCGACCCGACCTTCACCGCGCTGCTCGGCCGGGTCCGCGACGGCCTGGTCGACGCCATGGAGCACGGGCAGACCCCGTTCCAGAAGATCGTCGAGGCGGTCGACCCGGAGCGCGACCCGTCGGTGCAGCCGATCTTCCAGACCGCCCTGAACTACATCCCGGACTCCGGCCTCGACCCGGCCGAGCTGGGCACCACCAAGGACGACCTGGCGTTCGACATCACGGCCGGGGAGTGCCGGCTGGTCTACCGGACCGCGCTGTTCGACCGGACCACCGCCGAGACGGTGGTGCGGCGGTACGTCCGGCTGCTCACCGCCGCCGTGGCCGACCCGGAGCGCCCGGTGGCAGCGCTGCCGCTGCTCACCGACGACGAGCGCGACCTGGTGCTGGGCGCCTGGAACGACACGGCACGGGAGGCGCCGCCGGCCACCGTGGTCGACGAGGTGCAGCGGCAGGCCGCGGCCACCCCGGAGGCCACCGCGCTGGTCTGCGACGGCGTGCCGCTGACCTACGCCGAGCTGAACGCGGCCGCGAACCGGCTGGCCCGGCTGCTGGTGGCCCGCGGCGCCGGCCCGGAGACCCGGGTGGCGCTCGCCCTGCCCCGCTCCTGCGAGCTGGTGGTGGCGATGCTGGCCGTGCTGAAGTCCGGCGCCGCGTACCTGCCGGTGGACACCGGCTACCCGGCCGCGCGGATCGCCTACCTGCTGGAGGACGCCGCGCCGGCCCTCGTGGTAGCCACCCCGGACACCGCCGCCCTGGTGCCCGGCGAGGCGCTGGTGCTCGACGGCGAGCTCGGCGCCGACCAGCCGGACGGCGACCTGACCGACGCCGACCGCCGGGCCCCGTTGCGCCCCGAGCACCCGGCGTACGTGCTCCACACCTCCGGCTCCACGGGCCGGCCCAAGGGCGTGGTGGTGGAACACCGGGCGGTGAGCGCCTACCTGGCCTGGGCCCGGCACACCTACCCGGGGCTGGCCGGCACCGCGTTGCTGCACTCGCCGGTCTCCTTCGACCTCACCGTCACCGGCCTGCTCGGCACGCTCACCGCCGGCGGCACCGTGCGGCTCGCCGCGATCGACGACGCCGCCGCCCGGGCCGGTGGCCGCCCGGCCTTCCTCAAGGTCACCCCGAGCCACCTGCCGCTGCTCGACGGCGAGCTGTCGCCCACCGCCGACCTGGTGATCGGCGGCGAGGCGCTCACCGGCGAGCAGCTCGCCGGCTGGCGGGCCGCCCACCCTGACGTGGCGGTGGTCAACGAGTACGGCCCGACGGAGGCCACCGTGGGCTGCGTGGCCGCCCGGATCGCCCCGGGCGAGCCGGTCCCGCCGGGCCCGGTGCCGATCGGCACGCCCACCTGGAACACCCGGGCGCTGCTGCTCGACGCCGCTCTCCAGCCGGTGCCGCCCGGCGTGGTCGGCGAGCTGTACGTCACGGGCGCGCAGCTCGCCCGCGGCTACCACCGCCGCCCCGGCCTCACCGCCGAGCGCTTCCTGCCCTGCCCCTACGGCCCGCCCGGCGCGCGGATGTACGCCACCGGCGACCTGGCCCGCTGGCGGCCCGACGGCACCCTGGAGTACCTGGGCCGCCGGGACGACCAGGTGAAGGTGCGCGGCATGCGGATTGAGCTGGGTGAGGTCGAGGCCGCCCTGCTGGCCCACCCGGACGTCCGGGCGGCCGCCGCGGCGGTGCGCACCGACACCGGGGAGCCGACCCTGGTCGGCTATCTGGTCGGCCCGGCCCACGAGGAGTCGGTCCGCGCCGAACTGGCCCGGGAGCTGCCCGCGCACCTGGTGCCGGCGGCCCTGGTCCGGCTCGACGCGCTGCCGCTGACGCCGAACGGCAAGCTGGACCGGGCCGCGCTGCCCGCCCCGGCCGCCGCCCCGGCCGAGGACGCCTACGTCGCGCCGCGCACCGAGGCCGAGTCCCTGGTCGCCGAAGTGTACGCCGAGATCCTCCAGGTGGAGAAGGTCGGCGCCCTGGACGACTTCTTCACCCTCGGCGGCAACTCACTGCGCGGTATGCGGGCGATGGCCCGGATCCGCGCCGAGGTGGACGTCGAGCTGCCCATGCGGGCGTTGTTCAGCAGCCCCGTGGTGGCGGACCTGGCCGCCCAGATCGAGCAGCGGATCGCCGCCGAGCTCGACGGGCTCTCCGACAGCGAGGTCGCCGCGCTGCTCGCGGCGGAAGAGGGAACCAGCTGATGACCGACCTGAAGGATCCGGCCCGCGAGGCGGCCCGGCAGGCGCTGATCGCCAAGCGACTGCGCGCCCGCCAGGCCGCCCCCGCGGCCCGGATCACCCCCCGGCCCGCCGGCGCCGAGGTGCCGCTGTCGTACGCCCAGGAGCGGGTCTGGTTCATGGACCAGCTCGCCCCGGGCGAGGCGGCGTACCACATCGCGGTGCCGCTGCGGGTGCGCGGCCCGCTCGACGTCGAGGCGCTGCGCGCGGCCCTGGCGGCGCTCGCCGCCCGGCACGAGTCGCAGCGCACCCGCTTCCCGGCCGACGCCGACGGCCGCCCCACCGTGGTGGTGGAGGACGTGGTCGAGGTGCCACTGACCATCGTGGACGCCCCCGACGAGGCCGCCGCGCAGGCCCTCGTCGACGCGGCCGCCGCCGAGCCGTTCGACCTGGCGCGCGGGCCGCTGCTGCGCGTCCTGCTGATCCGGCTGGCCGCCGACGGCGACAATCCGGCCTCCGCGCCGCAGGACGGCGCTCCGGACCGGATGAACGTCGACGACCACGTGCTCTTCCTCGGCCAGCACCACATCGTCGGCGACGGCTGGTCGGTGGACGTGCTGCTGCGTGACCTGATCACCCTCTACCGGGGCGGCGAGCCGCCCGCCCTGCCGGTCCAGTACGGCGACTTCGCCGTCTGGGAGGCCGCCGAGCTGGACGGGCCGCGAGCCCGGGCGCACGTCGACTACTGGAAGCAGCGGCTCGCCGGGATCACCCCGCTGGAGCTGCCGCTGGACCGGCCCCGCCCGGCCACCCAGACCTACCGCGGCGACTTCGTCGAGTTCCAGCTCGACCCGGCGGCCACCGAGGCGCTCAACGCGCTCACCCGGGCGAGCGGCGGCACGCTGTTCATGACCCTGCTCGCCGCGTACCAGGTGCTGCTGGCCCGGCACTCCGGCCAGGACGACTTCGCCGTGGGCGCCTCGGTGGCCGGCCGCTCCGCGCCCGAGCTGGAGAACGTGGTCGGCATGTTCATCAACATGCTGCCGCTCCGCGCCGAGCTGGCCGGCGACCCCACCTTCGCCGAGCTGCTGGCGCGCACCCGGCGCAGCGTGCTGGACGGCTTCGAGCACGCCGAGGTGCCGTTCGCCAAGGTGGTCCACGAGCTGGGCCTGCCCCGCGACGTCAGCCGCTCCCCGGTGTTCCAGGCCATGTTCGTGCTGCAGAACTACGAGATGGGCCGGTTCAGCGGGGTGTCCCGCGCCGACGAGGTCAGCTTCGAGTGGACCCCGATGGAGCTGCGGGCCACCCGGTTCGACTTCGAGCTGCACGCCGTGGAGACCGTCGACGGGCTCTGGGGCAAGCTGGTCTTCAACACCGACCTGTTCACCCGGGACACCGTCGAGCGGATGGCGCAGCGGTGGACCACCCTGCTGGCCGCGATCGTCGCCGCGCCGGACACCCCGGTCTCCCGGCTGGCGCTGCTCCCCGCCGACGAGCGGGAGCTGCTGGCCGGCTGGAACGACACGGCCGCGGACTTCCCGCGTACCCAGACGCTGCACGGGCCGATCGAGGAGCGCGCCGCCGCCACCCCGGACGCGGTCGCCGTCACCATCGAGGACCGCAGCCTCACCTACGCCGAGCTGAACGCGGCGGCCAACCGGATCGCGCACCGGCTGCGCGCCGCCGGCGTCGGCCCGGAGACCCTGGTCGGAGTCTGCGCGGAACGCTCGATCGAGCTGGTCGCCGGCCTGCTCGGCGTGCTCAAGGCCGGCGGGGCCTACCTGCCGCTGGACCCGGAGTACCCGGCGGACCGGCTCGCCTTCATGGTCACCGACGCGGACGCGCCCGTGGTGCTGGTCCAGGAGCACCTGCGCGACGTGCTGCCGGCCACCGCGGCCACCGTGCTCGCCCTCGACGACGCCACGGTCTGGGCCGACCAGCCGGCCACCGACCCGGCGCCCACCGCCGGCCCCGAGCACCTGGCGTACGTCATCTACACCTCGGGCTCCACCGGCCGGCCCAAGGGGGTGCCGAACACCCACCGGGGCATCGTCAACCGGCTCGACTGGATGCAGAAGACGTACGGCCTCGGCGCCGACGACGCGGTGCTCCAGAAGACCCCGGCCAGCTTCGACGTCTCGGTCTGGGAGTTCTTCTGGCCGCTGCGCACCGGCGCCCGGCTGGTGCTCGCGAAGCCCGGCGGCCACAAGGACGCCGGCTACCTGCGCGACCTGCTGGTCGCCGAGCGGATCACCACCGCCCACTTCGTGCCGTCGATGCTCACCGTCTTCCTCGCCGAGGAGGGCATCGAGGCGGCCACCGCGCTGCGGCGGGTGATCTGCTCCGGCGAGGAGCTGCCGCTGGCCTCCGCGCTCGACTTCACCGCCCGGCTGCCCTGGTGCGGCCTGCACAACCTGTACGGCCCGACCGAGGCGGCCATCGACGTCACCGCCTGGCACTGCGACCCGGCTCGGCTGGCGGAGGTGACCGGCGTGCCGATCGGCGCGCCGATCGCCAACCTGCGGCTGCACGTGCTCGACCCGGCGGGCGCCGATTGCCCGGTCGGGGTCGCCGGGGAGCTGCACATCGGCGGCGTCGGGCTGGCCCGCGGCTACCACCGCCGGCCGGCGCTGACCGCCGAGAAGTTCGTCCCCGACCCCTGGTCGGGCGAGCCGGGCGCCCGCCTCTATCGCACCGGTGACCTGGCCCGCTGGGTCGTCGCGCCGGACGGGACCGGCGTCATCGAGTTCCTCGGCCGGATCGACCACCAGGTCAAGCTGCGCGGCCTGCGCATCGAGCTGGGCGAGATCGAGAGCGCGCTGCGCGAGCAGCCCGGGGTGACCGAGGCCGCGGTGATCGTCCGCGAGGACAGCCCCGGCGACAAGCGGCTCACCGCGTACCTGGTCGGGCCGGCCGAGCAAGCGGCGGTGAAGGCGGCGCTCAAGGAGACGCTGCCGGAGTACATGGTGCCGGCCGCGTTCGTCACCCTCGACGCGCTGCCGCTGACCCCGAACGGCAAGCTCGACCGCAGGGCGCTCCCCGCGCCGGTGGTCACCCGCGAGGCGTCGGTGGCGCTGGTCGAGCCGCGCGACGACACCGAGCGGGCGCTCGCCGCCATCTGGTCCGAGGTGCTCGGCGTCGACACGCTGGGCATCGACGACGACTTCTTCGACCTGGGCGGGCACTCCATGCTCGCCACCCAGGTGGTAGCGAAGATCCGCAAGGCGGAGCTGGGCGGTCGGGCGGTCGGCGTCATGGACCTGTTCCAGCAGCGGACCATCCGCGACCTGGCCGCGTTCATCGCCGGCGACGCCGCCGAGGCCGGCCCGCGCCGGCTGCTCTACGAGCTCACCAAGCCGATCCCGGCCGCCCAGCGGGTGCTCACCTACGTCTGCGTCCCGTACGGCGGCGGCAGCGCCATCGTCTACCAGCCCCTCGCGGACGCGCTGCCGGCCGGGCACGCGCTGTGGTCGCTGGCCATCCCCGGCCACGACGTCGGCCTCAGCGAGGACGCGCTGCCCTTCGACGAGCTGACCACCCGGGTGGCCGAGGAGATCCTGGAACGGGTCGAGGGGCCGCTGGCCCTCTACGGCCACTGCGGCGTGGGCAGCGCCATCGTGGCCGAGGTGGCCCGCAAGGTCGAGGCGGCCGGGCGGGATCTCGACGCGGTCTACATCGGCGCGATGTTCCCGTTCGCCCGACCCAAGGGCTTCTTCGCGGCCGCCCGCAACCGCCTCGAACAGCTGCGCAGCAACAAGCACTACGCCAGCTGGCTGAAGTCGATGGGGGTGGACACCGACGAGCTGGACCCGGAGCAGGCCGACCGGATCATCAGCAACATGCGGGCCGACTCCCGCGCCTCCGAGGAGTACTTCACCCGGCTGCTCGACCGGCAGGCGACGAAGCTGCGCGCCCCGATCATCTCGGTGGTCGGCTCCGAGGACCCGGTCACCGACTACCACCGCGAGCGGTACGCCGAGTGGCAGTTCCTCAGCGACACCCTCGGGCTGGTCGTCCTCGACCAGGCCGGGCACTTCTTCCTCAAGTACCGCGCCGAGGAACTCGCCGAGATCGTCACCCGGGTGCACCCGGCGGTGGTCGCCGGCGACGTCACCGACCTCGGCCCACAGGCCCGGGGCGAGGACGCCGGCTGGGCGGTGCTCGACCGGCTGGCGGTCGGCGCGGCGGAGCAACCGGCCGTCCCCACGGTCAAGCCGAGCATGGCCCGCTTCCTGGCGATCACCGTCGGGCAGCTCGTCTCCAGCACCGGGTCTGCGCTGACCGCGTTCGCCCTGCCGATCTGGCTGTTCAACCGGACCGGTTCGGTGGCCGATCTCGGCCTGCTCTGGGCGCTCGCGCTGATCTGCGGCGTGCTGATGCTCCCGGTGGCCGGCGCCGTCGTGGACCGGGTCAGCCGGCGCCGGATCATGATGCTGGCCAGCTCCGTCGCCGGCTCCGTCCAGCTGGTCCTGGCCACCCTGCTGTGGACCGACAACCTGGTGCTCTGGCACATCTACCTGCTGGTCGCGTTCAGCTCCGTCGCCGGGTCGTTCCAGCGGATCGCGTTCCAGTCGGCGGTGCCGCAGCTGGTGCCGAAGCGCTACCTCGGCCACGCCATGGGCATCACCCAGCTCTCCACCGGCGTGGCCACCCTGCTCATGCCGGTCTTCGCGGCCGGCCTGCTGGCCGCGATCGAGCTGAAGGGCATCCTGCTCATCGACGTGGCCAGCTACGTGGTGGCGGTGCTCACGCTGGCCGTGGTCCGCTTCCCCGACCTGCTCGGCTGGCGGCCCCGGGAGCGACTTCTCGTGGCCATCGCCAACGGCCTGCGCTACTCGTGGCAGCACCGCGGCTTCCGGCTGATGCTCGGCTACTTCGCGCTGGGCAACATCTTCCTCGCCCCCGCGCTGGTGCTCGCCACCCCGCTGGTGCTGTCCTTCGGCGGCCCGACCCAGGTGGCCCAGGTGGCGCTGGCCGAGGCGGTCGGCGCGGTGGCCGGCGGCGTGCTCATGTCGCTCTGGGGCGGCCCGCGCAAGCGGCGGATGATTGGCGTGCTCATCGGCAACCTGGGCACCGCGGTCGGCTGCGTGCTGATCGGCCTGGACGCCTCGCTGGCGATGATCTGCGTGGGCTTCTGCTGGCTGGCCATGGCGATGACCACCGCGCAGTCCATCTACGCGACCATCGTCCAGGTCAAGGTGCCGCAGCGCTTCCACGGCCGGGTGTTCAGCCTCAACCAGACCATCGCCTGGTCCACCCTGCCCATCGGGTTCGCGCTGCTCGCGCCGGGCGCCAGCGCCCTGTTCGAGCCGATGCTCGCCCCGGACGGGGCGCTGGCCGGGTCGGTGGGCGCGGTGATCGGCACCGGCCCGGGCCGCGGCATCGGCTTCGCGTACGTCTGCTTCGGCGTGATCCTGATCCTGATCACCCTCGGCGGCTTCGCGATCCGCCTGCTGCGCCGCTTCGACCTGGAGGTCGAGGACTCCCTCCCCGACGACCTGATCGGCGCGCAGGAGCGGGAACGGCGGCTCGCCGCCCGGGCCGCCGAGCGGGAGAAGGTCGCGGTCTAGGCCGGTGGGGGCCTCCGGCGGCAACCGGAGGTCCCCACGCTTACCACTGCTCCGGCGGGTCCGCCACCTCCTCCTCGGGCAGTTCCGCCGGCTCGGCCACCCACGCCGAGTAGACCAGCAGGCCGTGCCACGGCCCGCCCGCCTCGTCGGTGGCCACGGCCACCACCGCGTACGGGTGCCCGAACCGCAGCTCCGCGACCCGGGCGACACCCTCCGGCGGCAGCCCGGCCGCGACGCCGAACGCGGTCACGGCGGCGGCCTCGAAGCCGTACCGTCCGAACCGGGCCACCGCCGACTGCACCGCCTCGAACGGCGGCTCCGCCAAGCCGAGCAGCGCACCCAGCGCCCGCGCCGCCCCGTCGAAGCCGAACCCGGCCGGAGTCAGGTCGTGCCGGCTCTCCGCCGACCAGCAGGGCAGCACGGCCGAGGCGTGCTCCTCCCGCCCGTCGGCGGCGAACGTCCGCGTCGGCTCCTCCCGCAGCGTCCACAACGGCGTCTCGCCCAGCGGCAACTCGAACAGTGACCGCCGGCCCGGCGCGACCCCCTCGGGGGCGGTGGCGGCGGTCGCCGCCAGTTCCTGCGCGGCGGCCAGCACCTCCGCCGCGGGCACGTCCGGCGCGGCGGCCACCGAGACGACCAGCAACCCGGCCCCGCCGTCCGCCGGCCGGGCCGGCACGGCGTGCACCGCCACGTCGCCGGCCCGGTCGGTGCCCGCCACCCAGCAGCGGTGCCCCCACGGCGGCGTCCGCAGCACCCGCCGCAGCCGGCCGGCCCAGGCGCTGCCGGCGCCCAGCTCACCGGCGGGCGCCACCTGGAACGGGTCCGCCCAGGTCACGCGCGTGGCCAGCGCGCTGGCCAGGATCAGCAGGGTGTCCGCGGTGACGGTGACGGGGAACCGCTCGATCAGACCGCCGGTGCGCTCCCGGGCCCAGGCGTCCAGCGTCGCCTGATCGGGCAGCGGGCCGCGCTCGGTGCGCTCCGGCAGGCCGGCCCGCCAGGCGGCCAGCTGCTCGAAGGGGGTCCGCTCCCACAGTGCGGTGGCCGCGGCGACCAGTGGATGCGGCTCGGCGAGCAGCGCGCGGGCCGCCGCGGCGGCGTCGTCCGCGTCGGTGCCGAGCGCCTCGGTGAGGGTGGCCCGGGCCTCGCCGGTGGCCGCCGGGCCGGTCAGCGCGAGCAGCAGCCAGGCGCCCAGCGGCGAGGCGACGTGGTGGGCGTCGCCGGCGGCGCGGTGCAGCCGCTCGGCGTAGTGGGCCAGGGGTGCGTGGAGAGGGTTCACCGCTCCACTGTGCCGGTCGGCGGCCCGTCCGGCACGCCCGTCAGGACCACAGCTCGAACGGCTCGTCGATCTCCTCCCCGGCCAGGAACGCCGGCAGCAGCTCCGGCAGCCGCCCCGGATAGCAGCGCGGCCGGTCGGCGATCACGTCGGCCACCGGCCACCAGCGGAACCCGAAGTAGTCCTCGACCTCGTAGTCCAGCCGGTGCGCCTCGTCCACGTCCGGCCCCGGGCCGGGCAGCCGCACCGGCACCACCACCTCGTCCTGGAGGTGCCGTCGCTGGCGGTGCCGGAAGCTGGCCCGCCGCCGCCAGGTCGGCGCGCCGACCTGCGCCGGCGCGACCACGATGCCGGCCTCCTCCCGCAACTCCCGCACCGCCGCCTCCAGGTAGGTCTCCCCGGGGTCGAGCCCGCCGCCGGGCAGCTCCCACCAGGTGCCCAGCACGGGATGGTCCGGGTCGCGGGTGTGGAACAGCAGCACCCGGTCGGTGGCGTCCAGCACCACCAGCCGGACGGCCGTTCGCTCGAACAGCGGCAAATCGTCGGGCAGCTCCGGATCCACGGCACTCCTCTCGAAGGGTCGGCGGCGACCCGGCCCACCCTGCGATGATGGCGATCATGTCGCAGCTCTTCGGTGAGGTGGCCGGCGCCTACCACGAGGCCCGACCAGGCTATCCGGCCGAGATCGTCGCGGCGATCCGCGCCTACCACGGCGGGACGCCCGACCGCCTGGTCGAGGTGGGCGCCGGCACTGGCCTGGCCACCGCCACCCTGCTCGGCCTCGGCGCGCCGACGACCTGCGTCGAGCCGGACCACCGGATGGCCCGGGTGCTGGCCGAACGGTTCCCCCAGGTCGAGGTGGTGACGGCGACCTTCGAGGAGTGGACCCCGCCGCCCGGCGGCGTGCCGGCGCTCGCCTGCGCCATGGCCTGGCACTGGCTCGACCCGGCTACCCGCAACCGCCGGGCCCACGACGCGCTCCGTCCCGGCGGCACCCTGGCCGTCTTCGGCCACCGCTACGACTACGTCGACCCGGCCCAGCGGGCGGCCATCCGGGCGGCGTTCGAGTCGGCCGACCCGCAGCAGCAGGGCGACCGCCCGGACGACTGGGTCCACGCCGACATCGCCGGCAGTGGCCTCTTCACCGACGTCCGGGCGCCGGTCTTTCGCCGGGACCTGCCGCTGGACACCGCGGCCTATCTGGGGCTGGTCCGCACCTTCTCGCCGCAGATGCGCCGCCCGCCCGCGCTGCGCGAGCGGGTGCTCGCCGCGGTCGGCGCGGCGATCGACGGGTTCGGCGGGACCGTGGTGCTCGACCTGCGCACCACGCTCGTCCTGGCCCGCCGCCCCGCCTGACCGGTCGCGCCCGGTGAGCGTCAGCGAGTGCCGAGGGTGGTGCTGACCGGACCGAGAGGGCTCAGCCGGTCAGCGGGCAGCTGATGCCGCTGTCGGCGCCGGCGCGAGCGTCACACGGCGCCGCTGTCGGTGGGGGCCAGGGATGTGTGCGCCTGGACCTGGCGGCCGAAGGTGACGGCCTCGCGGACGAGCCGAGGCGCCTTCTCGGCGAGCTGCGGATCTGGGCGTGCTCCCAGCGCGTCGTTGACGGTGGAGAACGCCAGCCGGAACGCGACCAGGGTCGTCGCCTCGAAGATCTCCTGGTCATTGAGACCCGCGTGGCGCAAGCGCTCCACGTGGGCCTCGGTCGTGGCATTCGGATCCTGGACGACCCGACGAGACCAGGCGGCCAGCGCGTTCTCCCGCTCGGACAGGTCACCGTCAACGCCTCGCAGCACCCGTGCCGCGGTCGCCTCGTCACTGAGTTCGGCCAGCCGGGCACCCCATGCCAGCGCGCAGTAGGCGTCGCCGCGGGCAGCGGCGGTGGCGGCTACCAGCACGGCCACCTCCCTCGGCGACAGGCCTGAAGCGGCCAGGAGATCAGCACGCAGAGCCTGGAAGGACGCCAGCAAATCAGGACGCCAGCACCAGACCCGGGTGAGGTTGTTGACGTAGCCGTCGGAGGTGAGATCGCCCTCGTAGGCGGCAGCCACCGCCGGGCTCTGCGGCGGATCGGCGAGGAACGCAGCCGGAGGGTTCATGGCCAGTGTGCGGCACTCGGCGACCGCCCGAAGACCGATCAACGACAGCTCGGGAGTCAGGTTGTTCTCCCGTGGTCTTCGGCAGGGGCCCTAGGGTAGTCCGGGCGTCACCCTGCGGGGTCGTGCAGTGACGTCGGGGACAGCAGCGGCTGAAGCAGGGCACCGTTCCCGATCGCCGGCGACCTCCGGGCTACTCCCGCGAGGAGGTCGGCGACCTGGACTCGTGGATCGTCGCGGGAGTCGACCATCACGAGCCCGGCCAGGGGCGATACTCCGGCGGGCAACGCCCCGGCCTTGTCGGCGGCCGCCGCCGGTGGTCCGCCGTGGTTGGCCAGCGCCTGCTGAAGGCGGGTCAACCGGTCGGCCGTGAGGGCGCTCTGCTCGTCGTGGATCACCAGCACCTGCCGCTGTCCGCCGCTCCAGGACAGGACCGTCTCCGCCAGCGCCGGCAGCATCGGTTCCAGCGGTGGCGGGATGGATCGGTCGTCGATGTCGAGCCTGGTCACCACAGCCCACACGTGGGTCGGGCTGAGCCCGTTGAGGACGGCATCGGCCGGTGCGCCCAGGCCGGTTCGTGCCAGCGCATCCCGGGCCTCGAAGAACCGCTGCACGGTCCGGTGGTCCGGACGCCGCCGTTTGATCCGGACCAGGTCGACGAAGGCTGCCAGGAAGACACCCCAGTCGCTTCCGGCCGAGCGCCCGGCCCGGTAGAGGGCGAGAGCGGCCGGAAGGTGATCCTGCGTCAGGCGGGTACCGGCCGCGTAGGACGGCTCGGTCAGCAGCAGGTCGACGATCCGGGTGACGAGGAAGAACTCCTTGTCGATCAGGTGAACGGACGCGCGGCCCTTCAGCGCCTCCAGGAACCACTCCAGCGCCTCAGCCGCGCCCGGGCCGCGAAGGAACTGCCCGGACTTGAACTCGTGCGGCGAGAACCGGAAGCCGGATCGCAGCGCTGTGATGAGCCCGATGGCCTCGTCCACGCCCAGGTCGACACTGGCGTGCGTGATCACCGGAGAGGTCGAATGGAGCAGATTGGTACCCGAGAATCCGGACTCGTCACAGGCGATCTCCACAACGGTGCCGACCACCGCATCGATCGGCGGGAGCCCGCCCTGAAGCGGCGATCTCACACCCGATCTCCCACCATGCCGACCATGGTCACCCGTGCACCACCATCGAACAACCCGATTGTGCGCGGAACGGAGGGCACCTGATCCGGAGACGGTCCGGCATGCGGGCCATGCGCACATCGTCCGGGAGCCCACCGACGGCAGTCGCGGACGGTGAACGCATCCGAGGTCCCTGGTTCCCGTCGGTCGTCTGATCGGGGCTGTTGCCGAACTGACCCGTGACGGACCAAGGCGCTCCCCGCCTCGCGCCCGCGTTGGGCCGGGATAGGCTGCCCGCCGTGGCAGGTCTGTTGAGGAACGTGGCATCCCGGCTCGGCCGGATCGCCGGGGGCGCGGCCGCGCCCACCCGTACCGCCCGGCCGATCCCGGCCCAGGTCGCTCGGCGCCGCCAGGTCGCCGTGCTGCAGCGGCGCGAGCTGGCGTACGCGCCGGAGCTGGACGGGCAGGCCGACCCGGGGGAGATCGTCTGGACCTGGGTGCCCTACGAGGACGATCCGCGTCAGGGCAAGGACCGCCCGGTGCTGGTGGTCGGCCGGCAGAGCCGCACGCTGTTCGGGCTGATGCTGTCCAGCCAGAGCGATCGCGACGGCCAGCGGCACTGGCTGGCGCTGGGTCCGGGGGAGTGGGACCGGGACCAGCGGCCGAGCTGGGTCCGGCTGGACCGGGTGCTCACCATGCGTGAGGACAGCATCCGGCGCGAGGGCGCGGTGCTGGACCGGCGCCGGTTCGACCGGGTGGGCCAGGCGCTGCGTACCGGCTACGGCTGGCGCTGACGGGCGCCGGCTGGACCGTCGGCCCGGCTCAGCACTCGGCGACGAGCTGGCGGGCGGCACGGGCCGCGCCGACCGTCTTCGCCTGGTACATCGCCGCGTCGGCGCGGCACAGCGCGTCGCTGAGCTGGGTCGGGCCGTGCACCGGGGCGAGCCCCACCGAGGCGGTCACCCGGATGCTGCGGGCGCCCAGCGGGATCGGCGCGGCGAGCGCCTCGCAGAGCCGGCGGGTGGCGTGCTCGATCCATCGCCGGTCCACCGTCGGGCTGACCAGCAGGCCGGCGAACTCGTCGCCGCCGAGCCGGGCCACCAGGTTGTCCCCGGCGAACGCGGCCAGCCGCTGCGCCACGCTGACCAGCACCTGGTCGCCCGCGGCGTGCCCGTAGCGGTCGTTGACCTGCTTGAAGTCG
Source organism: Micromonospora sp. NPDC023966 (assembly GCF_040639095.1). NCBI lineage: Bacteria > Bacillati > Actinomycetota > Actinomycetes > Micromonosporales > Micromonosporaceae > Micromonospora > Micromonospora sp. NPDC023966. The sequence continues at coordinate 7,918 of NZ_JBEZZJ010000049.1, read as the reverse complement.
TCGAGGTCCAGCACGATCGCCACCAGCGGCTTGCCGGCGGGGTCGGTGAGCAGGGTGGCGGCCAGCCGGAAGAAGGCGCGGCGGTTCGGCAGGCCGGTGAGCGGGTCGTGGCTGGCGGCGTGCCGCTCGGCCGCCAGCTCGGCCTGGAGCAGCTCGATCTCGGCCTCGGCGCGCAGCGCCCGGCGGCGCAGTTGCCAGGCGGAGACCAGGGCGCCAGCTGCGGAGATGCCGGAGGCGACGGTCATCGGATCCGGCACGCGCCCTCCCTCACCGCAGTCCCCGCCCTCGCCGGACGGCGCCGGGCCGGACCTGTTCCCCCTGCTCGCAACCGGAGTCCGGGTAACCGAGCGTGAACGTCCGGGTACACCGCACGTGCGATATCATGCTCGCTGTCCATTGCAGATGCAATAGCAGATGCACGTGCATCTCCGTCTACAGTCGACAGCACCCCGTCGCCACCCACCGCCCCTCCCCGCGGCATCGGCTGGCTCTTCCCGCGAAGGACGCCCCCATGCAGCCCTCGAACGGCGTACCCACCACCGAGCTGCCCCCGGTGCGGTGGCTGAAGAGCCGGCGCAGCAACCCCAGCGGCAACTGCGTCGAGCTGGCCGAGCTGCCCGACGGCGGCGGCATCGCCGTGCGCAACTCCCGTCACCCGGAGGGGCCGGCGCTCATCTACACGGTCGACGAGATCGCCGCGTTCGTGCTCGGCGCCCGGGACGGCGACTTCGACCACCTGATCGCTCGCCGGCCGTCCCGCTGACGGGACCGCGCATCCACCGTCCGGAGGAGTTCACGTCACTGTCGGTCCATGGCATGCTTACTGCTCGGCCGGGCTGGGGCGTCCGGTCAGGACAGTCGGTGTGCGGAGGGCGGCCAGGTGACGACGGTGCCCGTCGAGGGAGGCCCGACCAGCGGCCCCACCGTGCTGCGCATGCTGCTTGGGGCGCAGCTGCGCCGGCTCCGGGAGGGCGCCGGGGTTAGCCGGGAGAGCGCCGGCTGGGAGATCCGCGCCTCCGAATCCAAGATCAGCCGGATGGAGCTGGGCCGGGTCGGCTTCAAGGAGCGCGACGTCGCGGACCTGCTCACCCTCTACGGCGTCACCGCGCCCGACGAGCGGGCGGCGCTGCTCAAGCTCGCCCGGGACGCGAACACCCCCGGCTGGTGGCATCGCTACGGTGACGTGCTGCCCGGCTGGTTCCAGTCCTACCTCGGGCTCGAGGCCGCCGCCGCGCTGATCCGCACGTACGAGGTGCAGTTCGTCCCGGGCCTGTTGCAGACCCCGGCGTACGCCCGGGCGGTGATCCTGCTCGGCCACCGCGGCGCCCCGCCAGCGGAGGTCGACCGGCGGGTGAGCCTGCGGATGGAGCGCCAGGAACTGCTGCGCCGCAGCGACCCGCCACAGCTCTGGGCAGTGCTCGACGAGGCCGCCCTGCGCCGGCCCGTCGGTGGCCCCGAGGTGATGCGCGCGCAGTTGGACGCGCTGATCGAGGCGACGGCCGTGCCGCACGTCCGGCTCCAGATCGTCCCGTTCGCGGCCGGCGGGCACGCCGCCGCCAGCGGCGCCTTCAGCATCCTGCGCTTCGGCGACCAGGACCTGCCGGACATCGTCTACATCGAGCAGTTGACCAGCGCGATCTACCTCGACAAGCGCGACGACCTCGACCACTACGCGGGGGCCATGGACCGGCTCTGCGGTGAGGCCGCGCCGCCGGAGCGCACCCCCGAGCTGCTGGCCCGGATCCGGGACGAGCTCTACCCGGCCTGATCGCACCGCTATCCCATTGACGCCCGCCGTCGGGCGGAGTAACTTCTGTATCGATACAGTTCTGAATCGATACAGAGGGGCACACCGGTGAAGCCGACCCTGCAGGACGTCGCGAACGCGGTGGGCGTGTCCCGCAGCACCGTCTCCAACGCCTACAGCCGGCCCGACCAGCTCTCCGCGGCGCTGCGGGCGAAGATCCTCGACGCCGCGCGCCGCCTCGGCTACCCGGGCCCCGACCCGACCGCCCGCTCGCTGCGCCGCGGCTTCGTCGGCGCGATCGGCGTCCTGTTCACCTCAGACCTCTCCTACGCGTTCACCGACCCGTTCGCGGTGCGCTTCCTCACCGGCGTCGGCCAGGCCGCCGAGCGGCACGGCACCAGCCTGCTGCTGGTGCCGCTGTCGGGGGACCGCGACCGGACCCGGGCCGCCGTCGAGAACGCCGCGGTCGACGGCTTCTGCGTCTACTGCGTCGGCGACGAGGAGCACGTGCTCGCCGCGATCCGCGACCGCGGGCTGCCCCTCGTCACCACCGCCCCCAGCGCCGCCGGCCCGGCGGACCGCTTCGTCGGCATCGACGAGCGGGCCGCTGCCCGGTCCGTCGCCGCCCACGTCGCCGGCCTCGGGCACCGGCGGGTGGCCCTGCTCGGCGACACCGTGCTGCCCGACGCGCCGTCCGGGCCCCTGCGGCTGGCGGATCCGCGCGACGCGCCCCACCCCACGACCCGCGACCGGCTCGCCGGCTTCGCCGACGCGTTCGCCGCGGTCGGCGTCGCCTGGCCGGCGATCACCGTGCTCAACGCCACCGGCAACAGCCGGGCGGCGGGCGCTGCCGCCGTCGCCCCGGTGCTGGCCGGCGACGACCCGCCCACGGCCGTGCTGGCCTGCTCCGACGTGCTCGCCCTCGGGGTGCTCGACGCGGCCGGCCCGCACCGCGGCCTCTCGGTTACCGGCTTCGACGACGTCGCCGAGGCCGCCGCCGCGGGGCTGACCACCGTCCGGCAGCCGGCCGAGGAGAAGGGCCGGCTCGCCGCCGCACTGCTGCTGGAGCCGCCGGCCGACCCGGCCGACGGCCACCTCCTGCTTCCCACCGATCTCGTCGTCCGGACCTCCACCGGGCCCGTCCCCAGGAGTTGACCATGGAACACTCCACTGGATTCGTCCTCGCCGTCGACGCCGTGAGCCGGCACGTGAACTCGGCCCGCCCCGACGCCCCGGTCCGCCCCGACGCCCCGGTCCGCCCCGACCGGCCCCGGCAGCCCCGGCTGGCGCCCACGCGGCTGGCCGCCGCCTCGGCGCTGCGCCGCCTCGCCGACCGGATGGAGCCCCGCCCCGCCCGGATGCCCACCTGCCAGTCCTGACCCCCGGTCGACGGCCCGTCCGGGTGGCCGGCGCCACCCGGACGGCACCCCGTTCGACCCGGAACCGCCCGATCGGCCCGCAACCGGGCACCGGGTTGGTGGGGCGCCCCACCTGGCAGGCACACTGGACCACCATGTCGCCGTTCACGCCCTCGCTCCGGCTGCACGATCGGTACGTCCTGCGCGAGCGCATCGGGCTCGGCGGGATGTCCGAGGTGTGGCGCGCCGACGACGAGGTCCTGCACCGCCCCGTCGCGGTCAAGGCCCTCGCCACGCAGCTCGCCGCCGACCCGCAGCTGCGCGCCACCATCCAGCGCGAGGCCCGCGCCGCGGCGCGGCTCACCCACCCCCACGTGACCCAGGTGTACGACTACGGCGAGGCCACCCTCCCCGACGGCTCGGTGGTGCCCTACCTGGTGATGGAACTGGTCGAGGGACGCACCCTCGCCGACCGGCTGACCGGGGGGCCGCTCGCCTGGCCGGAGGCCGTCCGGCTGGCCGGGCAGATCGCCGCCGCCCTCGCCGCCGCGCACCGGATCGGCGTGGTGCACCGCGACATCAAGCCCGGCAACGTGATGCTCACCGAGACCGGCGCGAAGGTGCTCGACTTCGGCATCGCCACCCTGGCCGGCCCGCGGCACCCCCTCGCCGGGCAGACCGGCGAGCTGCTGATGGGCACCCCGGCATACTTCGCGCCGGAGCGGATGACCCCCGGCCCGGCGAACCCGGCCAGCGACGTGTACGCCCTCGGCGCCCTGCTCTACCGCACCCTCAGCGGGCGCGCCCCGCTGCCCGTGCAGACCTGGGACGACGTGCTCGACGTGCAGGCCCACCGACCCCCGGTGCCGGCGCTGCGCATCCCCGGGCTGCCCGCCGACGTCGCCGAACTCACCCTGGCCTGCCTGGCCGTGGACCCGGCGCGGCGGCCCACCGCCGCCCAGCTCGCCACCCGGCTCGGCGCCGGCCAGCCGGCCGACCCGCCGACCGCGATCCTGCCCACGGTGTCCCGGCCGGAGCACCCGCCGACGCTGATCGAGCGGGCCGCCCGCCCGGTCCCACCGCCGCCCGCCCGGCCGGCCGCCCGGTCGAACCGGCTCGTCGGGGCGCTGGTCGCCGTCGGGGTGGTGCTGCTGCTCGCCCTGGTCGGCACGCTGCTGCTCGACGGCAACCCCGACAACCCGACGGGCACCGGCCCGGTCGCCGGCCCGTCGACCGGCACGACGCCGGCGGAGGAACCGTCCCCGTCCCCGCCGTCGGAGCCGGCCACCTCCGGACCGGCCAGCACCCGGCCCGCGCCGGTCACCCTGCGCCAGCTCGCCGGTCAGTTCGCCGACGTGGTCGACCAGGCCGTGGCGGACGGCCGGCTCGACCGGAAGACCGCCAACGACCTCCGCGAGAAGGCCGCCGAGCTGGACCGGGGCAAGCCCAAGGACCGCGCCAAGCGGGTCGAGGACCTGCGCGCGCGGATCGACGACCTGGCCGACGACGGCAAGCTCGACGAGGCCACGGCCGGCGGCCTCCAGGACCTGCTCGACGCGTACGCGGGGCTGCGCGGGGGCGGCCGGGACGAGGGCTGAGCCGCCGCCCGGCTCAGGCCAGCCGCACCGGGTCGCCCGCCCGCACCCGGCCGGCGCGAACCACCTGCGCGTACGCGCCGACGCAGGGCTGCGGCGCCATGCCGTCCAGCGGCACCACCCGGTTCAGCCGCGCCGGCACGCGCAGCGCGTCCGGGTCGCGGGGGAGCGGGCCGTGCGCCAGGGTCGGCACCGCGCAGCGGGGCGTGCGGGCGATCACCCGCAGCACCAGCTCGGCGCCGATCCGCAGCTCCCGACCGGGCCAGTCGTTCTCCTCGAACCCGGCGCCGGCGGTGTCCAGCACCAGGTTGGGCCGGTAGCGCGCCGGGTCCACCGCGCCCGAGGGCAGCTCCGCCCCGATCCGCCGCAGCGTCGCGATGGTCAGCAGGTGCACCGGGGCGAAGTCGACGAAGCCACCCGGGGGTGCGGCCGCCCCGAGCCGTCCCTCGTCCACCGGCACCGCGGCCGCTACCCCCGCGGCGAGCACCTCCTCCGGGCGGGACCGTTCGAGCACCGCGTCCGGCGGCGGGGTGTCGACCAGCGTCACCGGCGTGCCGAGCAGCGTGGAGAGCACGTCGTCCACCCCCTCGTCGCCGGCCGCGACGACGCGGCCGTCGGGCAGCGTGATCCGCACCCCGCCGTCGCCGCCGCTGGCCCGCAGCGTGGTCAGCGCCCGCCAGCGGTACGGGTTCTTGGCGCTCGCCACCCGCCCGGTCTCCCGGTGCAGCAGGGCGAGCCGCCGGTCCCCGGCCAGCCCGGCCTCGTCGACGGCCACCTCGTCCAGCTCCTCGCCCAGCAGCGACTTCACCGGGTAGCGCCGGATGCCCGCCACCCGCCCGCTCACCGGCCGCCACCCGAGGCCGCGACCGCCGCCTCCACCAGGGCGGCTGCCTCGGGCAGCCGGGCGGCGTCGAGCGGCCCGAGCCCGGCCCGCCGCGCGGTCGCCCCCGCGACCGACCCCAGCGACCCGGCCTCGGCGACATATGCGGACAGCAGCTCGCCCGCCGCCGTCGACAGCGGGAGGGACCGGTCCACGGCCACCTCGGCCAGGATCAGCGCGGTGATCGCCCGGTCGAGCGCGGGCGGCCCCTCCGCGGCGTTGGTCCAGTCGATCACCACCGGGCCGGCCGGGGCGAGGAGCACGTTCTGCGGGTGCAGGTCGAGGTGCAGTACGCGGAGCGCCGGATCGGTCGACCGGAGGGCGGGCAGCGCGTGCAACCGGGCGTGCAGGTCGGCCAGGAGACGAGCCGCGGCCCGGAGCCCGATCTGACCTGCCACGAAGGCGTCGACCAGGGTCGGCCCGGGCACCCGGTCGAGCACCAGATCCCGACCGTCGGCGTGGTGCACCCTCGGCACCGGGTAGCCGGCGGTGTGCAGGTGGCGCATCACCTCGGCCTCTCCGCGCACGTCGCCGCCGGCCCGGTACCGCCGCAGCACCCGGTCGCCGTCCAGCGCGTAGACGTCGGCGGTCCGGCCCGAGGCCAGCGGAACCAGGGCCGTCATCGGCGTGCGCCCGGTGGTCACCGGCGCGCCGGTCTCCTCGACCAGCGCCCGCAGCCCGACGGCCTCGCGGTCCACAGCGTACGGTCCGCGGTCCGAGCCGCTGCCCGTCATCGGCCTTCCACCTCCCAGGCCGGCGTACGCATACCCCGCAGCGTAGTGTGCCCCGGTTTCCGTGGTCGCCGGCCGCGTCGCCTCGTAACGTTGTCGGATGATCGGAAACGCACAGCTCCTCGTCGGCCCCCGGGTGGCGGCTCCACGCGCCGCGGAGCCGGCCGGCGAAGGACCCGTCGGCTGGGTCACCGGCCTGGTCGAACGGCTCGGCGGGCCGGGCGCTGGTCTCGCGGTGGCCCTGGAGATCCTCTTCCCGCCCATCCCGAGCGAGGTGATCCTGCCGCTCGCCGGGTTCGCCGCCAGCCAGGGCCGGATGAGCGTGGTCGGGGCGATCGCGTGGACCACCCTCGGGTCGGTGCTGGGGGCGCTGGCGCTCTACTACGTCGGCGCGGCTCTCGGCCGGGACCGGATGCGCGCCCTGGCCGGTCGGCTGCCGCTGGTCAAGCTGGACGACGTCGACCGCACCGAGGCCTGGTTCCTCCGGCACGGGGTCAAGGCGGTGTTCTTCGGCCGGATGATTCCGATCTTCCGCAGTCTCATCTCCATCCCGGCCGGCGTGGAACGGATGCCGGTGCCGGTCTTCCTGCTCTTCACCGCGCTGGGCAGTCTCATCTGGAACAGCGCCTTCGTGCTCGCCGGCTACCTGCTCGGCGAGAACTGGCACGTCGTCGAGGCGTACGTCGGGACGCTGCAGAACGTGGTCATCGTGGCTTGCGTCGGCGCGGTCGGCTGGTTCGTGTTCAGTCGGGTACGCCGGGCGCGCCGCCCCCGTCCCGCCCCGGCCGAGCCGCCTCGGGGCACCCTGTACCGCGGCGGCTGGTGGGCCCCCGAAGAGCCCGACGACCGCTGAGCGCCCATCCTGATCCACTCCAGCCCGCCGACACCGCGGTGTCCGCCCGGCATGAATACCGCCAGCTCCGCGATCTTGAGTGGATCAGGTCGGGTGACCGGTTGGGTCGGCGCTGCCAACCCTTCGCGGCGGGTTGGCCCTGCCAACCTTCTGCGGTCGGTTGGTGTGGGACAGCCTGCTTCCGTTGGCCGGCTCTGGGCCGCGCCCGTCAGGTCTGGGGTGTATGCCCGGTTGGCCAGCCTGCTTTTGTTGCCAGGAGGGCGACCTCGCATTGGTGTCCCAGCGGCACCGAGGACGACGACCAAGATCTGGGACGTATGTCCGGTTCCCGTCCGCTCCACGGCGGTGAGTGGAACGCCATGTATGTCTCCGGGGCCTGGTGACCTCCATAGCGTTCCACCGGCGGTGTCGGCCTGGGCGGGGTGTCCGTTTCGTGGGGGTGGTCGGCGGCACTCTGACGGCGGAATGGCGGGCGGGCGGGGGTCGTTGTATCCGGGTGAACGGCCGAGGAAGACGCCCCGCCCGGCAGGGTGGCGGCCCGCCCCACGAGGTGGGTGTGCCGAGCCCGGAATGATGGTGGGCTGCCGGTCGTTGTACATGGTCCCGGCGCGGCGAAGAGGCTCTGCCCCGCGCGCTGGATGATCCCCCAAGACTTCGCTGGACTTTTTGAGCGCCTGACGGTGCTTGCGCACACCCCCCAGCCGACCCCCGTCGGCGTGTGTGCGCCAACCCCCGAATGGAGCTAACCCCCATG
>NZ_JBEZZJ010000048.1:0-45002 GCF_040639095.1 Micromonospora sp. NPDC023966 | reverse complement strand
CCGCACGGCCGGCTCGGTGGACTGCAGGATTGCGGCGATCTGCGGGTACGGGTAGTCGAACGCCTCCCGCAACACGTACGCCGCCCGCTCCTGCGTGCGTCCGGGGCCGCCGCGCCTGCGCCGGCACCACGCGGGCGACCGGTTCGCGCGGCACACCGCCGTCGCGCAGCAGCCGGGCCATCGGCAGGGTGGCCGCGCCCATCGCGACCGCGTCCGGTCCGAGCCGGCACAGCTCGATCGAGGTCTGGGCGTACGGCTGGCGCAGCGCGTGCCGCGCGGTGACCTCGCGGATCTGCGGCAGGTAGCGCTCGCCCAGGGCCAGGCCGGCCCAGCCGCCGAGCACCACCCGCTCGGGGTTGAACAGGTTCACCAGGTTCGCCACCCCGGCGCCGAGGTAGCCGACCGTCTCGTCGAGCACCTTCGCGGCGGTGCGGCTGCCGGCGCGCAGCAGCTCACCGAAGGCGCTCTCCTCGTCGCCGCCGGCCGCCGGGCGGCCCCGGTTGGCCAGCCGGAACCGGTCGAGCACCCCCTCGGCCCCGACGTACGCCTCCAGGCAGCCGAGGTTGCCGCAGCGGCAGCGGCGGCCCCCGTACACGATGGTGGTGTGGCCCCACTCGCCGGCGCTGCTGTGCGCGCCGCGGTAGCCCACGCCGTCGGCCACCACACAGGCCCCTACGCCGGAGCCGACCAGGGCGACCACCGCGTGCCGGACGCCGCGCCCGGCGCCGAACCACATCTCGGCCTGGCCGAGGGTCTTCGCGCCGTTGTCGATGTGTACCGGGATGTCAGTGCCGGCGCGCAGCATGGCGCCGAGCGGCACGCCGTCCCAGCCGAGGGTCTGCGCGTGCACCACGGCGTCGGCGGTGCGCTCGACGGTGCCGGAGACGGCGACGCCGAAGCCGAGCACCGCCGCCGGGTCGACGCCGGCCTGCTCGATCACCGCGGCGAGACCGTGCAACAGGTGGTCGGTGACCTGCCGGGGGTCGGGCTCGGCGGCGGCGATCGGGTACTCCGCCTTCGCGAGGGCGGTCATCGCCAGGTCGAACAGCTCGACCTGCACCCGGGTCTCGCCGACGTCGGCGCCGACCAGGTAGCCGTAGCCGGGTGCGACCCGGAGCAGCACCCGGGGGCGGCCGCCGTCGGACTCGACCGAGCCGGCCTCCTCGACCAGGCCCTCGGCGATCATCTCGCCGACCAGGTTGCTCACGCTGGCCAGGCTGAGCGCGGTGGACTGCCCCAGCTCGTGCCGGCTCAGCGGGCCGTCCAGCCAGATCCGGGTGAGCAGGACCGACCGGTTGGCCCGACGCATGTCGCGCACGGTGGTGCGTCTGGCGTCCATGTCCGCCTACCTCTCCGGTCACCACCGCGGCGACCCGCCCCGGATACGTCACCCAAGGTTAATGCGATGAACCAAGCAGTGAAGAACCCGGGCCGCCGCCCGCCACGGCCCGGGTTCCGCGTTCGGCCGATCACGGCGGTGGGCGTCGGTTAGCTTGGGCCTTGGGGCGGCGCCGGCCGGCCCCGGGGCATGGTCCCTCGGCGCCGCGAGATCAAGAAGGCCTGCTGTGACGGATGGCGGACGTCGGCCCATAACGCGAACCATGATGGCGGGATCCCGATCGGATCTGCTGGAGCTGTTCTTCGATCTCGCGCTCATCGCCAGCCTGGCCCTGACGTCGGAGAAGATGGCCGGCAACGGCTGGACGGGCCTGGCACAGTCCCTGCTGACCCTGTCGACGCTGTGGGCGGTCTGGGTGACGACCACCTCGTTCACCGATCTCTACAGCCCGCAGGAGCGCCCCATCCAGCTGGTGGTGCTGGGCATCATGTTCGGCGGCATGCGATGTCGGCCGCCCTGCCGACCGCGTTCGGCGGCCACGGTCTGATCTTCGGCGCGACCTGGGCCGGCATCAACTGGACCCGGGCGCTGGTGCTCATCCCCGCGCTGCGCGGCCGTCCCGAGCGGGAGCGGCCGATCCGGGTCCTGTTCTGGACCACCATCTCGGGCGTCCTGTGGGTCGCCGGTGGCCTGGTCTCCCACCCCAGTGCCCGGCTCGCGGTGTGGCTGGCCGCGCTGGCCGTCGACTACGTGGCGTTCGGCTTCCGGTTCCCGATCCCCGGCCGGCCCCCGCTGCCGCAGTACGACGTGGTGCCGGAGCACCTGGCCGAGCGGTACCAGCAGATCTACGTCCTCACCCTGGGCGAGCTGATCCTCGTCACGGTCCTCGCCCTGAGCCACATACCGTTCAGCGCGGACCGCGTCTGCGCGTTCGCCACCGCGTTCGTGGCGGCGGTGCTGCTGTGGTGGAGCTACGCGCGCGGCGCCGGCGCCCGGCTGCGCGAGGCGATCGAGGGGGCCCCGCACCGGCACCGGCTGGTGCAGACCAACCCGTACGCCCACTGGCTGATGGTGGTCGGGGTGGTGGGCCTCGCGGCGGGCTTCAGCCGGGTCATCGCACAGCCCGGGGCACGGCCGTCGGCGAACCAGACCGCGCTCGTGCTGGGCGGCGTCGCGCTGTTCCTGATCGGCCGGGCCACGCTCGACCACGAGGTCCTCGGGCGCATCCCGCTCTCCCACGTGGTCGGCGTGCTCGCCGCGGTCGCTGTCGTGCCGGCCGCCCCGCGCCTGCCGAACCTGGTCCTGAGCCTGGTCGCCACGCTCGTCCTGTTCGGCGTCGCGGCTGCCGAGTGGGTCCGCCGGTAGCGCGAGGGTCCGGAGCCGGCCACTCCCTGATCCGACCGGCATTTACATTTAACAAAGTTAACTGATAACCTCCGGCGCATCGATGAGGAGGTATGTCATGCGACTTCGACGCGGGTTGACCGCACTGCTCGGCGGCGCCGCCCTGCTCGCCGCCACCGCCGCCCTGCCGGCAGCCACCGGGATCGCCGCCACCGCCGGTGAGACCGCGCTGGTGGCCTGCACCGGTGTCCCGGCCTGGGCCGAGGGGGTGACCTGGACCGCGGGCAGCCGGGCCACCTACGCCGCCCGCCTCTACCAGGCGCTGGTCACCCACACCCCGCCGGCCGGCGCCGGCTGGACCCCGCCGGCCACCCCGGCGCTCTGGTCCGATCTGGGCGCCTGCGACGGCGGCGCCCCGACCCCGAGCCCCACCACGAAGCCGCCCTCCCCCACCCCCACCCCCACGCCGACGTCGTCCCCGTCCCCCACCGCGACGCCGACCCCGACCTCGGCCCCGACCACGCCGCCGCCCGGCGGGACGACCTGCGCGCTGAAGTCCCGGCCCGCCGGCAAGGTGCTCCAGGGCTACTGGGAGAACTGGGACGGCGCGGCCAACGGGGTGCATCCCGGCATGGGCTGGATCCCGATCACCGACTCCCGGATCACCGCCCACGGCTACAACGTGGTCACCGCCGCCTTCCCGGTGATCCGCTCCGACGGCACCGTGCTCTGGGAGGACGGCATGGACGCCGGGGTGAAGGTGCCCACTCCGGCCGAGGTCTGCCAGGCCAAGGCCGCCGGGCTGACCGTCCTGCTCTCGATCGGCGGCGCGACCGCCGGCATCGACCTCGGCTCCAGCGCGGTCGCCGACCGGTTCGTCGCCACCGTCGTGCCGATCCTCAAGCGGTACAACTTCGACGGCATCGACATCGACATCGAAACCGGGCTGACCGGCAGCGGCAACATCAGCCAGCTCTCCACCTCGCAGGCCAACCTGGTGCGGATCATCGACGGGGTGCTCGCCCAGATGCCGGCCGGCTTCGGGCTCACCATGGCCCCGGAGACGGCGTACGTCACCGGCGGCAGCGTCACCTACGGCTCGATCTGGGGCGCGTACCTGCCGATCGTCAAGCGGTACGCGGACAACGGCCGACTCTGGTGGCTGAACATGCAGTACTACAACGGCTCCATGTACGGCTGCGCCGGCGACTCGTACTCCGCCGGGACCGTGCAGGGCTTCGTCGTCCAGACCGACTGCCTCAACACCGGCCTGGTCGTGCAGGGCACCACCATCCGCGTCCCGTACGACAAGCAGGTCCCCGGGCTGCCCGCGCAGACCGGGGCCGGCGGCGGGTACCTGAGCCCGTCGCTGGTGGCCCAGGCGTGGAACACCTACCGGGGCGGCCTCAAGGGCCTGATGACCTGGTCGGTCAACTGGGACGGGTCGAAGGGCTGGACCTTCGGCGACAACGTTAAGGCTCTCCAGGGCCGGTGAGGCCGCGCGGGGCCCCGCAGGCGCGCGGGGCCCCGCGTCAGCCCGGTGAGCCAGCGCCGGCCCCCCGGCGTGGTCCGCGTCGGTGAGGCCCCGCCAGGGATCCGCCCAAGGTGCGGCGAAGCCGACGGCGACGCGCGAGAGCCCTTGACAGCGAAGGACGTCTATTCTTTGCTGTTCGAGACGATAAATTCTCGGCGCTTCCTCAACTTGGGGCGTCAAGGCGGTAAGGAGTTGGCATGAGCATGAGAGGCGCTGCGCGAAGGTTCACTCGTCGGGCGGGTTCAATCATCGCGGTCGCCATCCTGGTGACTGCCGGTTCGGTTCATGTCGCCACCGGTCCCGCCTACGCGGCCGGCGTCCGGGCGAGCGTGGTGAGCGCGGCCAGGGCGTATCTCGGCACGCCGTACCGGCTGGCCTACGGCTGGACGTGTGGCACGGCGGCGGTGGACTGCGAGTGCCTGAACCGACACGCGATCTGGGACGGCACCTACGCGGCCACCGGCCGCGGGCTCCAGTTGAACTACTGGCTCCAGGGTCAGATCAATCAGGGCCGCCGCACCACCACCCCCCGCCAGGGAGATCTGATCTTCTGGGACACCGATCCCAACGACGGCATCCGCTACGGTGGCGACCTCGACCACACGGGCGTCTACATCGGCAACAACCAGGCTATCGACGCCAATGCCTACTACGGCTACGTCAAGGTCGACTCGATCACCCTGGGTGGCACCGAGCCGGACCCGATCTTCGTGGACGTGTTGACCCCGAACGGCTACTGACGCCGGGCACCGAGCCGGCCGGCAGTTCCTACGGTCGTCGGCCGGCTTGGACCATGGCGATCACCTGCTCCACGGGCAACGCCGACATCGTGTGGCCGTCCCGGCCGGTCATGTTCTCGTTGACGAACAGCGCGTTGAGGACAGCTTCTTCGACGGCCTGCACGACGGCGTCCAAGAAGCGGTCGATGAAGCTCCACGGCACGAACGACATCTCGTCCAGGCGCTCGCGCGTGGCCTGGGGGTACCCGGCGCGCAGCGCTCCCTCGTTGGCGGTGGAGAACGTCAGGAAGAGATCGCCGGAGAAGTGCGAACCGCTGGTGCCGGTACGAGCGAGTCCCAGGGGTACGCGCCGCGACAGCGCCTTGCACTGGCCCGGCAGCAGCGGCGCGTCGGTCGCCACGACGGCGATGACCGAGCCGGCACCGGCCGGCGGGCGGGATGCCTCCGCCACCTGCGACCCGTCCGGTAGCGCGCGACCCACGGGCACCCCCGCGACGACAAGTTCGTCACGGGCGCCAAAGTTGGCCTGGACCAGCACCCCCACCACGTACCCGCGGCCGGCGAAGGTCACCACCCGTGATGCCGTCCCGGTTCCGCCCTTGAAGCCGTAACAACACATTCCGGTGCCGCCACCGACGGAGCCCTGCGCCACCGGTCCCCCGCTGGCCTCCTGGATCGTGCGGGCGACGGCCGCCGGTTGGACGTGCGCACCGTTGATGTCGTTCAGGAAGCCGTCGTAGGTCTCGGCGACCACGGGTAGCATCCACCGCTGCGCCCGCTGCGGAACGTTCGACACCACCCAGTCGATCACCCCACGGTGCGCCGCACCGACCGCATGGGAATTGGTCAGCACCACGGGGAGATCCAGCAGGCCGGCCTCCTCGACGAACGCCGCTCCGGTCATCTCCCCATTGCCGTTGAGCACCGACGTCCCGGCAGCGCACGCCGAACCCACGCCCGCGCGTCCCCGCGGCAGGATCACGGTGGCCCCCGTCCGCACCGGGCCGGTACCCACCGTCAGGGCCCCGGAGCCCTCGACCAGGGTCAGCATGCCCACCTCGACTCCGGGCACGTCGGTGATCGCGTTGTGCGGACCGGGCTCCCCGAGCAGCGGAACGCCCACCTCACGGGCGGCCGCCTTCGCTGCTTGTCCGCGAACCATCGTTCGGACCCCTCCGGCGCCTCGATTCGTCGTGTGCGACGACAAACCTAACCGAGCTGAGCCGCGCCGCTGAGAGCGTGGCGGCATTGATAGCGTGAGCCGGACGGCGCAGCCGTCGGACGACCTGGGGAGACAGATGGCCCGTCCCAAGCTGCAGGAGCAACAGCGCGCTCACCTGGCCGCGGCGGCCCGTCGAGCGATCATCACGCACGGCCTGTCGCACGTCCGGATCCGGGACGTCGCCGAAGCCGCCGGCATGTCCCCGGGCACCGTGACCTACTACTACCGCCAACTCGACGACCTGTTCCAACAGGTCTACGAGGACGCCGTCGACCGCTTCCACCGGCAACGTGCACAGGCCATGCGGCAGCGGACCGATCCCGCCGGCAAGCTGCTCGCCGCGATCGACGCCGGCCTGCCCCACAGCCAGGACGACGAACTGTGCTGTCTGCTCTACGAGTTCTCCCCGCAGGCGCGGCGCCGGCCCGGCGACGCCACGCTCCGCCGCGGCCTCTTCGACCAACAGGCACAGCTGTACGCGGACCTGCTCACGGCAGGCGGTGACGAAGGAGCGTTCACGCTCGCGCTCCCGGCCACCGAGGCCGCCCGGAACCTCGTGGCGCTCGAGGACGCGTACGGCTACCACATCATCGCCGGCACTTCGGTCACTCGTGCCCAAGCCCGCGACTACCTGATCGGTTACGCCAGCTACGCGACCGGCACCGACCTGAAGCGGCCCGCACCGCCGGCCGGCGCCGCTCCGGCCACACGCGTCCCGGGGCGCTGACACGCATACCGCGCCACGAGAGGACGCCGCTGGGCTAACCTCTGACCGAGGGCCGCGGGTCTCCCCCAACGCCCCGAGCCGCTCTTCGCACGCTCCCGCCCGCCGCCGACCGGCGGGCCGGTGGCCGGCTCCCCCGGCGGCGGTGTCCGCCGACGGTCCGTTTCCACCCAGCCGTCTCGCCACGGTGACCCCTGCGCGCCGTCCCCGCCTCCGCGGCCGGTCGCCGCTCGGATCGCCGGGACGGACGCACCCGGGATGCACGTGCGAGGGCGCAGATGACAGTTCGACCCCACGGCCTGCCCTGGCGGTCCGGAGACTTCCGGCTGCTCGTCGCCGGCCAGACGGTCACCCAACTGGGCACCGACGTCACGGCGATCGCGTTCCCGCTGATCGCCGTGCTGCTCCTGGACGCCACACCGTTGCAACTGGGCGTGCTGGTGGCCGTGCAGAACGGCGCGTTCCTCCTGCTCGGGGTGCCGGCCGGCGTCTGGCTGGACCGGCGACGGCTCCGGCCGGTGCTGATCACGACCGATCTGGTCCGGTCCGCGGCGCTCGTCACGGTGACCGTGGCGGCCGCGCTGGGCCGGCTGACCCTGCCGCTGTTGATGGCGACGGCCGCCGTCATGGCGGCCATGCGGGTGCTGTTCGACATCGGTCACCAGTCGTACCTGCCGAAGGTGCTGAACCGGACGGATCTGCTGCGGGGCAACTGCACGCTGGAGACCGTCCGCTCCTCCGGGCAGGTCGCCGGCCCCAGCCTGGGTGGCTGGCTCACGCAGCTGGTGGGCGCGACCAACACCCTGATTGTCGACGCGGTGAGCTTCTTGGTGAGTGCCGCCTGCCTGGCCCGGATCAGGGTCCGCGAGCCGATGCCCCGGCAGCCCGCGCGGGCGGGCACGCTGCACCAGGCCCGGGAGGGTCTGGCCTTCGTCCTGCGGGATCCGGTGCTGCGCGCGATCGCCGCCACGAGCGCCCTGGTCAACGTGCTGTTCACCGCCGCCACCGCCCTGATCATCCTGTTCCTGGTCGACACGGTGGGCGTCGCGCCCGGGGCAGTCGGCGTACTGCTGTCCGCCGCGCCCGCCGCGGCTCTGCTGGGCGCCGTCACGGCCGGCCGGCTCGCCCGTCGCGTCGGCCTGGCCCGCGTCATCTGGCTTTCCGTCGCGGTGAGCAGCCCGTTCAACCTGTTGGTTCCGCTGACGGGCCGCGGCTGGGGCCTGGCCTTCTTCGTCGTGGGCCTGCTCGGCAGTGGCATCGGCCAGGTCGTCTACGGCATCGCCCAGACCACCTACCGGCAGGCGACCGTGCCCGCCCGGCTCCAGTGCCGGGTCAACGCCACCATGCGGTTCCTGGTCATGGGCGCGCTCCCGCTCGGTGGGCTGCTCGGCGGCGCCCTCGGGGAGACCCTCGGCGTCCGCCCGACCCTGCTGGTCATCGGCGTCGGCCTCGCCCTGGCGCCCGTCCCGCTGCTGCTGTCGCCACTGCGGCACGCGCGCGAGGTGGACGATCTGACGCCGCCGGCCGTAGGCGCGGCGACGACGCCGGCGGCGCCACGTCGGGCGAGCAGGACTGCCGCGACGATCACCGCCCGCGCCGCGGTCCGCCGCCCGCCTCGTCGGGCGGACGTCGCCGGCCCGGAGACCGGCACCACCTGCCGGGCGGGCGGCCCGGTTCGGCTGGGCCCGGGCAGTGCGGGGCGGGGCCCCGGCAGTGCGGGCAGTCGGGCCGGGGGAAGACCGGACCGGGGCCGCTCCCCGGGTCGGCGTCGGCCGTGATCCGGCCGGCCGGTCAGCCGCCGTCCGCCCCGGCCTGGTCGCCGATGGGCCCGCGGGATGCTGGCAGGATGGTCCGGTGGACCTGAACTGCGGCGCCGGGCTGCTGCACCGGCTGACGTCATACGTGCCGGACCGCGAGTGGGACGTGGCCGTGGGCGACCCACGCATCCGCCACGATCTCGTTCCGAACGATCCGGCCACCGTGCCGTCGCCGATGAAGGGCTACCCGGACGATCGTCCCGTCCTGGCTCTGCCGCGCGACCTCCCCGATCCCGGCATTCCGGCAACGGCGGTTCTCGCGGGCGTACCCGCTCCGGCGCGGCCGCTCGACGCGGCGCAACTCGGCCGCGTGCTCTTCCTCGGCGCCGGCGTCGTGCGGACCGCCGACCGCCAGGGCCGGCGCATCCTCTACCGCGCCTCCGGATCGGCGGGGGCACGTTTCCCCCTGGAGCTCTACGCGAGCACCCGCGGTGTCGCCGGGGTGCCGGACGGGGTGCACTGGTACGACGCGGCGCGGCACGCGCTCGTCCAGGTCGCCCCCGCCGCCGCCGGGGACGTCACCACGCTCGTGGTGACCGGTGTGCCCTGGCGGACCGGATGGCGCTACGCCGAGCGCGGATGGCGGCACCTCTACTGGGATGCCGGGACCCTGCTGTCCCAGCTGTCGGCGGCGGCCGCGACCGCCGGCCTGTCGCCCCGGCTACGCTCGCTTTTCCCCGACGCCACGGTCCGCGACCTCGTCGGCGCGGACGGGGTGCACGAATATCCGCTGGCCCTGCTGTCCCTCGGCGACGGCGAGCCGGCGATCGAACCCACCGGGCCGGCCGTCGCGGGCGTGCTGCCCCCGGTCGAGCTGCCACTGTGCACCGCCGCCCAGCGCGCCGGCGAGCGGGACGAGGTCGGCGCACCCTGGCCGGAGGCCCCCACGCTGCCCGACTTCCCGCCCTCCGACCCGCTCGACGAGGTGGTGCGCCGGCGCGGTTCGCAGCGGCGCATGGACCGGACGGGAACGCTGCCGCGCCATCTGCTCGAGTGGCCGCTGACCGCGGCCCTGCGTGGCGTGGCCGTGCCGCACTGGGTCGCCGTCCACGGCGTCGACGACGTGCCGCCCGGCCTCTACCGGTGGCCCGACCTCACGACGCCGCTGCGGGCCGGGAACCTGCGCGACGAGCTGCTCCGGATCTGCCTGGACCAGTCGCTCGCCGCCGACGCGGCGTACGTCGTCATCGCGGCCACCCGGTTGTCCACACTCGACGACCGGAGCTACCGGGACGCCCAGCTGGCCGCCGGGCTGGTGGAGGGCCGCCTGCACCTGGCCGCGTACGCGCTCGGTGCGGGCGCCTCCGGGATGACCTTCGTCGACTCGGAGGTGCCGGCTCTGCTGTCCGAGCCGGCGGACCTGGCGACGCTGCTTTTCACCTGCGTGGGCGTCCCGGCCTACCGGAGTCGCGCCGGCGGTGCCCCGGGCGCCCCGGTCGTGGTCCGGCCGGTCGTGCCCCGTCTCGGGAGTTCCTGACCGCAGGGTCGGCCGGCGTTGGCCGGAGCGGCCGGTTCGGGCAGCGCCGCGCGGGTGCTGCCCGAACCGGCCGCGATCAGTGCCGCGGAGCCAAGCTCAGGTGACGGTGATCGGCTTCGGCGTGGTCTTCGAGTCCAGCCAGGTGTTGATGAGCTTGGTGAAGTCGCGCCCGGTCTGCTTGTTCACGAAGGCGATGAACGAGGCCCGGTCCTGCTGGGTGTTGCGCTGTTCCTGCACCCAGGCGCGGGCCAGCGCGAAGAACGCCTTGTCGCCCAACTGCCGGTGGATCTCGTGGAGCATGGCCTCCGGGCAGAGGTAGACGTTGCCCTCGGCGAAGTTCTTCGGGTTGGGCTTGCCGGGCGGGCCGAGCTTCTTGCGCATGGCGGCGTCGGCGTCCCGCAGGTACCCGTCCAGGCTGGCGTCGCTGAGGTGCCGGGTCTCCTTGGTGTACAGGTCCTGGGCGTACTGGGCCCAGCCCTCGTTCAGCCACAGGTCGGTCCAGGTGGTGGGGGTGACGGAGTCGCCGAACCACTGGTGGGCGTACTCGTGCAGCAGGTCGCCGCCCCAGCGGTCCCGGCGGGCCTTGGTGTTCTCGATCTTCCGGCCCATCGTGATCATCTGCTGGGTCTCCATGCCGGACGCCGAGTCCACCACCACGACGCCACCGGAGGGGAACGGGTAGGGGCCGAACTTCTTCTCCAGCCAGGCCAGGTACTGGGGGGACTTCTTGAGGTACGGCAGCAGCTTGTCGTCGGCGCCCTTGCGGTACCAGTACGTCAGCGGAATGCCACGGGGGCCCTTCGCGGTCAGCTTCTGGAACTTCCCGACCGCGAGGGTGGTCAGGTAAGTCGCTACCGGGTCGGCGCTGCGGTAGGTGAACGTGTTGCCGGACTGCCCGGCCGGGGTGCCGCTGGCGATCGCCGACCAACCCGCCGGGACGGTCACCCGGATGTCGTAGAGGGCTTCGTCGGACGGCTGGTCGTTGGCCGGATACCAGGTGAAGGCCCCGAACGGCTCCTGCATCGTCCAGAGGCCACCCTCCTTGGTGACGGTGAGGCCGAGGTCCTCCACGTCCTTGCGGTGCGACGGCATCGGCGTCGTCTTCGGCCGGCCGTGGTACTTCACCACCAGCGTCACCGGTTTGTCGGCGACCACCGGGGCGGTGACGGTGAGCTTCTCCTTGGCCACGGCGCCGGTGACCGTCGCACCGTCCAGGGTCACCTCGTCGACCTGGTAGGGCATGAAGTCGAGGGCGAGGTTCTGAGCGTCCTTGGTGGGCCGGATCCGCAGGGTTGCGGTGCCCGTGAGGGTCTTGGTCGGCGGCGCCCAGTCCAGCGCCAGGTCGTAGTGCAGGACGTCCAGCGCGTCGGTGCCCCGGGCGGGGTAGATCCGGTCGGCCACCGGGGCGGAGCGCCCGGCCTGCCAGGCGGTGTAGTCGACTGCGGGGACGGTCGGGCTCGGCGTGGTCGTGGGGGCGGAGGAGCCGGCGGCCGGGGCGGACGGATCGGTGGTGCACGCGGTGACGAGCAGCGGTGCGAGGAGCAAGGTGAGTGGTACGCGGCGACGCATCAGCGCACCATACGGCAGAGATCCACTTCCGTGGGGGCCGCGTTGATTGGGACCTTTTGCCAGGAGATGCGGCGTTGCCAGCATGGCACAACCCGTATGGCCCGCCGGAGCTTTCCGCAGCAGGATGTAGGCAAGGCTCTGATGGGTGGTTCCCATGGTCAGCACCGACCTGGCAGTTCACGGTTTCCGTCACTTCCCCCTGGAAGCCCGGCGATCGGCCGAGGCGTCAGCGGAGGAGCGCGAACAACGCCTCCGGGCCGTCACCCGGAAGCGCAGCAGCAGGGCCGAGAAGGCGTCGGCCGAGGCGAGTCACCGGCTGCGGCGCCTCCTGGGCGACGACACCTGGGCGGACCTGCGGGACCTGATGCGACAGGAACGCCTGACTCTTCGTGACCTGCTTCAACCGCCCCGAGGGTTGACGGCGAGCTACGACGATGTGAACCGGGCCCGGCGGCGGACGGCCAAGGCGTTCCTGCGCAGCCGGGACGTCCGCCGTGAAGCGATCGTGGCGATCGCCGCCGACTACCACCGGGCGATCAGCGACGTGTTCGCCACCGACGAGAACGTCAGCCCCGGTTACCACCTCTCGAACAACCTCGACAAGTGGTTGAGCCTGTCGCCGTTCCACGACCGCGCGCTCCCCTGGGGCGTCTTCGAGCCGGACGACAGCGACGACCCGCACCGGTGGGAGGTGTTCCGGCCGCCCTTCTTCGGGTTCAACTTCGGCTTCGTCCCGGTGCACAACGACAACTTCGTCGTCGATCGCGTCCACACGCTGAACCCGTCGGTCGGGGACGTCGGCATCTCCATCACCATGGAGGACGGGGACGCGGGCGACTTCGACTACGCGTCCGGCGACGCCTTCAGCGCGATAGCCTTCGCGTTCGTTCCGCCGACGACCGGTCTGGTCGAGATCCTCATCGACGCGCAGTGCGTCGAGGCGACGCACCGGCTGGAGACGACGGACGAGTGGGGCTGGTCCAACTCCCACACCAGCCAGCAGAACTTCCTGATGCTCGACGTCCTGCATCCCAACGTGGCCGAGCCGTCGTACGCCGAGATGTCGAACCTCGACGAGACGACCGACGACGACGAGAGCTTCCACCAGGAGAAGCTGACCCGCGGCGCCCACTACTTCGCGCAGTTGTTCAGCGCGGGACCGGTGCCGGCGGGCCAGTCGGTGATCGTGTGCGCCGGCACGCGCTCCTTCGACAAGAGCGGCACCAACGACGTCTCCATCGACAGCAGCTCCGACTTCCGGTGGTACATCAGCTCGGTCGAGGTCCGCATCTCACCCTGACCGGCAGCGCGCCGAGACGCGGCTACCGGTCCGGCACGCCGTCCAGCCGGACGCAGCAGGCCCCGGGACGCGGCGCGAGCCGGGGCAGCAGGTCGGCACGTCCGGCACCGTCGAGCACGCCGGCGAGGAACGCGTGGTTGAGCCCGCACACCAGGGCGGTCTGCCGGCTGGCCAGGGCGTGGAACGGGCAGTTGCGCAGCAGCACATGGTCACTGAGCGCTTCGGGTTCGAAGCCCAGGCCGGCGAGCACGGCGATGAGGTCCTCGTCGGCGTCCCGCACCCGTGCTCCGATGTCCCGGCCGCGCTGCCGGGCGTGCCGCCGCGCCGCCTCGGGGGCGTCGTGCGGGTCGTCGGCGACCGCGTCGGCGAGGATCTCGGCGATGAGTTCGTAGCGCCGCTCGGGAACGGTGATCGCGACGCCGTCGCCGGCCGCCTCGTAGACCTTCGGCGTCCGGCCGCGCCCTCGGGGCTGGTCGGCCGGCGTCTGGTAGTGGGCCCGCAACAGCCCGGACTCGACGAGCTTGTCGAGGTGGAAAGCGGTGAGGTTGCGGGACATGGCGTGCGCCTCGGCCGCCTCCTCGCGGGTGACCGGGTGGTCGGCCCGGCACACGTAGTCGTACAGCGCCCGTCGGGACCGGTCGACGAGAGCGGCCATCGCGCTCCAACGCTCCCCCGTGCTCACAGTCCGGAGGTTATCACCAACGAAGGCTATTGAAATTCCGGTCGCGCTGGGGCAGCATGATCGATAACACCAATGAGCGCTGGCGAAAATCCCGCTCGGTGCAGCAGACGAGGAGAGCTCCTGATGGGTGTCACCGCACTGCGCGTGCAGCACCAGCGCCCCCGCCGCGACCCGGCGGCGGCCGAACGGGCGGCGGCGGAGTTCCTGGCCGCGCTCGGCGTGGACCTCTCCGCCGACGGGCTCGCCGACACCCCGGGCCGTATGGCCCGCGCCTACGCCGAACTACTCACCCCACGCGAGTTCCAGCTGACCACCTTCGACAACGACGAAGGCTACGACGAGCTGGTGCTGGCCCGGGGCATTCCGATCCGGTCGGTCTGCGAACACCACCTGCTGCCGTTCGTCGGCGTCGCGCACGTCGGCTACCTGCCCGGCGAACGCATCCTGGGGCTGTCCAAACTGGCCCGGGTGGTGGAACTGTTCGCTCACGGGCCGCAGGTCCAGGAGCGCCTCACCAAACAGATCGCCGACTGGCTGACCAGCCAGCTCCGCCCACGCGGGGTCGGCGTCGTCATCGAAGCCGAACACCTGTGCATGACGCTGCGCGGCGTCCAGGCCGTGGGCAGCAGCACCATCACGTCCACCCTGCTCGGCACCCTGCGCGACGACCACCGCTCGCGCGCCGAGTTCTTCACCCTGGCCCGGGTCGGCCCCCGCTGATCGCCGTACCCCCGAAAGGAGCTGGACCGATGTCGAAGACCGGCACGTTCGTGATCGTGGGAGCCGGGCTCGCCGGCGCGCGGGCCGCGCAGACGCTGCGGGAGGAGGGCTTCGACGGCGGCATCGTCGTGATCGGCGACGAGCCCGAGCGACCGTACGAGCGGCCACCACTGTCCAAGGGCCTGCTGACCGGCGGCGCCGAACCGGACAGCGTGTTCGTGCACGAGGCCGGGTGGTACGCCGAGCACGACGTCGACCTGCGCACCACCGCCCGCGCCGTCGCCGTCGACCGTTCCGCGGGCGAGGTCCGGCTCGCCGACGGCCGGCACGTCCGGTACGACAAGCTGCTGCTGGCCACCGGCGCTGCGCCCCGCCACCTCGCGGTACCCGGCGTCGACCTGGACGGGGTGCTGCGGCTGCGCACCCTCGCCGACAGCCGGCGGATCGCCGCGGCGCTGGTCGACGGCGCGCACCTCGTGATCGTCGGAGCGGGGTGGATCGGCCTGGAGGTCGCCGCCGCCGCCCGGCAGCGCGGCGCCACCGTCGATGTCGTCGAGTCGGCCGCGCTGCCGTTGCGCCGGGTGCTGGGCGACGAGATCGCCCGGGTGTTCGCCAACCTGCACCGGGACCACGGCGTCACCTTCCACTTCGACACCGAGGTCCGCGAGGTCCGCGGCACCGGTCGGGTCTCCTCGGTCCTGCTGGCCGACGGCACGGAGTTGCCCGCCGACGCCGTGGTGGCGGCCGTGGGCGTGCAGCCGAACACCGAGCTGGCGACAGCGGCGGGCCTCACCGTCGAGAACGGCATCCTCGTCGACGCGTCCCTGCGCACCGCCGACCCGGACATCCACGCCGCCGGCGACGTCGCCAACGCCTACCATCCCGTGCTGCGCCGGCGCCTGCGCGTCGAGCACTGGGCCAACGCACTCCACGGCGGCCCCGCAGCGGCCCGCGCCATGCTGGGACAGGCGGTCAGCTACGACGACCTGCCCTACTTCTACACCGACCAGTACGACCTGGGGATGGAGTACGTCGGACACGCCCCGCCCGGGGCGTCCGACCGGGTCGTCGTCCGGGGCGACGTCGCCAAGCGCGAGTTCATCGCCTTCTGGACCGCCGGCGGGCGGGTGCTCGCCGGCATGAACGTCAACGTGTGGGACGTCGTCCCGTCGATCCGGCGGCTCGTCGCGGGCGCCCAGCCGGTCGACCTCGACCGACTGGCCGACCCCGACGTGCCGCTCGACGAACTGCAACCGGGACGGGGAACTGTCGGAGGGGCGGCGTAACGTCCCGGGCGTGAGCGATCCTGGCGACGTCCCACCCGAGATCCTCGACCGGCTCCGGCCCGTCTGCCTCGGGTTGCCGGAGGCCTACGAGGAACCGGCGTGGGTGGGCACCCGCTGGCGGATCCGTAAGCGGACCTTCGCCCACGTGCTCACCGTCGGCCCCGACCACCCGGCCGCCCACGCCCGTGCCGCCGCCTCGGACGAGCCGATCTGCGTGCTGACCTTCCGCTCCCCCGGCGACGAGATCGCCGCGCTGCTCGCCGGCGGCCACCCCTTCTACAAGCCCGACTGGGGCGCCGACGTCGTCGGCATGGTGCTCGACGGCGGGGTCGACTGGGACGAGGTCGGCGAGCTGCTCACCGAGAGCTACTGCGTCCTGGCCCCGAAGAAGCTGGCCGCGCTGGTCGGCCGACCCGCCGAGCCGGCGGTAGGACCGACGACGACATGATCGACCACTCGATGACGCGGCCGCGGACGATGACCGGCTGAACGAGTCGTCGAGCGCCTGCGGGCGCGGTCCTCGTCCCCGGAGGTTCCGCGGCACCCCGATGGTGTCCCCTATGCCCCGGTATTCGGGTTTTGGGAGTTTGCTCCCGCTAGCATCGCTTTAGTCGCTTTCGCGCTGATCCAGGACGCCTCCTGTCGGACAGACCTGGAACCACTGAGCGCCATGGCATCGATGCTGGTCGATATAGATACGGGGACGCAAGTGCACGTGCAGACTTCGGGGAATCGGCGAGCCGGCGGGCCTCGACGGACGGACGCACCCGGTAGGGAACACTCCGGTCGGCACCACTGCCCCGGCGAGGGCGTCCGGCGATCGGGAGGAGCGCCCGAGATCTGGGCCGGGCCGCGGGCACGGACCGCGGCATGAGCGCGCCGACCCGGCCAGCGCCAGAGGCGCTGGAAACGGAGATCCGGAATCTCTCGGGCGGCAACGTCCTCCGCGCCGGGCCCGGTGGACCGACCCTCGCGCCCGTCCGGCAGCTGCGCGCCACCCGGGCATCCACCTTCGTATCGACCCTGCGCCGGCGCGACCGGGTGGCGGTCGCCGGGCTGACCGCCGGCTGGGCGACCTGCTTCGTGGCCTTCTGGTTGTGGTGGTGGCAGCCCTCGCACCGCGTCGGCTGGGCGGGGCTGGCCCTGAACAGTCTGCTTCTGCTGTATCTGACCGGGCTGCCCGCCTACTACCTCCTCGCCGTCTCGCGATTCCGGCAGGTCAATCCCGCGCTCCGCGTGCCCCGGCTGCGGGTGGCCTTTGTGGTGACCCGCGCACCGTCGGAACCCTGGTCGCTCGTCCACCGCACGCTCACCGCGATGCTGGCCCAGCGGTACCCCTACCCGTACGACGTCTGGCTCTGCGACGAGGACCCGTCCGAGCAGGCTCTGCGATGGTGCGTCGCGAGGGGGGTCCGGGTGTCCAGTCGGCGTGGCGTCGCCGCCTACCACCGGGCCACCTGGCCTCGCCGTACCCGCTGCAAGGAAGGCAACCTCGCCTACTTCTACGACCACTGGGGTTACCGGGACTACGACGTGGTGGCCCAGCTCGACTGCGACCACGTGCCCCAGCCGACCTATCTTGCCGCGATCACGCGACCATTCGCCGATCCCGCCATCGGCTACGTCGCCGCACCGAGCGTCTGCGACGCCAACAGCGCGAACTCGTGGGCGGCGCGGGGACGGCTGCACCGCGAGGCGACCTATCACGGCCCGGTCCAGCTGGGCCACAACCGCGGCCTCGCCCCCCTGTGCATCGGCTCGCACTACGCGGTACGGACGAAGGCGCTGCGCGACATCGGCGGTCTCGGCCCCGAACTGGCCGAGGACTTTTCCACGACGTTCCTGCTCACCTCCGCCGGCTGGCAGGGTGCCTTCGCCATCGACGCCGAGGCGCACGGCGACGGCCCGCTCACGGTCGCCGACATGCTGATCCAGGAGTTCCAGTGGTCGCGCAGCCTCACCACGCTGCGCTACGACCTCGCGCCCGATCACCTGCGGCGGATGGGCGCCGCGTTGCGGCTGCGCTTCGCGTTTCAGCTGTCCTACTACCCGCTGCTGGCGATCGCGACGGTCGTCGGCCTCGCCCTGCCCCCGTTCGCCGCGGTCACCGGGCTGCCGTGGGTCAACGTCAACTACCTGGAGTTCCTGGCCCATCTCGCCGCGGTATCGCTGTGGCTGCCGCTCCTGACCTTGCTGCTCCGCCGGCGGGGGCTGTTACGCCCCCGATCCGTGCCGGTCCTGAGCTGGGAAGGTGTCCTGTTCGCCCTGACCCGCTGGCCGTACGTCGTGTGGGGGGTCCTGGCCGCGACCCGGCTGAACGCGCGGCCCAGGCAGGTCTCGTTCAAGGTCACCCCCAAGGCGCGCACCGGCCTGGAGCCACTCCCCACCCGACTCGTCCTGCCCTATGCGGTGATCACCGTGGTGCTGTCCGCCGCCGCCCTGCTGGGCGAGCGGTCCACACACACGCCGGGGTACGTGTTCCTCTGCATCCTCGGCGCGCTCTGCTACGCGGCCGCGGGCCTCGCCGTGCCCGCCCTGCATGTGATGGAGGCAGCCCGGGCCGCCGGGCTGCGCCTACGGTCGGCCGTTCCGACCGCCGCCGGGCCCCTGCTCGTCGGCGTGGTGGCGCTCCTCCCGCTCGCCGCGGCGATCGCCGGCTACGCCGGCCCGGCGGTGCCGCTCCATACCCGATAACCCCGATGCGCGGACGCACCGGAAGGAGATTCCCATGTCTGGTCCGAAGACCGTCCTGGTGACCGGCGGCGCCGGCTTCATCGGGAGCCACACCTGCGTCGAGTTGCTCGAGCACGGCTACGAGGTGTGCGTCGTCGACAACTACGCGAACAGCTCACGAGCGGCACCGACCCGGGTCGAGAAGGTGGCGGGCCGTCCCCTGCTCGGCGTCTACGAGGCCGACGTACGTGATCCTCGAGCGCTCTCGGCGATCCTTGCGGAGAACGCCATCGACGCGGTCATTCACTTCGCCGGGCGGAAGGCGGTCGGCGAGTCGGTGGGTATCCCCGTCGACTACTACGACACGAACGTCGGCGGCACGACGAGCCTGCTGCGAAGCATGCGGGAGAACGGCGTGCACCGCCTGGTCTTCTCCTCGTCGTGTTCCATCTACGGGGAGGCGGCTCGGATCCCGATCGACGAGCAGGCCCCGCCCCGGCCGACGAACCCGTACGCCAGATCGAAATGGATGTGCGAGCAGATCATCGCCGACGCCTGCCGGCAGCAACCGCAACTGGCGGCCTATTCGCTGCGGTACTTCAACCCGGTCGGCGCACATCCCAGCGGGATGCTCGGCGAGGACCCCCGCGGCATCCCGCAGAACGTGATGCCCTATCTCATGCAGGTCGCAGTCGGCAGGCTCGAACGGCTGAGCATCTTCGGCCGCGACTACGCCACCGCGGACGGGACGGCGGTGCGCGACTACATCCATGTCATGGACGTCGCCCAGGCGCACCGCATCGCACTGGAGCGTCTCGACGAGGTGACGGGACTGGAGACCCTCAATCTCGGAACCGGCGTGGGGACGTCGGTCCTGGACCTCGTACGGACGGTCAGCGCGGCGTGCGGACGGTCCCTGCCGTACGAGATCGTCGGACGACGGCAAGGCGATGTAGCCACACTGGTTGCCGACCCGGGCGCGGCGGCCCGGAAGTGGGGCTGGCGCACGACCCGGGACCTCGCCGCGATGTGCCGCGACGCGTGGCGCTTCCAGCTGCTGAATCCCGCCGGACTCGACGACGACCTGACGGCACATGCCGCCATTCCGACCGCCCGATCGCTCGATACGCCGGATCCGACGACCAGGAGCCTGGCGAACTAGCGCGCCGCTCGGCTTCGTCGAGTTCGGGCTCGACCGCTGCGCTGCATAGGCTGGCCATCTCATCCGACGCACCTGCGACGAGGATCAGCCCATGCCCAGCAGCACCAGGATCCGCCTGATCGAGCCCGCCGACGCCGCCCCGATCGCCGCGCACCGG
This sequence comes from Micromonospora sp. NPDC023966, assembly GCF_040639095.1. Taxonomy (NCBI): domain Bacteria; kingdom Bacillati; phylum Actinomycetota; class Actinomycetes; order Micromonosporales; family Micromonosporaceae; genus Micromonospora; species Micromonospora sp. NPDC023966. The sequence goes on along the minus strand of NZ_JBEZZJ010000048.1, from coordinate 25,256 downwards.
GCGCGGGACGTCGAGGCTTTCCGGCCGTGGGAACCGGCCCGGCCGGCCGGCTACTTCACCCCGGAGGGCCAGGCGGAGCGGATCGACAGCCTGCTGGCCGGATACCGGGCCGGCGCGGTCTGGCCGGGCGTGGTGCTCGCCGACGGCCAGGTGATCGGGCAGGTCACCGTCTCAGGCATCCTGCCGCAGCCGCACCTGCGCCGCGGCTCCGTCGGATACTGGATCGCCAGCGTCGCCCAGAATCAAGGGCATGCCGGGCACGCCGTCGGGCTTGTGCTCCGGGTGATGACGGACGAACTCGGGTTGCACCGCGCCGAGGCGTCCACCAATCTGGAGAACCTGCCGTCGCAGCGGGTGCTGCGCCGCAACGGGTTCACCCCGTACGGCGTCGCGCACTCCTCGATTTTCCTCGACGGGAGCTGGCGGGACGGGCTGCTGTGGGAGCGGGTCCTCGGCGACTAGGGGGCGGGCTGGATGGCGCCGACGGTGCCGGCCCCGACGATCGGCCGGCCCAGGAAGTCCACCGGTCCCGGATCGACGTCGAAAAGCGAACGGATGTCGAGGGCGCGGCCTGCCAGCGGCGAATCGGGGCGCGGCGTGAGGGCTTCCGCCCATTGGGCCGGCGAGCCGGAGCGACCGACCGTCGTGAAACGCGGGTCTGCGCTCGATCCGCGCGCCTTCCCCCCGAGGCGTTCCTGCCCGGTCGCCGCGCGCCAGGATTCCAGATCGGCATAGGAGGCGCCGGCCCACGAGACGGCCCAGGTGCCCGATTCGGCGAAGAAGTTGTTGCCCTGCAACAGGACAGCGGCCGTCGGGAACTTGTCGGCGATCAGCAGGTTCGTCCCGCCAGAGACGATCAGGTTGTTGCGCAGGGCGACGTTGGACAAGCCACGGAAGAAGTTGTGCAGGCGGACGGCCGCGGGGGCCCGGCCCTTCCCCTCCATCACCACGGTGTTGTGGTAGACCTCGGCGTTGTTGACCGACCCGGCCAGGTGGATTCCGGCGTACTCCGGCAGCTTGCGGGCGTCGTTGAGGCTGATGTTGAAACGGACGACGTTGCCGGTGTGCGCGGCATTGGATTGGCCGCTGTAGAGCAGGTACCCGGAGCCGTCGTTGTCGTAGGACAGGTTGTACTGCAGGATCGACGAGGACACGTTCTGGTCCATGTCGAAGCCGCCGCCGTCCTTCTGGCCGGCGGTGTGGTTGCGGAACGAGACGTTGCGCTCGATGACCACGGCGGTCGAATCCCAGGTCCAGATGCCGACCGGACCTTCGGGCGCCGCGGCCGACCGCCCGTTGTCGTGCGCGCTGGACCGCTCGATGCGCCCGCCTCGCACACTTCCGAGCGCGATTCCGCTTCCCGTGTTGCTGAAGTGGTTGGCCGGGTCGCCGAGGTTGTGGTGCACCTCGACCTCCGACACGACGACGTCTTCGTGCGCATAGCGCGGCGCCGCGGCGTCGAACCGGGGTCCGAAGCTGATCAGCCCGTTCTCCGTGTTGCCGTGCAGGTCGGCGGCACGGATCCGTACGCCTCGGAAGCCGGTGGAACGCGGGCCGGCACCGATCTGGATTCCGTTCTTGAATCCGCTCACCTCGACCCCGGAGATGTCCACGTGGTCGAGTCTCCGGCCGTCGGTCACGTCGGAGTAGAGCTCGATCCCGCCGGTGGTCCTGCTGTCCGCGCCGCCCCCGACGATCACCAGGTCGCGGATCTCGACGCCGGCGGTGTTGTGCACCCTGATCCCTGGGCCGCCGGAGGCCTCGATCGTGGCGCGACCGGCGCCGTAGGTGGTGACGACGACCGGATTTGCCGCGTCACCCGCGTCGCCGGGCCCGAAGGTCAGGCTTCCGCGGAAGTGCGCGCCCCCTTCGAGGAGGAGTTTGTCTCCCGGCTTGAAGGCGAAGGCGGCGGCCTTGTCGAGCGATCGCCATGCTGTGGCGGGCGACGAGCCATCCCGGGCATCATCCCCGGTCGGGCTGACGTGATAGGTGTTGATCACGGGCGGAGCGGCCACCCGATTCGATCTGAGTTCGAGGGCATGCGCGAGCATGGGCAGGAAAACGGCCAGCGCCAGCATCAGCACCGTGACGATTCGTCGGCGTGAACGCCGGGTCGGTGGCGGGCCTGGCGGGTCCGCCAGCAGATCAGCCTCACCCTGTTGCCCTGTACCGGCTGTCAAAGGACTCCTACCGCCCCTCGCGACGCGCTGCCCGAAACATCCCTTATCCGAACTTTAGGGCATCTTGCGCATGCTGGACGGCGGCTTCCTGCCGCTTGAGGTGGATGTGGCGGCTACGCCGGTGGACGGCCGGCGGACCCGGTTTCTCGCGGCCGGCACATCGCTCCGGACGACGTCCGCGGCGAGGTCGAGTCCGGCGGACTCGACCTCGCCGCGCGAGCGCCGGGAGGCCGACCTACGGCGCGAGCCGGAAGTAGTCGAGGTTGAACCCGCCCGTCTCGCAGTACACCGTGACCAGCTGATCGCCCGCCGGGAGAGCCACCGGCACGTGCACCGACTGGTACGTACCCCAGCCGCCGGTGTCCGGCACCGACGCGGTGGCGAGCACCTGGCCGCTCGCGTCGCGGAACGACAGTGCGTTCGCGGCGACGGCACCCGTGCCGTTGGCGGCCCGCAGCTCCAGGTCGTACGTTCCGGCCTGCGCGACGTCGATGCGGTACTTCAGCCAGTTGCCGGCGGCCGTCCAGCCGATGTTCCGGCCGCCGCTGGCGGCCGGGTTGCTCTCGACGAAGCAGCAGCCGCCTTCGACCCAGCCGTGCTGCTCGACGTACGACTCGGCCTCCACCCGGGCGCCGACGGGCGCGCCGTGCGGCCGCACCGTCACGTGTACGGTCACCTCGTCGTTCGCCTGGCCGTCGGTGACCACGAAGGTCAGGTCCTGCTCGCCGGCCACCGTGGGGTGGATCGTCACGAGCCCGGTGGTGCCGTCGATGCCGACGCCGTCCGGCAGGTCGGTGGCGTAGAAGGCGAGCGGGTCACTGTCGGCGTCGGTCGCCGTCAGCGGCACCTGCACGGTGCTGTACTGGTCGGCGACCACACCGGCCACGTCGTTCAACACCGGGGCCTGATTGTTCTTCGTCCTCGGCCGCTCGCCCTTCCATCGGAACGTGGCGAACGACTGCGCCGGTACGGTGGCGACGAAGGACTGACCGGCGAGCACCACGCGTGCCCTGGTGTCAGCCGCGTTGCTGTTGCGGAGGACGGCGACGAAGTTGTTGGCCCTGTCCCGGTAGACCACGTTGCTGATGCCGTTCGCCGGGGCGCTCGACGCCAGGCGTACGTCGTCCGGGCTGAGGTAGCGGGCGAACTGCCCCAACTGGTACAGCTCGTCGCGGACGGTGAAGTCGCGGGTGGTGGTGTTGACAGTGACCAGGCGGTTGGGCCACTTCGTGGTCCGGCCGACCTCTGCCCAGTCGACGTTGTTGTCGCGGGCGGGCGTCCAGTGCAGCGTCCCACCATCCTGGTCGGTGGTCTGCGCCCACATGATGTAGGAGCTGGCGTCCAGGCGGAAGTAGCTCAGCAGGTCATCCGGGGAGACGCTACCGGTCTCGGTCATCTCGACCGGCTTGCCGTACTGCTCGTACGCCTCGCGCATGACGGTCGGGTCGCCCCAGTAAGGATGGAAGGCGATGGCGTCGGCCGCTGCCTGGACCTGGGCTCCGGTCACCGAGCCATCCGGTGCGTCTTCGAAGATGCGGTAGTAGTTCTTCGTCTCGGTGCTGTTCGGGTCCCGCCAGTCCCAGAAGTTGAAGTCGTGCACGAAGAGCTGGGTGCCGAGCCGGGCCGCGGCGAGTTCGCGCTTGACCGCGATGGCCAGCTTCTGCTGCTGCTCCACGCTGATGTCCATCGCCGGATAGACGACGTCCATGCCGGGCTCGTTCAGCAGGGTCAACGCATCGATCTTGATGCCCTGCCGGGCGTACGCCTGGACGAACTTGACGTAGTAGCGGGCGAACACGTCGATGCAGTCGTCGCGCAGCTTACCGACCTGGTAGTAGCTGGTCGTGCTGCCCGGCCGGAGAGCGACCTCGCCGGTGAACCGGTTGTTCGTCTTCATCCAGGCCGGGGCGCTCCACGCGGACGCGAAGAACGTGGCGTGCGGGTTGTAGCGCTGGATCAACTTGATGGTGTCGATGATGTGCAGGTCGATGTCGCGCTGGATGGAGAAGTGGTTCAGCTCGAAGTCTTCGGTGACGCCGGCGGGCAGTTCGTCGTAGGACCAGAACGGCAGGTGCTCGATGAGGTCGGGGCTGCCGATCGTCACGCGGAACCGGTCGAGGCCCGCCCCGGTCTTCGGGTCGACGAGCAGGCGGACGGCTTCTTCCCGCTTCGCCGGGTCGAGCTTCCACAGGTTCGAGACGCTCGTCTCGTCGATGGAGAAGCCGACGCCGCGGTAGGGCTGACGCGGCCTGCTGGGGTCGACCACGATGGTCGCGTCGGCGGGTCCGCCCGGGTCGCTGCCCACGCGGCTGGTGGGCAACGGCTGCCACTGGTGCTCGGCGCCGGTCGAGTATGTCCCGGTCACGACAGAGCCGCGGCCGGCCGCCGCCGGCGACGCGGGCGCGGCCGCGAGCACGGTGACCGTTGCCGATGCGACGGCGAGTGCCGCGGTGATGGATTGCCTCACGGCGCCTCCAGGTTGTCATAGGAGTGTCCTCACGGCAGGCGCCGGTGTCGGTGCCGTCCGTGGTTGCGAGTGGAGGGTGGTACTCGCGTCTCGGAGACACGGGCGGGGATGATCAGCTCCCGCTCCCGGAGCCTAACTTTCGATGATGATTAATTTCAAGACCTGAAATAATGCCAGGCAGCGCAGTCGGACGCGCCGCCGGCATCAGGTGGATGGCTTCGTGACGACGTCTTGAGCCGTGACAAATGTCAGCGGTGCCGGACCGAGGCCGGCGTTAACGTCGGCCGCAGAGCCGACGTCCCCGCCGGAAGAAGGACGTGATGCCGAGGACTCCGCGAGCGAGCCGCACCGCGGTGCTGGTGTGCCAGGGTCGCGCCGCCGCCGACGCGCTGATCGCCCCCGGCCGCTTCGCGGATCCGACCGCCCTGCCCCTGCTGCGCCCGGACGAGCGGGAGGCCGTCGAGTGGGTACGCGCCGGTGTGCCGCCCCGGACGTGGCAGCAGCGGATCGACTACGAGACGGTACGCGCCGCCGCCGGGCTGATGGCGCCCCGGACGATTGCCATCGACGACGCCGTACGCGCCCATCCGTCTCCCCAGGTGGTGATTCTGGGCGCCGGGCTGGACGGCCGCGCCTGGCGCATGCCGGAACTCGCCGGGGTGACGGTCTTCGAGGTCGACCAGCCAGCCACCCAGCAGGACAAGCGCGACCGGGCCGCCGCCCTGGCCGGCGCGCCGCCCAGGTTCGTCCCGGTGAACTTCGGGCGCGACCGGCTGGCCGAGGCACTGGCGGCCCACGGGCACCGCGCCGACCTCGCCACGACCTGGATCTGGGAGGGCGTCGTGCCGTACCTGACCAGGGCCGAGGTGGCCGCCACGGTGGAGGCGCTAGCCGCCTGCTCGGCGCCGGGCAGTCGCCTGATCGTCAACTTCCAGAGTCCCGCCACCTCCACCAACCTGGGCCGGGTCCTGGCCCGGCTGCTAACGGCCTCCACCGGCCGGTCGAGCGTCTGGGCGAACGAGCCGTGGCGCTCGACCTGGAAGCCCGCCGCCATGGCCGCCCTGCTCGCCCGGCACGGCTACACCGTCACCCGGGACGAGCACCTGCTCGACACCGCGCGGGCGCTGGGCCTACCGGTCCGCCGCGCCATCTCGCTGCGCCACAGCCGGGTGATGATCGCCGATCGGCCCTGACCCCCGGTGCCGGATCGGCGCGCCTTCCGAGCTGTCCCGGCATCGGACCCGCCCAGCGGCGAGGATCGAAGCCGGTGAGCTGGGTCGGCGCCGCGGCTTCAGGTCGTCAGGGAAAGGGTCAGCCGGAGCCAGTTCGCCAGCTCGGTGATCTCGTGTCGCACCGCGGCGGTCATCTCCCTGGTGAACGGAACGTCCTGGTGGATCGCGTCCACCCGCAGCACACCGGCCCTGCGGTCGGCGGTGGCGTCGAGCTTGCCGACCAACCGGTCCCCGTACAGGATCGGCAGCGCCCAGTATCCCCAGCGGCGTTTGGCGGCCGGCTTGTACATCTCCAGCTGGTAGTCGTACTCGAACAGCTCGGCGATCCGCCGGCGGTCGAAGACGAGCCGGTCCAGCGGCGACAGCAACGCCGCGCGGCCGGTGAACGCCTGGTCCAACAGCTCGGGGTCGACCCGCCACTGGCCCTTCACGCCCTCGACCACCGCGAGCTCGCCCGCGGTCCGTACGTCGTTCGGCTCGCCCGGGCTCTCCGGAGCCCGGGCGCGCGCGATGCCCAGCGCGCGCAGCCGCCGCTCGTCACGGATCCGGCACGCCTCCTCGTAGGGCACCACCTCGTCCGGGTAGACCCGTTCCGCGAGGTCCCACAGCCGATCGGCGCCGCGCCGACCGGCGGCCGCGACCTCTCCCCGCTGAACGAGGAAATCGATCATCTTCCGGACGTTGCGGTCGTTCGTCCAGCCGGAGGAGCGCCATGGGACCACGCACGTGTCCGGCAGCTCGCGAGCGGGCAGGGGGCCGTCGGTGCGGAGCCGGGTGAGGATGTCCAGCCGGCAGCCGTTGTTGGCATCGACCCAGTCACGTAGGCCCTCCTGCCAATCGCGCAGCGGTGGGCGGCCGGGCCACTCGGCCATCTCCGCCCGGTAAAGCGCGAGGTCCTCCGGCGGACGGACCAGGCCGTGCAGCTCCAGCAGGGTCTGCTCGTCGAGGGCGTCGCGCAGCTGCGCCGGGGAGTACGAGGAGCCGAGACGGCTCCACAGGACCAGATCGGCGCTGGGCGCGACGGCCGACGTGGGGTCGTTCTGTAGCAGCGTCAACCGGCGTACGACGTCGAACATGTCGCTCGGGCGGTGGGCGTCGAGCAGTTGGGCGCGCACCGCGAGGCGGCGGGCGTCGCCGCGGGACAGCGTGTGCACGGTCACCCACCGAGACTAGGAGGCAGGTACGACCACCACCAGCTCGGCATCGAGCGTGACCCCCAGCCCGTGCGCCGCCGGCTCACCGCGCCCTGCAACCCGCAAGCCGGTCGCCTATCACAGACCTCCGGCCCCCGACGGCGGCGGCGTTCGGCACTCATACGTGCGACCCGAACCTCGGTGGTGGCCCCTTCCAGGCCGAGGACGTCTGGGTCTTCGCCCTGCCGGCTGCGAATCAGGGCACCTTCATCTCACTGACCATCGAGTTCGCCACCGAGGGTGGTCCCGTCACGGAGACCATCACGACCACACCCGCCGCTGACCGCGCGATCGTCGGCAACAGGGCGTGGATCAGGACGCCAGCCGGCCTGTCCTCCACCGGCGAGGTGGTGAATCCGTTCGCCCTCACCAGCGCCACGGCGGTGATCACGGGTAGCGACGGAACTTTCGACCTGGCACAGACCTGCCCGGCGGCCGGCGGGACACCTGCCAGCCTGCCGGTGACCGACGCGGGAATCTCCGGTCCGACGCTCGGCAGACTCGCCGCGACGGGAGGCAGCCTCGTCGCGGTCGGCCTCGTACTGCTTCTCGCGCAACGGCGTCGTCGCTTCGTCGCATGACCTGAGCCGGTTCATCCTTATGCCGGGGTGCTGCTCACAGGGCCGGGGCAGCCCTCGCCCATGACGGGAACTGACGCTGGCCGGCACCCGAGAGCTCGGGTGCCGGCCCGTTGTCTCCTACTTGCCTCTCGGCTTCGACATCCCGCAGGTCAGGCCGACGGCAATCCCGGCCAAGCAGGCCCGGGGTCGGGCGGGTTTCCGTACGCTGCCGGAGTGAAGTGGGCACGATCCTTCGTCGCGCTGGCGGTGACCCTGGCGGTCACGGCGTGCGATGCCGCCCGGACCCCACCAGCCGGTGCGCCCACCCGCTCCGCCCCGGCGGCGGCGTCCCCGTCGCACCCCGCCGAGATCACCCTGGCCTTCGCGGGCGACGTGCACTTCGCCGACCGTACGGCGGATCTGCTGGCCGATCCGGCGACCGCGTTCGGGTCCATCTCGTCGACCCTGTCGGCCGCAGACCTGGCGATGGTCAACCTGGAAACGGCGGTCACCGCGCGCGGGGTTCCCGAGCCGAAGGAGTTCCATTTCCGGGCACCGGCAAGCGCGTATGCCGCGGTGAAGGCGGCCGGCGTCGACGTCGTGTCGATCGCCAACAACCACGTGCTGGACTACGGGCGGACAGGGCTGGCCGACACCGTGGACGCGGCCAGGGCCGCCGGGATGCCGGCCGTCGGGGCGGGCGCCGACGCGGCGGCGGCGTACCGGCCGTGGATCACCGAGATACGCGGTACCAGAATCGCCGTCCTCGGCTTCAGCCAGGTCTCCGAGCTGTGGTCGGAGTGGAGAGCCACCGACACCCGGGCCGGCATCGCGATGACCCGGGACCTGCCGCGCGCCGTCGCCGCGGTGCGCGCCGCCCGGCGCCAGGCCGGCGTGGTCATCGTATACGTCCACTGGGGCACGGAGGGCGAGGCGTGTCCACCCCCCGAGGCTCGCGCGTTCGCCGCCGAGATGGCCGAGGCGGGTGCCACTCTCGTGGTCGGCACCCACGCCCACCTGCTGCTCGGCGACGGATGGCTCGGCAAGACCTTCGTCCAGTACGGACTCGGCAACTTCCTCTGGTGGCGGGACGACGCGTACAGCAACGACACGGGTGTGCTGCGGGTGACCCTCGACGGTTCGGCGATCTCGAAGACGGAACTGGTGCCCGCGGTGATCTCCCGAGGCGTGGGTCGACCCGAACTCGCCGGAGGGGATGGCGCCGCCCGGATCCGCCGGGAGTACGCGGACCTGCACGCCTGCACCGGACTTGCCGCGAGCCCCGCCCCCTGGTCGGGCGAAGCACGATGATGGCGGGCATGGATCGCTTCGAGGGCCGTTGCCAGCTGAACTGGTGGGCGAACTCCTCCACCGCGTTCGTCGCGGAGATCGCGGTGGTCATTGCCGCCACCGCCGGCGGCTGGGACGCCGAGGGCCACCTGATCAGCGATGACATCGACGAGCACGAGGGGCTTCGTTTCCTCTGCGACCTCGACCCCGCCTTCACGCTGGCGTTCGAGGATGGCAGCACGATCCCCGTGACTGTCCGCAGCGGCCAGGAAGGCGGCCGGTTCGCCCTGACCGAACACCCCGGGCCGGAGCACCAGTCGGTCGAACAGCGAATCGATCCCTATTCTGCGGCTTGCCCCGGCCCCGGCACGGGCCCGGCCATCGTTGACATGTGACCTTTTGGTCACCTATGCTGGTCCCGTGAGCGACGACGACGATCTGGTGTTCAAGGCGCTCGCCGACCCGACCCGACGCGCCCTGCTCGACCGGCTCTTCGTTCGCGACGGCCAGACGTTGACCGAGCTGGAGTCCGCGTTGGCGATGACCCGTTTCGGCGTCATGAAGCACCTGCGCCTGCTCGAGGACGCCGGCCTCGTCGTGACCCGACGCCAGGGCCGGGAGAAGCTGCACTTTCTCAACCCGGTGCCGATCCGGTCGATCCACGCCCGGTGGATCGACAAGTACACCGAGCACCACACCGCGACACTGCTGGAGCTCAAGGCGGAACTCGAACGCGACGACCCGAAGGAGAACCGATGACCACCACGACGACGGCCGGGACGACCAAGGTCTACCGGGTCTACATCAAGGCCACCCCGCAGGCGATCTGGGACGCGATCACCAAGCCGGAGTGGACCCGGAAGTACGGCTACCAGGGCATAGCCGACTACGACCTGCGGCCGGGCGGCCGGTACCGGGCCCTGGCCATCCCCGAGCACCGGGAGGCCGGCATGCCGGAGGTGCCCGTGGAGGGCGAGGTGATCGAGGTGGACCCGCCGGTCCGGCTGGTCCAGACCTGGCGGCCGACCTGGCTGGACGAGCCGGCCACCCGGTTGACGTACGAGATCGCGGAGCGGGGCAACGGCGTCACCTCGCTGACGGTGACCCACGAGCTGGCCGGCGCGCCGCAGACCATGGCGCAGGTCAACGGCGAGGTCGAGAGCGCCGGTGGCGGCTGGGCCCAGGTCCTCAGCGACCTGAAGTCGCTGCTGGAGACCGGCAGTCCGCTCTACGCCTGACCCGGCCTGCCGACGAGGCGCAGGCAAGGGCGGCCCGGCTGGTCGTGAGCCGGGCCGCCCGTCCGGTCGTACGGTCAGCCGCCGAGGCTCGCGGCGGCCGAGGCGATCGCCGAGGAGAAGTAGCTCACCTGGGTGTAGACACCCGGGTAGTTGGGCCGGGCGCAGCCGTTGCCCCAGCTGACGATGCCGACCTGGATCCAGGCGTTGGTGGCGTCGCGGCGGAACATCGGACCACCCGAGTCGCCCTGGCAGGTGTCCACGCCGCCGGCGGCGTAACCGGCGCAGATCTCCTCGGCGGGGATGATGTCGCCGCCGTAGTTCGCGCTGCAGGTGGCGTCACTGACGAACGGCACGGTCGCCTTGAGCAGGTACCGCTGCTGCCCGCCCCCTTCGGTCGCCGCGCCCCAGCCCGCGATCGTGAACGTGCCGTTGTCGTACGCGGTGGTGTTGGCGATTTTCAGGGTGCTCAGCCCGGTGACCGGGGTGGCCAGCCGGATCAGCGCCCAGTCCTTGCCGCTGCCGTTCTAGCCCGGGGCTCGACCGGACGGTGATCCGGCTGGACGACTGGAGGTCGACCACGCCCAGGGTCGCCGGTCACCGCGGCCAGCGCGGCGGCCAACAGGCCGGTGAGGGTGCGCCAGCGAACCATGGATTCCTCCGCATCAGGACCGGTGCGCCTCGGGGAGCGCACCTGCTTCGAGATTGCGGACAGCGTATTGATATCAATGGATTTTTGGCCATACCCATCGGGTCGTATCGCCCAGATATGAACACCTGTCACGTCACAGCGCCAGGCGCTTCTCGAACCAGTGGTGCGCGTAGGGCTCGTCGTTGTACGGCTCGATCTCCCGATAGCCGGCGGCGCGGTACATGGCGATCGCCTCGGTCAGGTTGCGGTTGGTGTCGAGCCGGACAGCGGTCCAGCCGCGCTCGGCGGCGTACCGCTCCAGCTGGTCCAACAGCCGCCGGCCGACACCGAGACCGCGTACGGTGTCCGCCACCCAGACCCGCTTGATCTCCGCCGGCGCGTCGGGGTGGAGCTTGACCGCCCCGCAGCCGACCGGCTCGCCGTTGAGGGTGGCGAGCAGGAACACGCCGGCGGGTGGGACGAGTTCCTCGTCGCGGACCGGCTTGCTCAGCGCCGGGTCGAATCCGTCGTCGAAGCGCTGCGCGACCTCACGGGCATACGCCCGCACGCAGGCGCGGGCTCGGGGATCTCCCGGCGGGCAGGGCTCGACGACCACCATCGAGCCGACCAGCAGTCGCTCCACCTCCGCCATCGCCGCCACCAGACGCTCGCGCCGCTGGTCGCTGAGCGGTTCGAGGATGGACTGGGCCAGCTCGTCGGAACGCTCGTCCAGCTCGGCCCACTCCGCCCGTCCGGCCTCGGTCAGTGCGGCGACGCGTACCCGCCCGTCGCCGCCGGGCCGGGCGGCCGGGCCGACGCTCACCAGCCCGTCGCCCTCCAGGGTGCGCAGGAGCCGGCTGAGGTACCCGGAGTCCAGCCCGAGCCGGGCCCGCAGCGCCGCGACCTCGGCGCCGTCGGGGCCGATCTCCCACAGCAGCCGCGCCTGCGCGAGCGGCCGGTCGCGGGACATGTACTGATCGTCGAGGGCGCCCACCCGTTGGGTGACCGTCCGGTTGAACCGCCGCACAGTGGCGATGAGCTCCGAGTTCATATGCCTGACTTTAGTCAGGATTCTCTGCGGGTTGCCAGAGGGGGTCGGGACCGACCACCGCGCGCGTCGGCTAGTCGTGCCGTCGGCGCACCATCTCGCTGATCCAGACGGGCGCGAACGGAGACGTGCAGCCCGGGGAGGTCGGGTAGTCCTTGAGCACCTCCAGGCGCTCGCCGATCTCGATCGCCCGGGCACGGTGCTCGGCGTGCTCGATCCCGATCTGAGCCAGGCAGTGGTTCATCGCCCACTGCAGGCGATCCGGGGCGCCCTTCATCTCCGCCTCGATGACGTCGAGCAGTCCTGGGAGGTCGAGGCCCTCGGGCTTCTTCGCCACACGCTCGGTGGTCAGCGCCCAGCCGGCACTCGCGACCACCGGATCCGGATCGGCGGACCAGGCCACGCGCAGCTCTTCGGAGTGCGGGTTCTTCTTCACCACGTAGCTCACGAGCCAGTCGTGCACCTTGGGTCTGCGCGCCTGGCGCAACATGACGTCCAACTCGTCACGCTCGAACGCCTTCGGGCGGCAGACCAGGATCGCCAGCAGTCTCGCCGCGGTGTCACCCGTCTCCCAGAGCCGGCACGCGAGTTCCTGCTGCGTCTTCAGCCAATTCGCGAGGGCGCGCAGCTTGCCGAGGTTCACACCGTGATCGTCACCGTGTCTCTCGTTCACCTCGCGTGTCTTCGGGTCCTCGAGCGCGGCCAGCTCGGCCAGCACGTCGGTCAGCGTCGTCTCGGCCACCTCGACCTCCCGTCCATCACGTGCGAGATGCAGCCTATGACGGAGGTCGGCGGCCTGTGGACGGCCAGCTCGGAGACGTGCCGTCGGTCCGCCCTTGTGGGCTTGAAAGCGATGCCGATGTGCTGGCCGAGCTGAGCGGCTGTGTCCCCCTCGACACCGGGTGGCCCATCGTCACGTCCTACTCATCCGGTTCCCACGCAATGAGCAGGTCGAAGAGACGCCGGTCGCCGTCGAGCTCCAGGGAGTCCACCGGAATACGGCCGTAAAGGCGAGGACCAGCTCGCTGGCCGCGCCTCGGGCGGAGGCGTCGGCCGCGTCCGGCTCCTCGCCGGCTGCGCTGGCGGGCATCGTGCCGGGCGCGACAGCGTCCAGCCGGGGCAGGTCGGCACCTGCACGTCGAGGGTGGGCGCGGAGGCGACCGCGGTCCGGAACGCGGTCGACCGTTCGTCGATCAGCCGCAGCAGGACGGGGAAGTCCAGAGTCATTACCACTGCGGCTGTCCATCACCGTGCTCCGACAATCGGACAGCGGATTTCGCAGCCGACGCGGCGGCGGCTGGACCTGCAGATGCCCGTCACCCCGTCGTCCACGGCCGGAGTTTCTCCGGGTTGCGGACCGCCCAGATGTGCGTGATCCGGTCGCCTGCCATGTCGAACGCGATCACCGTCACCGTGACGCCGTCCAGTTGGGCCACGAGGCCGGGCCGACCATTGACCGTACGCTCCACGATCCGCAGGTGGGGCGCCTTGCCGGTGACGTCGACGAGCACGCGTGCGACGTGCTCGCCGCCTTCGATCGGGCGGAGTTCGGCGCTGACGAGGCCGCCGCCGTCGCCGAGAGCCGTCACATTCGGGTCGAGGAGGCCGATCAGGGCGTCGATGTCCTTGGCTTCCCACGCCTGTTTGAAGTCCCTGACGATCTCGGCCTGCCGGGCCACCGGAGTCGCCGGAGCCCGCGACGCGCGAATACGACGCCGGGCCGACGAGGCCAGTTGGCGGCACGCCGCGGGGGTACGGCCGACGATCTCTGCCACTTCGGCGAAGGAGTAGCGGAAGACGTCGTGCAGGACGAACGCGACGCGCTCTGCCGGAGTCATCGACTCGAGCACGACGAGGAAGGCCATGTTGATCGACTCGTCGAGGGTGACCCGGTCGGCCGGGTCGGCGGTGATGCCGTCCGACCGCCCGCCGAGCCACTCCGTCGGTTCGGGCAGCGGCTCCGGAATCCATTCGCCCACGTAGCGCTCCCGCCGGGCGCGCGCCGAGCGCAGCAGGTCGAGGCAGATACGGCTGGCGACGGTCGTCAGCCAGGCTCCGGGCGAGTCGATGGCTTCCTGCTGCTTCGGGGACATGGCGTACCAGCGGGCGTACGTCTCCTGGACGACGTCCTCGGCGTCGGCCAGCGAGCCGAGGAGCCGGTACGCCAGGTTGATCAGCCGTTGCCGCTCGCTCATGATCGCGCCGAAGCTCGGATCGGGCCGGCCGTCTCCTGTCTCGGATCGGGTGGTCATGGTGTCGCCGGCTCCCTTGGTCGCGTCCGCTTTCGCCAGTTCGACGAGGCAGCACACGGAACTGTGAGGCCGGCGGGTCGCCGCACATTCCGAGGGGTCGTTCGTCGTACTGCTGAGTTCCATCCTGCGAACCACCACGCTGGCGCTGACCAATCCTGCCGGCACCTGTGCGCAGCCGACGCGTCAGCCCCGCTGCGTCCGGGGCTCCGGCGGCACCTGCCGGCACGGCGCCAGACCATTGCCACGCCTGCGACAATCCCTATTGGACGCCGCCACCGCCCGCGACCACGGGGACCGCTGAGGAGGCACCTTGCTGTTCCGCCGATCGAAGCGACAGGACGTGGACGCTCTTAGGGCGAAGGTTGTCGCGAACCGGGAGAAGGTCCAGTTATGGGTCGGTGGCTGGGACTTCCCGGAGGTCGAGTGGCCCGACGTTCCGGAGATCCCCTCTCCTTGGATCGTGCGGCGCGAGGACGAGCGGATGTGGTGGGAACGCCACGCCCCGTTCATCGACGAGTACGGGTGGATGTTGGAAGCCCGGCCGGTCTCGCAGGGAGTCACCCATGTCGTAGCCAACTGGCAGTTTGGCAAAGGGCACACGTTTGATCTTCTCGATATCGAGATCCGGAGCGTCGCCGATCCGGGGTACCTGGCAGAGAAGCTCGCCCTGGGAGCGCACGCCGCCGATCTGCCGGGCTGGCAGGAGGACGACATTCAAGGTCTGCACGCCTGGCTCTTCGAGGGGATCGACAGCCGACCGCTGGGCGAGATGGTCAGGGGGCAGCACAGAAGCGGGTTCATCCACTTCACACTCACCCGCTGGCCCCACAGCAGAACGGAAATCAACGTCCGCCTGAACATGACGCTGACGGACACCGCTCTCGACGGCACTCCCTTGAACAGCGCCGGAGAGTCACCGCCCGCCTGAGGCAGGCAGCCACGGCGGCCTGCCGCAGCGCCCCGGGCGCGCAGCCCACGGCACAAGCGGCCGACTGACCGAGCGCTCAGGGCTGGCGTCGCGGGCCGCGCCGGCGTCGTCCGCCGTCGGGGTGGGGCCGGCGGCCAGGGGGCTCGGCCGCTCGATGTTTAGCGGACGGGCACCCGGGCAGACGGCCTGGATCGCAGCAG
The DNA here is from genome assembly GCF_040639095.1 of Micromonospora sp. NPDC023966. Taxonomy (NCBI): domain Bacteria; kingdom Bacillati; phylum Actinomycetota; class Actinomycetes; order Micromonosporales; family Micromonosporaceae; genus Micromonospora; species Micromonospora sp. NPDC023966. The sequence continues at coordinate 10,040 of NZ_JBEZZJ010000048.1, read as the reverse complement.
GGCTGTAGTGGGAACAATCCGTCGGAGGCAGCGATGCGCCACTCACCACACCGCGCAGGGGAGAATCCGGCCGAGGCGAGAGTGATCATCGAGCGCCGGGTCGCGGACGTCTTCGACTTCTACCGCGACTTTCGGAACCTGCCCCGCTTCCTGGGCGATGTCATGGCCAGCGAACAAATCGGGCCAGCAACATTCCGATGGACAATTCGGGGACCACTCGGCGTCAGACTGAAATCCACGGTACGGCTCACCGAGGAGCGCACAAACCAGTTGCTCCGGTACGAGACGACCGCCGCACCCGGCATGAGATCTCGCTGGACGGTCCGGTTCACCCCAGGGTCCGACCCGGGCCGGACCGAGGTTCACGAGGTGCTGAAGACACCCTTCGGAAGACTGGGCCGCGTAGTGCTGACCCTGGCCGGGAAGCCGCCCGGTGCCGAGGTAGCCGCGAACCTGCGCAGGCTGAAGCAGCTCCTGGAGACGGGAGAAGTTACCGACACCGAGCATGCGGTCGCCGGCAAGTTCGGGCGGCGATCCGTCGGCGATCACCGCCACCCCGATTGACCGGGGCGGTGCGGATCGGGCGTCGCCGGCACCTGGCACGGCTCCGCCAATCAACCCGGCGCGACGCCGAGAATGTCAGCATCGCCGCCTAACCTCACCCACGGAACAGCCAACCGCGGCCCGCCGGTCGACTCACACGGGAACCAGACGGCGCGTGCTGGCCCGGAGGCTTTGCCAAGGAGGCTGGGTGGCGACTTTTGTCTTGATCCACGGCGCTGGCGACGTCGGCTGGTACTGGCATCTGGTGGAGGCCGAACTCCGCGCCCGGGGCCATGACACTGTCTCGCCGGATCTGCCGTGCGACGACGACTCGGCCGGCCTGCCCGAATACGCCGACGCCGTGGTCGGGGCGATCGGCGGCCGCACCGATCTGATCGTCGTCGCGCAATCGCTCGGCGGCTTCACAGCCCCGCTCGTCTGCGACCGGGTGGCGGTCGAACTGCTCGTCCTGATCGCGCCCATGATCCCCGCGCCGGCGGAAGCGCCCGCCGAATACTGGGTCCATACGGGATACGACCAGGAGGTGCGGGGCGACTACGACGATGCCGTCGCCCTTTTCTACCAGGATGTCCCGCCGGAGCTGGCCGCGGAGGCGCTGAAGCGGGCGCGCACGCAGTCCGAGACCCGGATGGGAGAACCGTCGCCGCTGCGAGCCTGGCCCGATGTCCCCACGCGGATCCTGATCTGTCGCGATGACCGCCTGTTCCCCGCTGGGTTCCTCCGCCGCGTCGCGCGAGAGCGCCTGGGCATCACCCCGGACGAGATCGACGGCGGGCACACCCCCGCGCTGAGCCGTCCCCACGAGCTGGCGGACCGCCTTGCGACCTACGCCGCTGCGCACGGACTGCTCCGTGATTAAAGTCCCGGCATTCCTTCCCCCTGCGCTCAACACGTCCCAGGGATCACTCGATGCCGCACGCCCACCTACGATCTGACCCATGCGTCGCGTTGCGCCGGTATTGGCGTTGTTACTCCTGACCGCTTCGTCCGCTTGCACCTCCGAGCCGAAGGACATCGGGCACACCACATTGACCGTCCTGCTCGATCACGACGTGACGGCAGCCCAGAAAGATGTGGTGGAGCAGCGGCTACGCGCGATGCCGAGCGTGGAGGGCGTCGCCTTCGAGACCCGCGATCAGGCCTACGAGAAACTGCGGAAGGACTCGCCGGACCTGCTGGGGGATCTCGGTCCGGAGAACCTGCCGGAGTCCCTTCGCGCGACTGTCACGGACGCGTCGGTCGCCGAGGCAGTCGATCTGATGATGGGCACGGTCGACGGCGTCGAGTGGGTCGGCCTCAAGATTGCCGATGTTGACCCCCTGCCTTCGCGGATCGGGGCGATCGTCCGGCTGGAACCGACCGCTACGGAAGAGCAGCGAGCCTCCGTGGAGGAGGCCGTCCGGGCGCTACCCCACGGTGAATCGATCGAGTTCGAGGACCGTGACGCCGCCTACGAGCGCCTGCGCAAGCAGTGCCAGGGCAAGGGCGATCTCGCGACACAACTCGATCCGCAGGCGGCGCGCCCCTCGCTGCGACTCCAGCTTCCCTTGAACGGAAAGGGTGGCACGGGGCTGCCGGAGATCGGACGCCTTGATGGCGTCGAGGCGGTGCGCCTGGTGCCCGTGTCGATGCTGTGAACGCGCCGATGGCGCGGCCAACCGGGGAGGCGCCACCGGCTCCGCGACGTCAGGGCTCGCGCTGGGCACGACGGGAGATTGGGAGGGAACATGGAGCTCAATTCTGGCGGTACGCCCGGGCCGCGCCTTGCCGACCATTTGGCCGTTCTCGACAACAACGTCTACGGCCGCCTCCCCCGTGCCCCGGGGGCGAAGGCCGTGGCGGGGATTTTCGTACGTGCAGGATGGCGGGCCCGCGCAAGCTCGTGGACCGCGTATGAGGTCGAGCACGAGTGGGTGTGCATCGAACTGGTCGAGCCGTCACCCGATGAGTGCCTTTTCAGCGGGGTCGTCGATCCATCCCGAGTGGACGAACTCGCTGCCGTCCTCGCGGCTGCGGGCCTGCGCTACTCGGTTGAACTGTGGGGTGACGACCGAAGAAGCATCCTGCGAGAACTCGCTGGATGACTCTTGCACATGGCTACGCCCTGCCGAGCGCGGACGGCAGATCAAATCCGGCGTGCAGGGCCGGCTCGTGCCTGGCCAGTTCCACAGCGTCGCGCTTCCGACGCTGAGGATGGCAACTGCCGGATCAGGGCCTCGTTGAGGTCGCAGCCGGTCGGGTTCCAGCTGTTTGAGCCATGGACGGGTTCCGGGTACACGCCGTTGTAGAGAGCTGCCGCAGCGACCCATCGCTCCCGTGCGGCCATGCGGCCCGTTATCGATAACATCGTGACCTACCGATGGTGACCCGGCCCGCCATGCGGAGGGCCACGCCACTCTGCCGCTCAGGTGACAACGGACCGACCGGCACGGTTGAGCGTGTTATCGATAACATGCTATGTTCTGCGCCCAGGAGCCGAGGGCATCCTCCTGTTCGGACCACCGACGTCGAAGGGCACCGGGCACATCCCGGCCGACGTGGGTGACGGATCCGAGCCGCAACGGTCACCCGTCTGAGATCTCGTCCGACCCGATCGCGCCCCATCGCGCGGAGGCCGGTCGACCGCACCCGCAGCGGTCCGGCTCGCTGGCGGCTCCGTCCGGCCGGATCACTCGTTCAGCGCTTCCCCTCCCGCCGTCCGGGCCGGCATACCCCACCCACCATGGAAGGACCTTCGATGCGTACGACGTGGAGAGTCAGGGCGGTGACGCTCGCGGCCACCGCGGGGCTGGTCGCCGCCGCGGCGGCCGTAACCCTGCCCGCGGAGGCTGCCGCCGCCGGCTGCTCGGTCACCTACCAGGTGTCCTCGCAGTGGCAGGGCGGCTTCGGCGCCAACGTCACCGTCACCAACCTGGGCGACCCGGTCAACGGTTGGACGCTGACCTGGTCCTACGCGGCCGGTCAGCAGGTCACGCAGTATTGGAACGCCACCATCACCCAGAGCGGGGGCCAGGTCCGGGCCGTGAACGTCGGCTACAACGGCGGCATCGGCACCAACGCCGCCGTGTCGTTCGGCTTCAACGGCTCGTGGACCGGCAGCAACCCCGCGCCGACCAGCTTCGCCCTCAACGGCACCACCTGCACCGGCGGCACAGCCACCCCGCCGCCCGGCACGACGCCCCCGCCCAGCTCTCCCCCACCCAGCTCACCGCCGCCCACGGGCACCCTGCCGAGCACCTTCCGCTGGTCCTCCAGCGGCGCCCTGATCGGCCCGAAGAACGACGGCCGGGGCATCGCCGGCATCAAGGACCCCTCCGTCGTCTACTACAACGGCAAGTACCACGTCTTCGCCAGCACCGCGCGATCCTCCGGCTACAACCTCGTCTACACCAGCTTCACCGACTGGTCCCAGGCCGGCTCGGCGCCGTTCACCTATCTCGACCAGACCCCGATCGGCGCCGGCTACCGCGCTGCCCCGCAGGTCTTCTACTTCGCACCGCAGCGGCTGTGGTACCTCGTCTACCAGACCGGCAACGCGTCGTACTCCAGCAACCCGGACATCAGCAACCCGGCCGGGTGGAGCGCGCCCAAGAACTTCTACAGCGACATGCCCCAGATCATCAGGGACAACATCGGCAACGGCTACTGGGTCGACATGTGGGTGATCTGCGACTCGGCCAACTGCTACCTGTTCTCCTCCGACGACAACGGGCACCTCTACCGGTCGCAGACGGCCCTGGCGAACTTCCCGAACGGCATGACCAACACGGTCATCGCCATGCAGGACAGCGACCGCAACCGGCTGTTCGAGGCGTCCAACGTCTACCGGGTCGGCAACCAGTACCTGCTGCTGGTCGAGGCGATCGGCAGCGACGGCCGCCGGTACTTCCGCTCCTGGACCGCCCCGGCGATCACCGGACCCTGGCAGCCGCTGGCCGACACCGAGAGCAACCCGTTCGCGCGGGCCAACAACGTCACCTTCCCGGGCGGCGCCTGGACGCGCGACATCAGCCACGGCGAGATGATCCGCAGCGGTCACGACCAGACCCTCGCCGTCAGCCCCTGCAACCTGCGCTACCTCTACCAGGGGCTGGACCCGAGCGCCGGCGGTGACTACAACAGCCTGCCCTGGCGGCTCGGCCTGCTCACCCAGACCAACTCCACCTGCTGACCGGAGCACTCCCCCGGCCCGGCGGCCGGCATCCCGGCCGCCGGGCGCAACGGGAAGGGCAGCGAGGTACCCGCCGTCGATGCCTCAGAATCCCTTGGCGAGCCGGTAGTAGGCCTGGTTCCAGCGGATCTCCTCGGCGAACCGGCGTGGGTTCGTGTCGGCGTCGATGACGACTAGTTCGGTCCGGCTCATCTCGGCCAGATCGTGCAGCTCCTCGACTCCCACCGCGCGTGACAGCACCGTGTGGTGCGGGGCGCCGGCGGTGATCCACGCTTCGGCCGAGCCGGCCAGGTGCGGCCGGGGACGCCAGACGGCCCGGGCCACCGGGAGCCGGCGCAACGGCTGCGGCGGAGAGACCACGTCGATCTCGTTGGCGACGAGCCGGAACCGCTCCCCCATGTCGGCCAGGCCGAGCACCACCGCGGGACCCGGCTCGGCGTCGAAGACCAGTCGGACGGGATCCTCCCGCCCACCGATGCTCAGCGGGTGGATCTCCACGGACGGCACGCCCGTGGCGATGCTCGGGCACACCTCGAGCATGTGCGCGCCGAGGACCAGTTCCCGGCCCGGCGTGAGGTCGTAGGTGTAGTCCTCCATGAACGACGTGCCGCCGTCGACCCCGACCGCCATGGCCTTGAGGGTGTGGACCAGGACGGAGGTCTTCCAGTCACCCTCGCCGCCGAAGCCGTAGCCGTCGGCCATCAGGCGCTGCACGGCGATGCCGGGCAGCTGACGAAGCCCGCCGAGGTCCTCGAAGTTGGTGGTGAAGGCCCGGAACCCGCCGGCCTCCAGGAACGCCCGCAGACCGAGTTCCAGCCGGGCGGCGTACCGCAGCGCGTCGTGCCGATCGCCTCCCGGGCGCAGCTCGGGCACCACCCGGTAGCTGTCGTCGTACTCCTTGACGAGGTCGTCCACCTGCGCGTCGGCGACCTCGCCGACCACCCGGACGAGATCGTTGACGCCGTAGGTGTTCACCGAGACGCCGAAGCGCAGCTCCGCCTCCACCTTGTCGCCCTCGGTCACCGCGACGTCGCGCATGTTGTCGCCGAAGCGGGCCAGTCGCAGCGACCGCATCGCCGACCAGCCGAGCGCCGCCCGCGCCCAGGCACCGACGCGGGAGACCACGCGCGGGTCGCTGACGTGCCCGGCGACCGTCTTGCGCGCCACCCCGAGGCGGGTCTGGACGAACCCGAATTCCCGGTCGCCGTGCGCGGCCTGGTTCAGGTTCATGAAGTCCATGTCGATGTCGTCCCACGGCAGCAGGACGTTGGCCTGGGTGTGCAGGTGCAGCAGCGGTGTCCGCAGCGCGTCCAGGCCGGCGATCCACATCTTCGCCGGCGAGAAGGTGTGCATCCAGGCAACCACCCCGATCGCGCCCTGCGCGGCGGCGTCGCGGCACACCCGCAGGATGTCGGCGCTGGTGGTCAGGACCGGCTTCCAGACGACCCGGGCGGGAATGTGCGGCGAGTCGTCGAGCGCCTTGGCGATCTGCCGCGACTGGTCGGCCACCTGTCGGAGGGTGTCCTCGCCGTACATGGCCTGGCTGCCGGTGAGGAACCAGATCTCAGGCTCAGCGTGCGTTGCCATGGGGTTGCCTTCCGCGAGATGGTCGGTCACTTGTAGCGGATTCCGATCAGACGTTGGAGCAGGATGAACGCGAAGAGCAGACCGCCGATCACGATCTTGGTCCACCAGGAGTTGAGGCTGCCGTCGAAGGTGATCAGTGTCTGGATGACCCCGAGGACCAGCACCCCGAGCACCGTGCCGAAGACGTAGCCGGAGCCGCCGGTGAGCACGGTCCCGCCGATGACCACGGCCGCGATGACGTCGAGCTCCATGCCCACCGCGATCAGCGGGGCGCCGGAGAGCGTGTAGAACGACAGCAGGATCCCGCCGATCGCCGCGCACAGGCCGCTGATCGTGTAGACAGCGATCCGGGTCCGCCCCACCGGAAGCCCCATGAGCAGGGCCGATTGCGCGTTGCCGCCGATGGCGTACACGTTGCGGCCCAGCCGGGTGTAGGCGAGGGTGTACGCGGCGACGGCGACCACCGCGAAGGCGATGAGCACGCTGATCGACACGAAGTTGCCGCTCGGGTTGCCGATCCTCTCCTGGGACATGCTGGTCCAGAACCCGTCGGTGATCGGGATCGACGAGCCGCTGATGAAGGTGCACATGCCGCGGGCGAAGAACATCCCGGCCAGGGTGACGATGAACGGCTGGATGTCGAAGAAGTGGATCACACAGCCCATCAGGAACCCGAGCGTCGGCCCGATGAGCAGCGCGATGAGCAGCACCAGCGCCGCCGGCAACCCTTCCTGCAGCAGGAACGCCGACACCATCGCGGTCATGGCGACGACCGAGCCGACGGAGAGGTCGATCCCGCCGGTGAGGATCACGAAGGTCATGCCGACCGCGACGACGAGCACGAACCCGTTGTCGATGAAGACGTTGAAGATGACCTGGATGTTGGAGAACGCCCGGTATTGGGAGACCCCGACGCCGTAGAGGACCAGCAGCAGGGCGAGGGTGGCCAGGACCGGCACGTGCCGCCGGGGCAGGCGCGACCAGGTGCGGCCGCCGGTGAGGGACGTCGTGGTCATGCCGGCACCTCCGCCTTCGGCTGATCGTTGACGGTGGCCTGGGTGACCACCGGGGCTCTGCGTCGGGCGAACCGGGCCCGGAAGCCGGGCGCCTGGATGAGGCAGACCGCGATGACCACGACCGCCTTGAACAGCAGGGACGTCTGGGGCGAGATGTTCATGGCGTACACCGTGGTGGTGAGGGTCTGGATGATCAGCGCGCCGAGGATGGTGCCGCTCAGCGAGAACCGGCCACCGGCGAGCGACGTGCCGCCGATGACCACCGCGAGGATCGCGTCGAGTTCGACCCAGAGGCCGGCGGCGTTGCCGTCGGCGCTGGACACGTTGGCGGTCATCATGAAGCCGGCGACGGCGGCACAGACAGCGCTGATCACGTAGACGAGGAAGGTGATCCGCGCGGACCGGATGCCGGCCAGGCGGCTGGCCCGCGCGTTGCCGCCGACCGCCTCGATGATCAGGCCGAGGGCCGTCCGGCGGGTCACCGCGGCGATGACCAGGGCCGCGGCGAGCGCCAGGAAGATGGCCAGGGGCAGGGTCAGCAGGTGGCCGACGCCGATCGCCTTGTACGGGTCGGAGTTGATGGTGAGGATCTGCCCCTCGGTGATCAGCTGGGCGAGACCCCGGCCGGCGACCATGAGGATCAGCGTGGCGATGATCGGCTGGATGCCGATGACGGCGACCAGGACACCGTTCCACGCGCCGAGCACCAGGGCCGCCCCCAGTGCCAGGGCCAGCGCGGTCAGCACGCCGCCGAGGCTGTTCTGGTCGGGCTGCCGGCTGATGTAGAGGCAGGCGATGGCGCCGCTGATCGCGCAGAGCGAGCCGACCGACAGGTCGATGCCGCCGGTGGCGATCACCAGGGTCATGCCGAGCGCGACCAGGATCAGCGGCGCGCTCAGCCGGACGATGTCGATGAGGCTGCCGTACAGGTGACCGTCCCGTAGCTGCACGGAGAGGAAGCCGGGCCGGTAGATCGTGTTGGCGGCCAGCATGACGACGAGGACGACGACCGGCCAGAAGAGCCGGTGTGTCGTCAGCGCGCGGTAGCCGGTCCTTCCGTGGTTCATGACGGCACCCCTTCGTGCCCCGCGCCGGCGGCGATGGCCTGCATGATCCGGTCGGCGTCGACGCTCTCGTCGTTGGTGAGCTGGGTGACCAGTTCGCGGTCACGCATCACGGCGATCCGGTGGCTGAGGCGGAGCACCTCGTCGAGTTCGGCGGAGATGAACAGCACCGCCATTCCACCGTCGGAGAGCTGCGCCACCAGGCGCTGGATCTCGGTCTTCGCCCCGATGTCGATGCCCCGGGTCGGTTCGTCGAGGATCAGCAGGCGAGGCTCGGTGATGAGCCAGCGCGCGAGCAGGACCTTCTGCTGGTTGCCGCCGGAGAGGTTCCCCACCGGGATGTCCGGGTCGGCCGGCCGGATGCTCAGGGCCCGCACGTACCGCTCGACCAGTTCGTCCTGCCGACGGCCGGGGATGGGGCGCAGCCAGCCCCGCGCGGCCTGCAGGGCGAGGATGATGTTCTCCCGCACCGACAGCTCCGCGATGATGCCTTCGGCCCGCCGGTTCTCGGAGCAGAAGCCGATGCCGTGACCGATGGCGGCCACCGGCGTGCGCAGCGACGCGGGGGTGCCGCGCACCCGAACGCTGCCGTGGTCGGCCCGGTCGGCGCCGAACAGCAGCCGCGCCACCTCGGTACGACCCGAGCCGAGCAGGCCGGCCAGGCCGACCACCTCTCCCTCGTGGATGGCCAGGCTGAACGGCGCCACCGCCGACCGGCGTCCCAGCTCCTGCACGTCGAGCAGGGGTGCGCCCTCCGCCGCGGCGGCGACGTCGCGCCGGGGCTGCTCGTCGAGGCGCTCCAGCACGTCCAGTTCCTTGCCGATCATCTTCTCCACGAGGGTGAGCTGGGGCAGCTCTGTCGTCGCGTACTCGCCGACGAGCTGGCCGTTGCGGAGCACGGTGATCCGGTCGGCGATGTCGTAGACCTGGTCGAGGAAGTGGGTGACGAACAGGATCGCGATCCCGTCGTCGCGCAGTTGGCGCATCACTCTGAACAGCTGCGCGACCTCAGTGGCGTCGAGGCTGGAGGTCGGCTCGTCGAGGACCAGGACCCGGGCCTTGATGTCGATGGCCCGGGCGATCGCCACCATCTGCTGCACGGCCAGCGAATAGCTGGCCAGCGGTGCGTTGACGTCGATGTCCAGGTCGAGCCGGGCGAGCAGGGCCCGGGCCTGGCGGCGCATCTCGCCCCACCGGACCGCACCCAGCCGGCGCGGTTCCCGGCCGATGAAGATGTTCTCCGCCACCGAGAGATTGGTGCAGAGGTTGACCTCCTGGTAGACGGTGCTCACACCGGCCGCGGTGGCCTGCATGGGGCCGCTGAACGACACCTGCTCACCATGGAGCGACACGGTGCCGCCGTCGATGCCGTAGACGCCCGTGAGCACCTTGATGAGGGTGGACTTCCCGGCACCGTTCTCGCCCATCAGCGCGTGCACCTCGCCGGGGAAGAGGCGGAAGTCCACGTTGTCGAGCGCCCGTACCCCGGGGAACGACTTGGTGATCCCCGCCATTGTCAGGACTGGATGGCTCCCTGTCATGCCACCGGGCCTTTCCTGAGGTTGTTGGGCCTGCGCGGCGGCGGGGGCCCCCCCTGCCCCGCCCCGCCCGCGGCGGGGGGCCGCTCAGCCAAGCCAA
>NZ_JBEZZJ010000047.1:0-46699 GCF_040639095.1 Micromonospora sp. NPDC023966 | reverse complement strand
GGAGACCACCGACACCAACGACCTGCCAGCGCTCAGCGCCTAACAACAACGAAGAATCACGCTCAACCGCAAACACCACGTCCAAGGACTTGACCAGCGATTGGCCACGTACCGGCCGAGCCAGACGGGCCGCCCTATGACCAGCAACGAGCATGTTGCGGCAGGGCTCCACTGGCAGCTCGTTGTCGCCTTCCCCGAACTCATGCCTAGCCGAGCATTCGAGGCGCGGATGCGAGCCCTATCCGCGATGGCTGAACGACACGGTGGCCGCTTCGCCGGCTCCTCGATCGGCTAGCCGAACTAGAAGCACCGGGCCGCAACGGGGCTGCATGAGACGCGGTCAGGCGTCAGGTGCCGGGGCAGCAAGAAGGCAGCGTGAGCGTCAGTGCGGGTTGACCCCGAACGTGAACCGACGACGCCCGGCACCTGCTCGTTGACGCGGGCCGCCACCAACTGGCAGCGGCCGAGAGCATGAAACCGCATCCCCCCCGACGGGGTTCGTCCCTTTGCTCGGCGGGGTCTCGCCGCAGGTTACGGCGACTCTGTCAGGTTGACCGGGTGCGAAACAGGACCACCGCCGCAGCGAGAAGACAGCCCAGGTGACAAGTCACGGCGCCGAGGAGAAAGGGGAAGTACCACCACCCGTAGAGGTCATGGGTGTATTGCTGACGGGCGAGATCGATCGGCCCGACGAGCGGCGTGCCGAGGACGATCACGATGATCAGCGTCACGGCCGGCAGTGCCATCCCGATGTGCTCGCTGTGGTAGGCCCATCCCCTGAGCAGGTAGCCCAGCGCCGCGGTGGTGAGGGAGAGGGCGACCAGGGCGCACCCGAGCAGGAACGGCAGCACCGACTGGTCACCGGCCTCGCCGGTGAAGGGCAACGCGCGGTCCTGCGACACCGCCGACGCGAGGATTTCGTCCGTCCGGGCGACGAGCACTCCGCTCACCGCTGCCGTCGTGCCGGCCAGGACGGTCGCCAGCCAGACCAGCCCGAGGCCCACCTTGCGGGCACGGTGGGTGGGCTGAGGGGACGCCGGTACGGTGACGGGCACCGATCGACGCTAACAGGACGGTGTGGGAGCCCTGATCACGTGCGGTCCGGGTCGAGCCCGTTCCCCCGGCGTTGGTCCGGTTCGCCCCGCCACCGCTCGACTAGGGAAGCCGGAAGCAGCGGGTCGTGACATCAGTGGTTGACATCAACGGTGACGGCCGAGGCTGGACCAGCGCGGACTGGTCCTGCCTCCAACCTGAACGCAGTGGACCTCAGCGGACGCTGCGACCCTTGCCGAAAGCGCCTTACAAGCGAGGGGCCAGAGCGGGCAGCGGCGCCGGATCAGCCAGCCTTCGGACTGGTCAGGGTGCGGGGGTGTGGTGTCGGTGATCCGGGAGGCGGCGGCGTGGACGGCGGATTCCAGGTCGTCGACGGTGATACCGGGAGGCGGCGGCACCAATGCGTCCGGGTCGTCGGGGTCGACGCCGTCGAGGCGTAGCACGGCGTGGAAGTGCACGGCGGCGCGGCGTTGCGCCTCGGCGACCTCGCCGTGGGAGAACCGCACGGGCGGCATCCAATGGACCTTGCCGGAAGTGGCAACGACCCGAATGAAGGGGATGCCGCGCTTCCGGCAGAGGGCGGCGAGGTGACGTTCGATGGCCTGCTCAATGCGCCGCCACAGCTCGCCGGAGAAGTGGTTCCAGACGACGTGATGGTCGTGGTCGTAGCAGTCCAGACACAACGCCCGGTCGAGCCGCGGATCGTGGGCGTCGTGGCGGCGAAGCAGAGGTGGAGACCCGCGCAGGTGAATGCCACCCGGGTGTGCCATACGTCAGGGCGGGCGCCGCGCGAGCGAACGCCAACATGATTCACACTATCCTCCGGGCCATGACTTTGATCTCACCGGATGGGCGCGGCGTCGGCTCCGCCCTAGACCCCTCGGCGGAGCAGATCCGGGACATGGGTGCGCGCGCCGTCGAGTGGGTCGCCGCTTACCACGACTCGATCCGGGACCTGCCCATCGCCCCGCGAACCACCGCTGCCGCGCTGAAGGAACTGCTCGCCGAGCCGCTGCCCGTCGAGGGCCGTGACTTCACCGACCTGCTCACGGTCTTCCGTGACGTGGTCGTGCCCGGCAGCCGGCACAACGGGCATCCCCGCTTCTTCGGGTACGTCTCGGCGCCGGGCACCGCGGTCGCCGCGGTTGCCGACTTCCTCGCATCGGCGCTGAACGCGAACCTCACCGCGTGGCGGTCGGCACCGGCTCCCGCCGAGCTGGAGCACGTAACCATCGACTGGATCAAGGAGGCCCTCGGCTGCGACCCGAGGGCCGGCGGCCTATTGATGAGCGGCGGATCGATGGCCAACTTCACCGCGCTCGCCGCCGCACGACACCGCCACTGCGGCGACGCGGTCGCCACCAACGGTGCGGCCGCCCATCCCGTGCCGCTGCGGGTCTACGCCTCCACCGAGACCCACCACTCGATCCACAAGGCCGCCGCGCTGCTCGGCATCGGGCGGGCGAACGTCCGCGAGATCCCGGTGGACGCCCGCTTCCGGATGGACGTCGACGCCCTCGTCCGCGCCATCGAGGAGGACCGGGCCGCCGGGGCGGAACCCTTCTGCGTCGTGGCCAACGCCGGCACCGTCGTCACCGGCGCGGTCGACCCGCTCACCAAGATCGCGGCGGTCGCGCGGCGGTACAAGCTCTGGATGCACGTCGACGGCTGCTATGGCGGGTTCGCGCGGCTCGCTCCCGCGGCCCGTCCGCTCTTTGACGGCATCTCGGAGGCCGACTCGATCGCCCTCGACCCGCACAAGTGGCTCTACCTGCCTGGGGACTGCGGCTGCCTCATTTACCGCGACCCCGAGGCGGCGCGGCCCGCCTTCAGCCTGGACGCCGACTACACCCGGATCATGCAGACCGAGCCGGCCGAGGCATTCGCCTTCTGGGACTACGGCCCGGACCTGTCCCGGCGATTCCGCGCGCTCAAGGTCTGGATGGCGCTGGCGCACGCCGGTTCGCGCGCTGTGGGCGACGCGATCGAGGGCAACCTCGACTGCGCCCGTCATCTGGCCGAGCTCGTCGACGCCAGCGCCGACTTCGAGCTGCTCGCCCCGGTCGAACTATCCATCTTCTGCTTCCGCTACCTGCCGCCGAACGCGCGTGCTGGCTCCCGGTCGCAGGCCGACGAGGAGGAACTCGACCGCCTCAACGAACGGATCATGGTGGCACTGCAGCAGGCCGGCAGCTCGTACCTGTCGAACGCGACCATCAATGGCCGCTTCGCGCTGCGCGGCTGCGTCCTCAACTACCGCACCACCCGCCACGACATGGAGGTCCTGCTTGACGATGTGCGCCGCGCTGCCGAGCAGGCGCGCTGACGACGACCCCAGGTCAGCCTCCGCCGCGGTTAAGGGCTGGCATGAATTCGTAATCCGTGCGGGGACCGCCTGCGAAAGTCAGGCAGCCAAGGCTGGGCTGGTCCCATCGGGCTCGGAATGGGGGAGCGCCGCGGCCTGCGCCCCACCTTGCCCGACCGTCACCTGGACCGGATCGGGAATCTGGCGGCTCCGCCTTGAAACTGACCCCGTGGTTTGCGCATTGAAACCGCGACCCGCGAGATATCGCCTATCTGTGTCCAGATCTGTCAGGCGTGCGCTGTCGTCTGCGCAAAGTTCAGCCGAGACGAAAAGATGATGCGGTGCGCCGAGCAGTGCCGCCGGTGCGCCGACTCGTGCACCCAGATGGCCGCCGTCGCCGTCTGAGCCGTTCCGCGAGTTCGATCTGGAGTCGGCCGAAGGCGCCGTAACGGCACTAACTGAGCGCAGCGGTGCCGGGATGGCCGAGGGTGGAGGCAGCGGAGAGCAGCAAATTGTCAGCTCCGGGCCGTCAGATCCCATCACCCGACGGTTGTCCCCCGGTGTCCAGCGCTGCTCCTCGGCGCGGAGTGGCCCAGCGTCGACAACACGGATGCGGATCCCCACGACGGGGGTTAAGCCCGCGGCGAGCGTGCAGCGCCGAGGCGACATCCGTGGCTGACATCAACCATGGCGGCCATCGCCGGAAATGCTCGTAAAGATCTAGCCTTCGCCGCGGACATGGGGGACGTGAGCGTGGTGTCGAGCGGGAAGCCGCGCCCTGGGTGCGTGTGCCGGGTTCCAGCGGGTAAATGGTCCCCAGCATGCCGACCGTCGACGCAGCGACTAGGAGCGAGCGATGGGCACACGACACGCCACGGCCGATGACCTCGCCTCCGTAGGCCTCTCGGTCCTGCGCTCCGCGCTGGCGACGAACATCTTGTGGATCGGTGCGCTCAAGTTCAAGCAGTACGAGGTCGAAAACGACGAGCCCCTGGTCACCTCGAGTCCGCTGTTCTCGCGTTTCTGCGAGAAGTTGGGCGCCCAAAAGCTCAACCGACTCATCGGGGTCACGGAGATCACCGTGGGCTCTCTGATCGCCGCGAAGCCGCTTGCGCCCAGAGCGTCGGCGATCGGTAGCATCGGGGCAGTCGGGATGTTCCTCACCACGCTCAGTTTCCTGGCCACGACGCCCGAAGCTCGGCAGGAAGGGCGACGGTGCTCCTCGGTGCCGCTCTCCTTACAGCTGCCGAGTCGCTGCGCGCCGCTCGCTACCGATAATCCGCGACAGGGCGCATTCGGTGCCCTGGACGCGGAGGACCATGACAGCGCCGCCGCAGTATCTTCCACACTTCATCCTGGGGAAGCCGTTCGATCCCGCTGTGCGGTAGACGATCGTGTCGTTGCGGTTGTCGGCCAAGCGGACCCGGTGAGCATCGGTGGCTGCTCATCCGCCGTTCGGCCCGGTCCGGCGAGGTGCCAATGACGTCCGATCGCCCGCGGAACACGAACCGCGCATCTCGCCACGGGCGTCGGCGCGGCACTACCTACTGCGGCGTGCCCAGCAGTTCCGCTTTGGCGCCGCGGCGAACCAGCCACAGGGTTGGCGGCCAAGCGGCAAAAAAGCCGATGACCGACCCAATCTGGACAAAGAGCCAGAACACCGGACTACTAGGCTGCACGGTCTCGTGGAAAACCAGAAACTCCATCACCGCCAGCCAACCTAATAGGGCGAACTCGAAGACGGACACGCTCAGCAGGTCTCCCACGAGAAACCTCCGCATCGCGGCCCACGCCCTTCGGCCACCCATGTCAGCCTCAGCGGAGTAGCGGAATGCAAGGCCTACCGCCACTGCGGCTACGTAATCGCCGATAAATTCGGGCCACAATCTCTTGCCGAACATCTCGAGGCCGAAGCCGAAGACGACAAGAGTAGCAATGATGGCACCCAGAACGCAGTGCGTCGCGCAATGTAGGATTTCGATTACCGTGACAGCATGTCGCGGCCTCTTGGGCGGGGTGCGATGCCGCTCCAGCCATCGGGGAGACTGAGGTCTGCCCCACTGTCGGTAGGTCAGGACGGCTGCTGGGCCAAAGTAGAGGGCGGTTGCCGGCCAGACAATCTCCATGATCTTGACCGGCTGACGATATCGAAGAACAAACTGGTCAATAACGATGACGACGGCGCTGGCAAAGCCGACAGAGAGCGCAGCCCACGAGAGCACCACGAGCCATGTTTGTTGCAGAACCATCTCCTTTTCGCGCTAGGGCACTCAATGCAATGCCGGTGACGGGTGCGGCTCCCCACCGGCGCGGTCTCGGCACAGAGCACGGTCACCGCGAGCGGCCGCCCGCATTCCACCACGCCGACGTACGTCCGCCGGGTCAGTTGTGTGAAGCCCGTCGTCGCGCCCAGCATGCCGGGAACGCGGTCCAGCAGACTGTTGTCGTTGGCGATCTGTACGGGCCGTCCAGTACGGGCCTGGGAACCCGCACCAGAGTGCTGCGCCGGGACCACGGCGATGGCCAAGTGATTAGCGGGCGGCCCCGCCGCTCATCGCGATGTCGCCGTTAAGGCCGGAGGGGTAGAAGCCGCCGGAGTTCGCCGGGCTTGCGTTGAGGTACACGATATTCAGGACCGACTGGGCCGAGCGGCCGTAGGCCATGCCGTTGGCGTCCGTGGGAATGAGGTTCGCCTCGGCGCTGGTGCCGATACCCTGGTCGTCGTCGACCGGCCCGTCGAGACTGTTGCGGGCGTCGGAGAGCTTCTGCACGCCCGCGAAGACGGCATCGTCGATCATGCCTTCGTTGTAGAGCGCGGAGCGGACGATCCCGGCGTGGTACGCCTCCGTGGCGAGCAGACCCGCGGCAGCGTCCAGATACGTCTTGTTGGACAGCAGCGGTGCCGCTCCTTTGAAAGCGGAGACGCCGACGTCCTCGAACAGGAACGCGGCGAACAGGAAGTTGAGATCGTTGGCGTACGGGTCGAAAATCTCTCCCGACTTGATGAGCCCGGCCGCGGTGGCCGCCGCGGTGAAGCTCGTGTCAAGAGAGATCGCCGGTCGGGAAACGGCGTGCTCCCCGAGGGCAGACCGCAGGAAGGCCACATGCTGCCGCTCGTCCGAGGCGATCTCCCGCGCGAACTTGCGCACTACCGAGTTGCTGAAGTTGACCATGCTCCCACCGGTCACCTCACCCCGGGTGCCGGTACCGGTGGTCATCTCGTCAGGCAGTCCCTGCCCCGTCGTGGCGCGAAGGTAGAACTCGGCCTCGAGGTATTCGAGGTTGAGGGCGAAGTTCAGGATCGTCGCGTCACTCGGCCCCGAGCCGTCCGGCGATCGCTCGGCGGGATTCGTCGGGTCCGTCATCGACGCGAGCTTCCGTCGATCGTCATCCGACTCCGCGCTGCGCGAAACCGCCTCTTTGATGAACTTCTTTACCATGGAAGTCGGCCCCCGTTCCGATCCACGACACGCTGGGTACTCCATCGATATGTCCCGGCGTGCCGCACGCTACTGCCGTCGGCGCTCACGCTAGTTCGTGGCTGTCTCGGCCGTGCTCCTTCCCCGAACCGTCATCCGCGCGAGGTGCACGGCGGGGATGGTCGCACCACGGCGCAGGCCAACCAAGAGCGATGACAGATGGAACCGAAGACGATCGCGAACTTGCCCTGCGACGCGGGATCCGCCGTGCCGGGAACCCGCCGCCGCCAGGGGGTCAGTTTTCACGCGTCCGCCAGCTTCCGCTGCCGTCCGTGGCATGGCTGTTCCATTGGCGGTGGCGCTCGTTTCTGTCGGATCCGCTCGCTCGGATGGCTGTACTTCCGCGGTACCCGTTGCCGCGGTCCGACGGGGCCCCGCACGAGATCACCCTCGCTGGCCGGCTTGGCTGACGGGTGGCGTCGCGAGCTTCAGGCTGTGGCGGTGGTAGAACCTGTGCGCGGCCGGCGGCTCAGTGACCAGGAGGGGCACAGCTGCTGAGGATCACCCGTCGTGGTACCGGTTCAGCAGTTCGATTACGGCGGGCAATGGTCGTGCTCATTTCGGCCGGAAGGAAGAACTTCAGCTTCTCGATGCGATTGAGCCTCCGCATTCACGGGCGGGCTGTTTGTCAGGGGTCAAGGAGTCGACGAGGACCAGATCCCGGACAACCTTCGGTTCAACCGTCAAATTTCCTGCCCCCGATCTGGGCGGGGTGTGGGCGCAAACTGGGAGCCGATAGGCCTCGCTGTCCCGGGCCAGCGCTGACACGAGCCGATCCGCTAGGCCTGGCTGCGTGCGCCTGGTGGACTACCTGCGGGACGAGCACGGCCGCGGTCGACGGGCAGCGTCTGGGACTGCCCCGGCTGGAAGCGGCCGAGCGTCAACGGCTCCGTCACTGGTTCGGTTTCAGTATCGCCCACCATTAATATGGGCAGGTAGGAAGCCCGTCGCCGGAACCTCCGGGCTCCGGCGGCAGATCCGCGCACCTGATCTCGGTGAGGAACGGTCATCGGCAGATGCCTCCTCGAATGTCATCGAGGCTCTCTCTTGTGACCGAGAAGGTGCGCGAGTTGCTCCGTCGTGGATGAGGCCTTCGCCCCGACAACGGGCGCGTCGTACATGACTCCTCGGAGCCGGTCGGGGATGGCGGCTGAAGCATAGGAGAGGCAGCGATCGGCAATGCCGTTCGGTGCATCGCTCGGCTGGCCGGTGGCCACCGCCAAGTCCCATCCATGCGTGATCGTCTCGACGGTAAAGCCGCGTGCCGCTTCCGCAGCCGTGCAGGGCCCCCAAGGCGCGATGACCCCGTCAACAGCCGCCAGCGGCGACCACGCCTCTCGGATCGAGGCCGCCAACGTTGCATACGTGGAGGCGAGTTCCGCATCTGCGACGTTGGTGATCACGTGCGGGATGCCCCGTGTCGGGATGCCCCGGGCGGTGCCGAGTCCACGGTGTGCGGTGCCGATGAGGTGACCCAGCAGCCCTCGAACATCGAAATCTACGCAGGGAGTGCGGGCTTCGAGGTGCTCACTCCGCACCTGTGTCATCAGCTGGGTTACCCAGCCGAGAGCATCGAAGTAGTCCTGCCGTTGCCGCGCCATGGTCACGCGATCACGATAGTGCCGATCATCAGGAGGGAGGCATCCTATTCGGCACGTCCGGACGGCAACCGGGCCAGCTCGCCGTGACGCTGCATAGCACGCGGCCCGCTGCAGATCCGTGCGACTCCTTGTGTGGTTGTTGCGTCGGCTGCCACTGCCGTCTCGCTCGGCGGTTCCGCTCGTCGTGGTGCCGTGAGCAGACTGTAGGCCGTTGGCGGCCGGTCAGGTCGGTGTGTATCGGAGGGTGTCCGCGACCGGGCGCCGGGCGGCGGCCGTGGCCGGGATGGCGGTGAGTGCGGCGATGGCGAGCAGGACTCCCAGCCCGGCGGCGAACAGCCAGGAATCGGGCGGGTAACGGACCTCGCCGCGGCCGACGGCCAGGTACAGCCCCATGCCGGCCGGGATCCCGGCGAGGACGCCGGGTATCGCGGGAAGCAGCTGCGCGACCGTCATGCCCACGGTCACCTGTGCGGGTGTGGCGCCGAGTGTGCGGGCGACGGCCAGGGGGTGGCGGGCGTCGAGGACCGCCGTCCAGGCGCTCACGATGGCGTTGATGAGCGCGAGGACGCACAGTACGACGATGACGAGGAACATGGCCTGGCTGGTCCGCGCGTCCCGCGGCCTGGGCAGCTCGACGTCGCCGAGCGGGATCAGCTGGTCCTGCGCCTGAGCCATGAGCACGGCGACGAGCGTGGTCGTGGTGACCAGGCTGTTCACCATGACGAGCCGGGCGCGACGTGGCCGGCGGGCGTTGATGCGTACTCCGATCAGTAGGGCGCTGGGCAGCCGGCGGGACAGCCAGACGCGCCACCGGCGGCGCCGCGGCGGCGTGGCGGCGTCGGCCAGCGCGTGAACCGTGTCGGTGGTGGTGGCGCGCACCACGGGCGCCAGGGCCGCCGCGGCGGCGATGGCGAGGGCGAGGACGGTGCCGGCGACCACTGTGCGTAGCGCGGGCGGGTGGACGCCGACGGCGCCGAGGAGCCCTGCGCCGGGGTTGGTCAGCGGGGGAGCGGCGAGCCAGCCGACGGCCAGGCCGGTGCCGGCGGCGGCGAGCCCGATCACGAGGTACTCGGCGAGGTGGACGGCGGCCACCATTGCCGGTCCGGCGCCGACGGCCTTGAGCAGCCCTACCCGGCGGCGCTGGCCGCTGATGCGGCCGGCGACGATGCTGGCGACGCTGGCCACCGCGAGGGCGGTGAGCAGCCAGCTGCCGATGAGCAGGGCCTCGTGTGCGCCTTCGACCAGCCTGCCGTCCTGGTAGGCGATCTCTTTCCAGCTGGTGTATTCGATCCCGGCGTCGCGCTTGTGGGTGAACGAGGTGCTGGCCCGCGGGTCCGCGTATCTCAGGTTCAGGGTGAACGACAACGGCCGTGCGCCGGCCAGCGCGCCGATCTGGCTACGGTCGACCCAGACCAGGCCGGCGTTTTCGGTCAAGGGGCTGCCCGCATCAGCGCGCCAGTCGGCACTCGGGTACACGGCCCTAGCGGCGGTGACCGCTGTCCCGACCACCCGCAGCGGGTGGCCGTTGATGTCGACGGTGTCGCCGACGTGTACGCCGACGGCGTTGGCGAAGGTGGGCTCGATGACCACACCGCCGGGGCGTACCCAGGTGCCGGCGGTCACCGCGGGCCGGTCGAGCGCCGCCGGGGAGTTGTCCCGGCCCTCGACGACCGCGTGCACGGTCTTGCCGTGTGCGGTCAGCATCAGATAAGCGATCGGGTACGGTCCGCTGTGTGCGGTGACACCGGGTGCGGTGGCCAGCGGCGCGAGGGCGGCCAGGGCCTCCGGGCCCGTCCCCCCCGGCATCGCCACCACGTCGGGGCCCGCGGTGGCGGCCCGGGTCCGCTCGTACGGCTGGGCGAGAGCATTGTTCAGGGCGAGGCCGAGGGTCAGCGTGCCGGTCGCGGCGCTGATGGCGAGCAGCAGCAGTACGGTCTCGGTGCGCCGCCGGCGCAGGTCCCGCACCAGCAGCCGACACACGAGCAACAGACGCCCGGCCACCTCAGCGCCACCCGCCGTAGACCGTGCCCGTGCCGCCGGTGGTACCGGCGAGCAGGCTGTCGTCGGCGAACGACCCGTCACGCATGGAGATCACCCGGTCGGCGACCGCGGCGATGCGCGCGTCGTGGGTGACCACCACCAGAGTCTGCCCCGCCGTACGCAGCTCCTCGAACAACCGCAGCACCTCCAGGGTGGCGGCGCTGTCCAGGTTCCCGGTGGGCTCGTCAGCCAGCACGACCAGCGGCTCGTTGCTCAACGCGCGGGCGATCGCGACCCGCTGGCGCTGGCCGCCGGACAATGCCGACGGCAGGTGCCTGGCACGGTCGGCGAGCCCCACCCGGTCCAGCAGAGTCAAGGCGCGCTGCCGAGCCCGGCGCGGCGACTGTCCGGCCAGCAACGCGGCCAGCTCGACGTTCTCTACCGCGGTCAACTCGTCCATGAGGTGGAACGACTGGAAGACGAAACCGACGTGTTGCCGCCGCAGCCGGGCCAGGCCGCGCTCGCTCATCCCGTCGATCCGATGCTCGGCCAGCCAGATCTCGCCGTCGGTCGGGCGTTGCAGCCCGCCCAGCAGGTGCAACAGGGTCGACTTGCCGCAGCCGCTGGGACCCATGATCGCGAGCGTCTGCCCGGCGGGCACCTCCAGGTCGACCTCGTCGACTGCGCGGACCAGTGCAGTTCCCCGGCCGTACCACCTGGTCACCGCGCGCGCCCGTAGCAGCGCCGCCCCGATCATGCGGTACCACCGGGCATGCCCTCGCGGCCCTCGCTCCGCTCGGTCATCGGTTCCCCTTCTGTTCAGTCCGGTCGCGTTCGGTCCACATCCGTTCGCACGCTTCCAGCCACTCCAGGTCGGCCCGTAGCCGCAGCACGACCCCTTCCAACAACAATCCGACGACCGGATCCACCGACCGCTCCAACGCAGCCCGCTGGGTATCCCGCAGCCGGCGCAGCAACTCGCGCCGCTGCGCATCGACCAGAGCCAGCGGATCGGCCAGCCGGGCGGCAGCGGCGGCCACCAGCTTGAGATGGAACTCGCTGAGGTCCGGCTTCGGCCAACTCACCTCGGCCAGCCACGTGGCAACCCGCTGCTGCCCCGCCGAAGTCAACGCGTACACCCGCCGGTCCGGCCGATCCGGCAGTCCCTCGGCCCGCTCCGAGGTCACCAGCCCCGCCTTGGCCAGCCGGGCCAGCGTCACGTAGATCTGCCCGGCGTTCATCGCCTCGCCGAGCGGGCCGAGCGCGCCACGAATCCGGCTACGCAACTCGTAGCCGTACGCCGGCTCCTTCGCCAGCATCGCCAGCACCACGTCCTGCACCCAGCACACCTCCGTAGATCAACAATAGATAACCGCTATCCATGACGCTGTCAAATCGGACGGGGCGGGCGCAGCAAACAGAGCCGGCCGCCTACCTCAATGTGTCCTGGGGTGTGCTAGAGACGGCGAGGATCACAGCCCTCGCTGATCAACGACGCCACGTGCACGCACATCGGCAGAGTCGGGCGGTAGCGACTGGTGGGCGCGCGGTCAGCGGCAGATCCGTCTGCGCGATCATGGTCTGCAAATACATGACGGTCACGAGGGTTTCGCTCGCGCGGATCGATGGTGGCCTTGCCCAAGGCGGCGCCACCACGTGAGTCGCGGCTATCGTGCTCCGCATGCGCGTTCCCGGTTGGCTCGACGACACCCGGACTTCTTACGACACCGTGGCGGTCAGCTACGCCGACCTGCTGCGGGACGCCCTCGCCGGCGAGCCTTTTCAGCGGGGCATCCTGGCGCTCTTCGCCGAGCTGGTGCATGCCCAGGGTCCCGGGCCGGTCGCCGATGTCGGCTGCGGTCCGGGCCGGATCACCGCCTACCTGCAAGGCATCGGCCTGGACGCGTTCGGCGTCGACCTGTCGCCCGCGATGATCGACGTGGCTCGGCGGGACCATCCCGGCCTGCGATTCGAGGTTGGCTCCATGACGGCTCTCGAACTGACTGATGGTTCCTTGACCGGCCTGCTCGCGTGGTTCTCGCTGATCCACGTCCCCGACGATGAGGTTCCCACGGTCATCGCCGAGTTCTTTCGGGTGCTGCGGCCTGGCGGGGCCCTGCTGCTCGGCTTTTATGCCGGTGACAGCAGCAAGCTCAAGACGGAGGGCTACGGCGGCCACCCAATGAATGTCTACGTGCACCGTCGTTCACCGGGCCGGGTCGCGGCCTGGCTGGACGCTGCCGGCTTCACTGTTGAGGCGGAGATGTTGCATCGCCCGGCCCCGAACGTCGACGGTGGCTTCGTCTTCGCCCATCGGTGAGGAGGCGATGAGCCAACTCTGAGCGGCGAGCGATCCAGACGGCCTGTCAACGAATCGGCCGAACTGGCGGCTCGCCGGACGCAAAGTGACTGCCTTTGCACTTCAGCTTCCGTCTGGCGTCGCCGGCGGCATGCCGAGCGGACGGTGGCCTCGGCACAGTGGCGGAGGACTTCACGATCAGGGTGAGCCGGGACCAAACGTTGCGAGTAGCCGGGAGGGGTCTAACCTCCGGCTTTCACAGATCTGGACGTAACAGTCTCACCGTGAACGCTCTTGGTCAGGGGACCATCGACGGCCGGGCTCCCGCCATCTGCCACGGCATGACTCATGGACTGCCGACGCGCGCGGTGCAGACGACGCCATCGAGTGCCCAGGCGCACCGTCGCTGCGCCCAGCAGGGTCGCGGCGGCCAGTGGCAGCCACAGCGCCGCCGCACCCAGGCTGAGCAGACCGGTGATGATGATGGGATCGACGGCCCGGGCCAGGCCGTAGCTGAGCTGCCAGCGGGCGAGCGCGCGCCCCATCAGGTGTGGCGGTGCTGACTCGATCACCAGCGGCACGCTGCTGCCGGTATAGAGAATTTCACCCAGCGTGTAAGGCACGATGACCAGCGCGACGAGCACAGTGCCGGGGCCGCCGCCGGTCGCCCCGCCGAGCCAGAAGGCGAGGTAGGAGGCGGCGAGCAACAGGCCGGACCAGAAGAGCACGATGCGGTGCGGCCACTTCGCGAGGCGCACTACCACAACCAGCTGCAGCGCAATCACCATGACGGTGTTGGCGACGAAGATGCCCGAGGGCCACGCCAGCGACGCGTGCAGGCCCTGCACCAGCAGCAGCGGCAGGGCGATCTCGATGATGTCGGCGTAAAACGCGTACGGAATGCCGGCCAGGGCCAGGACGTTAACGGTGCGTAGGCCGGCACCGCGCGCTTCCTTCGTTGCCGCAGCCAGGGCGGGGGCCGGAACATCTTGATGGGGCAGCGGCACCCGGGCGATCACTGCCGCGCCGAACGCGCACCCGAGCGCCGTCGCCAGCGCGAGCCAGCGAAGCACCTCCGGCCCGCTCGCGACCAGAACCGTGCCGAGCAGGGCGCCGACGCCCAGGCCGGCGTTGCGCAGCGAGCGGCCCGCGGCCAGCGCCGCCGCACGCTGGGCCGGGCCGGCCAGCGCGGCGACCAGCGCGGAATTGGTGGGTGGAGCGATCTGCGTGCCGACGCCGATGAGCACCGCACCGATCGCGAATCCGGCGGTGCCGGGCACCAGGGCGAGCAGGAGCGACCCCACCCCTCGCACCAGTAGCGCGGCGACGGCGGGGGCCCGCCGCGCTCCGCGGTCGATCCACCATCCGGCGAGCGGGACGGCGCCGAGTCCGGCCAGCATGCCGACGGTCAGCGTCATACCGGCCTGCCATGCGCTGAGCCCGATCAGGACGGCGTAGATCACGATGAACGGGCGCAGCATCCCGGAGGTCGCTGCCTCTACTGTGGCGCTGAGCGCGTAGCGGCCGCCGCCCGGGATGCGGACCAGCTCACGAAGCGTCGTACGGGTGGTCGTCACGGCTCCGATCGTCCGGCCGTACGACTGCGAAGGGACGCAGGTTGGCCAGCGTCGTCAATTCATGCCTCGTCGATTGACAAACGACGTCAATCGGTCTGCCCGGGCGCGGACCCCTGCCATGATCGGTACTGTGGTTACCTCGGTCGACATCGCCGGCGTACCGGCCGATCGGATCCGGATAACGCCGTCGCCGCTCGCGGAGCTCGGCGCGGTGCTGCACGTGCTCGCGGAGCCGCAGCATCATCCGGACACCGCCGCGGCGGTTGCGATGATGGCGGCTGCCCTTCCCGCAGAGCTGGCTCCAGACCTCGAGGAATTCGGTCTGCTCTGGCAGTCCGGCCGGGCCGACTTTCTGTTCCCGCCCGATCCACGGCCGAGCCTGCGCGAGGAACTGGACGACGTCGACCGCCTGGACGACGAGCGCTGGGTCGCTGCGGCGCTCGCCGCCCATCGGGCCGTCTCACCGGCGCCGCGAATGTGGTCGCCGCTGCGTGACCCGATCGTGCGGCAGCGGGCGCTGGCCGCGGCCCGTGCCCGAGGGCCGCGGCAGGCGGCGTGGGCCGAGCGGGTGCTCGCCGATCCGGCCGCCGAGCGCGAGCGGGTACGACGCTTTCTGCTCGCCTGCGAGTCCGCCTTCTTCGGCACGGTCTGGAAACGCGTCCGCCCAGCGCTCGCCGAGGAAGCCGACCATCGACGCTTCGACCTGGCCCGCGAGGGTATCGGCGCCCTCGGCCGGATCTCGCACGCAATCGGGGTCGACACCGCGCGCGGCATTCTGACGATCGACAAGCTGCAGGACCAGACCGCAGACGGTCGCGGCGGCGGGATGACGCTCATCCCGAGCGCGTACGGCGCACCGCATATGACCGTCGTGTACGCGCCCGGCTGGCTGCCCGTGCTGCAGTACCCGGCACCGGGCTGGGACCCGCGCCCAGTGTTGCGGGTGGACGAGCTGGATGCTCGACTGACCGCGCTTGCGCACCCGCTGCGGCTACGTTTCTGCCGCACGCTCGCCCGAGGTCCGCACACGACCGGCGAGCTGGCCGACTTCTGGCGGGTGACGGCGCCGGAGGTGTCCAGGCACCTCGCGGTACTAAAGGCGGCCGGGCTGCTGATCTCGGCGCGCCGCGGCCGCTACGTGACGTACCGCCTGGACATGGAGGCCTGCACCGGCCTGGGGCAGCAACTGGTGGACGTCCTCGGGCGCTGAACAGCCAGGACGCGTAGGCGGGCAGGATGACGAGGTCGACGTTGCTCATTGCTCCCACCTGAGGGATCCGGGGCACAAGCCGGCCCCGACCTGCTGGCGGCCTCCGGCCAGCGTTGGCCGGCCGGCCACGCACAACAGGGGAGCTGCGTGTCAGATCCGTGCCAGGTCGGTAGGTCACGTTGGGTGATTGACGGGGACTGGCGGGAGAGCGACCGCGTCGCCGGAGGTCACGACCGCGTTGGCCAGGACGATTCGAGAGATCTCCTTGGCAGTGTGGGAGTCGGGCGACGGCTATCGACGGTTGCGGTGACAGCAACGATCCGCGACGAGCGCGGCCGCCGGCGGTCGGGTTCGAAACCTGCCGCGCCCACCACACACCACCAGCAGGAACCGCGCCGAGAAGATCATTCCGCGAGGCGGTGACAGCAATGGTGACAGCAGTAGCGGTCACGACAGTCGTCCGTCGAGCTTCCCGGGCGCCTGCCGCATGACATCAAGGTTGGCGTGCGAGTGGATCTTGAGGGTGATCGTCAGGTCGGCGTGCCGGGCGATGGCCTGGACGACGTGCGGCGGGCCGCCCAGCTCCATCAGCAGAGACATGACGGTGTGCCGTAGGTTGTGCAGTCGGACGTCCGGGCAGCCGGCCGAGCCGCCGGCCGTGTGATCCGACAGCTGATGTGGACAGATCCAGCAAGCCAGGGGCGACAGGATGGCCGCCGAGGCAAGGTCCTGTCATGCCGAGATGCATGGGTTCCTCGACAGTCCGGCTGACCAAGCGAAAGCGATTGTGGCCGGCGTTGCGGACCCGTGGCGGTCACTCGAACGTCAGGCGAGCGTTCCAGGCACCGCTCCAGCCACCCCGCCATACTGCGAGTCCAGGGTAGGTGAACAGGCATCCCACTCCGACGCCCCAATCAAGATCACTGCACCAGAGGGTGGGATCGGTCAGAGTGTCGCGCAGACCGTCTACGCCGATGACCATGAATTCGTCGCTGGCAGCCTCGGAGTAGCGGCGTACCTCGATCAAGCCATCGCGGACGAAGGGCAGCAACGCTGCCAGATGCCGATCGACCCAATCCAAGCGCTGCCTGGCGTCCAGCTCAGCCGGCGGGCCGTCCCAGATACCGAACGGCCCGGTCAGCATCCCGCTAGCCTCGGCGGCGCAGACCAGGACCTCGCGCTGACCTACGTCCAACTCGTCCCAGCGAAGAAGATCGCCGCCGTCTGCCGTGGGGTATGCCTCGTCGAACCACTGCTCCCGGACGAACCGAGGGGCGGACAACCGGAACTGGGATGGTAGATGCGGTGACCAGAGCCAGTTTTCCGCCTTCGCGAGGACCGCGCGCAAGCCGCTGCCCTCCACCGCCATGTCGGAGACGGAGGGAGCCAGGCCGGCCGACTCGTGGACGGTCAGCAGGCCATGGTCGACGAGATCCGTGGTCACCGCGGCGAGCAGCGGCACCAACATGCGCTGCTCGTGCTCGGTATAGCTGCGCGGCGGGGGCGCCCCATCGGCCCCCGCCCAGCGCAGATCCACCCCGTAGACCTGCACCGTCCCGGCGAGCCAGCTGTCCGACATCGCACGACGCAGCAAGGTCTGCTGAGCGGGTGTGAACGAGCCCCACGAGTGCATGACCCCTCGCCTTCCTCCCCGACCGCCAGCCACTAGCGCCGACCATCACCGAACTGCCAGCCGGAGGGCTCGGTGGCCGATACTAATCTGTCGCCATCAGCGCGCTGAGGTGTCGCAGATCAGTTGGCGGACGAGTGTCGCGCATCAGTCGACGGAGGACAGCCGAGCCGCCGGCCGATGTCGGGTCTCAGGACGTCCGTGACAGATCAGTCTCGGGACGTGGGTGACACGTCCGGCTAGACGATCTTGTTACTGGGCTGGGTAGCGGATCTGCTCGGTCGTCGGAACTACCGGCGGGCCCAGCCGGCGAGTTCTCTGGCTGTGGTGGGGTCGGGGTGTTGGGCCAGGGCGTTGCAGAGGATGAGGAAGTCGTCCACGGTGCCGGTGAGCTGGCCGAGCCAGTCGGGGAGGAGGTAGTTCACGACGGCGTTGTGGAGGTGGTCGAGGTGGTCGAGGCCGATGGTCAGGAGATCGTGGGCTGTGGTGGTGGCGCGTGCGACGAGTCGGGTGCCGTGAATGTCGTTGCGGCGTAGCAGGGCCAGGCAGGTCGCTTCGACGACGGCGGTGTTGCCGCGGTCGAGGAGGAGCCGCTGGAGGATGTCGGCGATGTCGTCTTGGTTGGCCCACGCGGCGAGTTGTTGTCCTGCGGCGGCCCGGGTTGACCAGTCCGGGCTGTTGGCGGCCGTGATTGTTCCCTGAGGTGGGGCAGGGGCCTGCATGGGCTCAGACTTCCACAGGGGGTTGTGCTGTGGGGGTCCGCCGGGCTGGTTCCGGCTTGCGGGCCTTGAACCGGGCGATGTCCTTGGCGGTGGTGCGGGCGACTTCGGTGACGAGCTGGTCGCCGTCGTGGACGCGGAAGGTGGTGTCGGCGGCTTCGACGGTCAAGGTTGATCCGGCGTGGGCGATGCCGACGTGGATGCGTTCCCCGGCGATGACCAGGGATCCGCGGCAGCTGACCCCGCGAACGCCCCGGCAGCTGGCGCGGACAGCGGGAAGCCCGGAGGGCCGCCGCAGAGCGATAGGCCGTTGGGTGGGCAGTTGGTGCGCCGGCAGCCGGCCGGGGCGCGGAGTGTGCGGGGCCGCCCCTCCAGGGTCAAAGGCGCTTCGCGTCGCTGCGCGACGGCCCTGCGGGCCGCCCCTGACCCCGGAGCCTCTGCGACCCCTCGGTCCGGCGTTGCCGGCAGGCCAGGGGCCTGCCCGGGGTACACGCGCCGCATCCCCACCACGGCCTCATCCCGTTGTCAGCCAGCCTCGTTACCGCGTCAATAAACGCTTGACGTCACGCGCCGGTTTTACATCGGCTTCGGCTCCCTCTGTCATTGCGACGACTTGCGCCGGCCGAAGCCATGCGACCACTGGATAGCGAGCATGCCTGCGCCCGTCAGCAGCCAGACTACGAACCCCCAGTGCAGCAGCAGCCCGACGCCCGCTACGAGGTAGAGCGCCCAGCCGACGAGAGCAGATAACCTGCGGAGGCGGGCGTGCGTCACGACGCGATCCTAGGTCAGTCAGCCCAAGGGGAACTACCGCGTTGAGCCGTTCCCGTCGCGTGCCCGATCAAGCGGTCAGCAGCAGTCAACAACGGCGAATCCTCGGGACGAGAGGACGCCACCGCAGGTCGCTGGGCGCGCCAAAACGGCAGGTCCGACGACCCCGCCGCAAACGGTCAATGCAGCACTGACGGTGGGGCAGAGGTCGACGGAGCGGCTTCTGGTCCGGGAGCATGTAGCCGTGAGTTTTGATCTCATGGTCCTGGCCATCGAGCCTTCCGCGACGGCAGACGATGCGCGGCAGATGGCCGATCACTGCACCGGCATGGAACACCTTGACGGCGAACTTGACCAGCGCATCGTCGCCTTCTACGAGGAACTGCGTGAGCGCTTCCCAGATCACCCGCCGTACGACCCGGAGTCGCCCTGGATGTCCGCCCCTCTCGCTGTCGGCATCGACCACGTGAGCATGAACATCAGCTACTCGCCGAGGGGCAGCGAGGCGATAGACGTCGTCCTGGACCTGGCGGAGCGGCACGGCCTGGTCATCTACGACCCTCAGAGTGACGAGGTCACCGGCTTGCCTGGAGACTAGGAGGGTCCCGGCGGGACCGGCGCGCCGTGAGAGGCGCGAGGACGAGGACGGCAACGCCAAGTGCGGTGGCGCCGAGGGCCCACCACCAGAAGAATCCGGAAAAGACCGAGGCGATGAGAAGCCCCATGCCAAGGCCGGCCAGCAGGCCGAGTCCGAACAAGGCCCGTGGGGGCAGGGCGAGGTACGGCAGACGCCGTACCACGAGCACTTCCAGCCAGGTGCCGCCCAACGCCAGCAGTGCCGCACCTACCCCGTCTACGGCGGATAGTCCGTGGCCTTCGCTGACCGGCACGAGGACTCGACCCTCGTCACCGGCGGGGACGAAGAGGACGAGCACGCCGGCGACGATGAGCAGAGCGGCGACTGCTACCTGGGTGCGTGGCGCACCACCGATATCGTGAGACATCGCTTCAGTCTTGGTCATCCGGCAGTTCCTCGGCAGGAGCCGAATCGCCGAACATCGACGGGCCGACGGTGATCGCCGCATCGTGAGCCCGCCCTCCTCGCCGGACCCGGCGCCATCGGTCGCACCAACCAGCGGCAGAAGCGGATGCTCGGTTCGCCGGTCGGCGCGGAAGGGGTAGCGGTGCGCCGCTAGTCTTTGGTGCCCGGAGGGGGTCCCTTATTCGCGTCCGACCCAGGTGGCGACGCAGGCCTCATTGCCCTCGGCGTCGGCCAGGATCCACCACATCGGCGCGTGCGCGTCGGAGACTAGGCGGCCGCCCGCAGCCAAGGCGGCGGCGATGCGGGCCTCAGCCTGATCGTGTGGGACGGCGACATCGAGGTGCAGGCGGTTGCGTTGTGGGCGCGCCGCATCCATGTGCTGCAAACTGAAGCCGGGGCCGCGACGCGCTGGGTCGAACAGGTAGTCCTCGCCGAGCTGGCGATAATCGAGCAGCGCTCGCCAGAACGGCAGCACATCCGCACCGACAAGCGCGTCAAGGGTGACGTTGATGAGCTGTACGGCGCTCGGGTCGGCCGGGATGTCCAGTTTCTTGGCCGCGGCCGATATCCGCCGGGCCAGCGCGACGTGACGCACTCCCAGGCTCACGGTAACGCCGGCGCGACGCAGGTCGATAGTGACGTACTGCTGTTCGTGCTCGTCGGCGAGCCGGCCGATCTCAGCGACGAGCTCGATGCCTTTGTTCAACGAGCCCGTCAGGAAATAGGCGGAGACCACATGGTAAAGGCAGCGCCAGTCCTCGACACCGTCGGCCGCGTGGAACTGCCCAGCCGTGATCTGCCCAGTCATGCAGGCGAACCTAACAGCGGATCCTCACCGCGCTGCAAGCCCTCGCCGATGGGCGGGCCGCATCACCTGGGACGTGTCCGTGGACTCGACCAGCGCCCGAGCCCACAGCATGCCGCTGGGGCGAGGAAAGGAAGATCGTGCGGTTGTTGCGTTCTCGGGCGGCGATGATGGTGAGGATGGCGTGGGCGAGCATGACCAGCGGGCTGTTCCCGTGCCCGCAGACACGCCGGACAGCCCAAACCAGCCTTGCTTCATCGCCGACCATCTACATAACCGACCCATAGCGGCCACCGCACTAGCGGGCGGCCTTGTCACGGATGGGTCGCGCGTGCCGGAAGGCGACCAGCAGGGCGGTGACGAGGCCAGCCACCAGCAGCACCCTTATCACGTTGAACAGCACCGTGTCGCCCGTGGAGTGGGGTGGGAAGATGTCCTTGACGAGCCAGCCGACGCCCACCCCCAGCCCAAGGCAGGCGTGCATCGCGGCTCGAAGGCGCGGCAAGGGCTGCGAGCGGCCGAAGATCCGGGGCACCGCCGTGCCGCCACGGCTCCTGGCGAGCAGCACGGTGGCGACGGCCAGGTTGGCCGCGGCAACCACGATGGCCAAGACCAAGTCCACGGATCCCATGGCGCCACACGCTATCGCACGGGTGCCCGCGGCCGGGATCAGCGGAAGTCGAACTCCTCGTAGTGGATCGAGCGGCTGGCACGCCCATCCGGCGGAAGGCGCGGGACAGCGTCCGCGTGATGCGCGACGGGCCAGTCCGCTACCGCCGACGCGGCCAGCTCATCCATCAGCCGGCAGCGGGCGTGCCGGCCGGCCACACTGGCGGAACGTCAAGAGCAATGGGCGGCTGAGGCGGGACGATCGTCGTCGGGGTTGCTCGCCGTTTGGCTGGGGCGATCGCTGCCGCGCCGCAGAACTGCTTGCCCTCGGCGGGGGGATGGGAGCAGTGTGGCGGAGGTTCGAACCCTCACCCGACTTTCGGACCCAGCCGTCACGCCCCGCCCCGCCGGTGCTTGTCGGCGGCTTGGATGGCGTGCAGGACCGCTAGACGGATCACCCAGTAAAGAACGAAGATGCTCAGCGCGTAGAAGAAGACGGCTGCGAATGTGGCCTCCATGGTCGGGAACCGTAGAGGTCAGCGGCCAAGGCCGCTACAGCCATTCGTACAGCCAATGTCATCCACAGACGCCGACGCTGCCCGACAGCGGCGGACGGGCTGACCAGGCGTATACGCGGTAAACCCGCCGGCCGCTGCAGCGAACCTCTGCAGAGACTCTGGATCGACTCGCATCTTTGCACTTCGTCATATGGGTTTTGCCTGCTGGAACGCTGATCCCACCAGCGAGTCGGAGTCAGGCGGTGTCCAGGCGACCGCGCTGGTGCAGGACGAACAGCAGCGCGATGGCCGGCACGACGAGCAGGAGCGCTGCGGCGGCGACGAGGGTGAGCGACGCCAGGGTGGCGTCGGGAGCGGCGGCCTCGTCGATGCGTAGATGGGTGCCCAGTAGGTACGGGTACTGCGCGACGCCCCAGCCGACCACCACCGTGCCGGCCGCGCCGACGGCGAGCGCCTGTAGCAACCGGGGCGCGGCCCGGTGAAGCAGGGCGATGCTGGCCAGCCCGCATGCCGCGGAGACCAGCACCAGGGGCAGGCCGCGGCCGATCAGCCCGGAGAACAGACGCCCGGCGTCAGCGTGCAGGATGGCGATGCCCGCCAGCGCCACGGCGCCGGTCGCCACGGTGCTGGCCTGGGCTCGACGGCGAAACCAGCGCTCCAGGCGGGCGTCGGCCTGGGTACGGGCCTCGGCGGTGAGGAACACCGCGGCGACGAACGCGCACACCCCGACCGCGAGCACCCCGCCGAGCAGCGACGTGGGGTTGACCCAGCTGGTCACGGGATTGCCGTGTCCGTCGGCGGGCACTCGCCCGCTGGCGATTCCGCCGGCGACCGTGCCGAGGAAGAACGGTGTGATCACCGACGAGGTGGCGAACGCCGCCCCGGTCGCCCGCTGTTGGTCCGTGTTCACCACCACCTTTCGGAATGCGAACCCGCTGCCCCGGATCACGATGCCCAGCGCGGTGAGGCCCAGCGGGATGTAGAGCGTGGTCATGATCGCGGCGAAGGCGGACGGGAAGCCTGTCCAGAGCATCACCAGGCAGAAGATCAGCCACACGTGGTTGGCCTCCCACACCGGTGCCAACGTGTGGTCGATGAGGTGCCGGGGGGCCTGCCCACGTCGCGCACCACCGGCGGTGAGATCCCAGAAGCCGGCACCGTAGTCCGCGCCGCCGAGCACGGCGTAGGCCGTGACGCCGATGAACAACACGACGGCGGCGAAGGTACTCACGCCTGCCCGCCCGTGGGCGCGGACTCCGAGGACCGGGGTGGGCCGTAGGGCACGTCCGTCTCGGTAGCCCCGCCCTGGTCGCGCCAGCGGCGGCGCAGCAGTCGCAGGACGTACACGGTGGTGGCGCCGACCGCGGCATAGAGCGCGACGGTGGCGGCGAAGAACAGCCACAGGTTGCCGGAGGTGGTGACGGCGTCCCGGGTGAGGAGGTGACCGCGGACCGTCCAGGGCTGCCGGCCGACCTCGGTGACCACCCAGCCCGCCTCCAGCGCCACCACCGCGAGCAGACCGCTGACCGTGGTGGCCCGTAGGAACCATCTGCTGCGCGGCAGGTCGCGCCGGCGCCACCAGGCCAGCGCGTACCAGGCGGAGAGGGCCAGCAGCGCGGAGCCGATGCCGACCATCACGTCGAAGCTGAGGTGGACGATTGTGACCTGCCGGTCCGACGGCCGCAGCTCGGCGGGTATGGCGTCCAGGCCCTGGATGCGGGTGGACGGCGAGTAACCGGACAGGAGCGAGCCCCCGGAGGGGATCTTGATGCCGCCGTGCGTCGCTCCGTTCGCGTAGTAGCCGCCCAGCACCTCCGGCACGTGGGTGCTCGTGGTCGGGACGGCCTCGATCGCGGCGAACTTCGCCGGCTCGTTTCGGAAGACCTCGCGCGCGGCGATGTCGCCGACGAATACCTGTACCGGGGTGGCCAGCGCCGCGACGGTCAGCGGTATCAGCAGGCCGAGCCGGTGGTAGCGGTCGCGGCGGCCGCGCAGCATCCCGGCCGCGTAGACGCCGGCGATGACGAACCCGGCGACCACGTACGCGGCCAGCAGCATGTGGATGGCCTCGTACCAGAACGCGTCGTTGAAGATCACCTCGAGTGGGCGGACCTCCACGATCTTGCCGTCCCGCATGGTGAATCCGCCCGGCTGGTTCATCCAGGCGTTCGCCGCGACCACCGACAGCGTGCCGCCGATCCCGGAGAGCACCACCGGGACCCCGGTCCAGAAGTGTGGCCATGGGCGCATCCGCCGCCACCCGTAGACGTAGATGGCGACGAAGACCGCTTCCAGGAAGAAGAACAGACCCTCGATCGCGAATGGGATGCCGAACGCCGCGCCGTAGTTGCCCATCAGTCGCGGCCAGAGCAGCCCGAGCTCGAACGACAGCACCGTGCCGGAGACGGCGCCGACGGCGAACAGCACCGCCGCCACCTGTGACCAGCGCCGGGCCAGCAGCAGCGCGGTCTCGTCGTTCCGGCGGATGCCGCGGGCGTTCGCGATCAGCATCAGGAATGTGAAGGCCACCCCGAACGGCACGAGGATGATGTGGAAGCCGAGAGTGAAGGCCATCTGCTCGCGCGCCGGCAGCAGCTGCGCTGGATCGGCGAGCACGAGACTGGCGCCGAGGGGCACCAGTGAAAGGCCAGGCATGGCGCGTCCTACCCGTTGACGACGGCCGGAAACCTACCGATCGGGTGAGATCAGGCGGTTCATGCAGCTACGTCGACTGGCTCTTCGGGCCGCCCGCCCTCACGCCCGAGCGGTTACCACCAGCCACCACCGCAGCCACACGTCAGTCGGCCGCGAACCACCCGTCACCCGTGTCAGCAATGGTGCTGCGCGATGCAGTTAGTCCGCGACGTGGATGACGATCTTGCCGCGGCGTTTGGCCGTCTCGAGCGCCTCGTAACCTGAGCGCGTCTCAGTGAGGGGCAGCACGCGGTCCAGCACCGGCCTCAACCGGCCGTTGTCGACGAGTTCGGCGATGGAACGCAACGCGTCGTGGTCGGGCTCGACGATGAAGTACACGCCGCGGACGCCGTGCCGGGCTGCTTCCTGCTGGTCGGGTGGAGTGACGAGGGTGACCAGGACACCGCCGGGTTTCAGGACCGACCAGGACCGCGACTGCGTGGCTCCTCCGACAAGATCAACGACCACGTCCACGTCGCGAACGTGATCCTCGAAGCGGTCGTGCGCATAGTCGATGACCTGCTCGGCGCCCAGACCCTTGACGAAATCCAGGTCGGCCGCCGCCGCTGTGGCGCTGACGCGAGCACCGAGACCGGCCGCGAGCTGCACCACGTGGCTCCCCACGCCGCCGGCGCCGCCCTGCACCAGCACGTGCTGGCCGGCCTGCAGGTCGGCGTGGTCCACCAGTGCCTGCCAGGCACTCAACGCAGCCAGTGGCAGCGCTGCGGCGTGGTCATGGTCAATGGTGGCGGGTTTGGCCGCCACGACGGCCGCGGGCAGGGCGATGTACTCGGCGGCCGCGCCATCGCGGGTGAAAGGGATTAACCCGTAGACGGCCTGACCCTCGGCGGGGCTCTCTACCCCCGCGCCGCACGCCGCGACGACGCCGGAGAACTCGTGCGACGGGATGATCGGGGTGCGCTCGGGTCCTGTCCCGTCCGAGGTGTGGGTCCAGGTTTGCGGCCAGGTGAGCTCGGTGGGTGTCATGGAAGCGGCCTTCACGGCCACCAACACCTCACCGGGCCCCGGCTCGGGCCGCGGCGCCTCCTCGTACACGAGTTGCTCCGGCCCGCCCCTGGTGTGCGCTCTCACGGCGTGCATCGTGCTCATCCGACGATTGCTCCTTCCCGGCCGCATCCTGGCCAGCCCGCCGCCTCCGGTGGGGCTGGGAACCAGGCTGACTCCCGCATTATCTGGCGGTTCGGCAGCGGCGAGGCCGGACTTCCGTAACCCCTTGCCCCTCGGCGCAGTAAGCGCGTTGGATCGGGCAAGCTGCTCACCTGTCCCGACGGGCGGCGCTGTACCCGTAAGACGAACGCGCCCGTGGCGCCGGCTACGCCGTGCTGCAGTTCGGCCTCGGCGGCCAGCAGCACGAGCTGGGTCTGATCGACCGCCGCTACGCCGGCGCCATGCCGGACCCGCCGGGCAGCGCGGTCCTGTACTGGCACGTGGACGACCTGGCCCGCGCAGTGCGGGAGCTGCTGGCCGCCGGGGCGCGCGAACACCAGCCGATCAACGAGCGCGTCCCGGATAAGGGGCCGCGCCAGTCGCCGCTTCTTGATGCCTGACGTCGGATATTTCTCAAACTCTTTGAGTTGTCTCGGCCGAACGAGATTGGCGACGATCCCTGAGTGGATTACGTCGCTACGCTACGTTGGTAACTCAAGGATGATCAGTTTGCTGTCAATCGAGCAGTGCCCGCAGGAACACCCGTTCGTCCTCCGGGACATATGAGGCGTAGTAGTCGTAGAGATTCTGGCGGGCGATCCGTGCCGCCGCGGTGCCGTCGCCAGCTCGTACCGCCTCAAGCACCTCGGCGTGGTGGGCGATGCTCTCCTCCATCTGCGCGGTGCGGTCGAGCGCGTGCACGATCTTCTCCGCGATGAGGGTGAGCGCCACCGACCGCACCACCTGGTTGCAGACCTGGAGCAGTCGATTGCCACTGGCTCTCGCGACGGCGTCGTGGAACGCCACGTCGGCCCGGCTGAACTCCTCGTATCCGAGGGACACGCTGTCGCGCATCACCTTCAGCGCTGTGTCCATCTCGCCGAGCTGCTCCTCGGTGCGCAACTGGGCAGCGAGCAGGTTGGCGGTCGCATCCAGCAACATGCGGAACTGGATGAGCTCGGTGAGGGTCAGCTCGGAGAGTCGGGCCAGAGTGGTCATCGACTTCTGCAGGGTGGCCGGGGAGGAGGGCATGATCTCCGCACCCGCCGGGTCGCCGGCCCGGGAGCGGACCATGCCGTTGCTCTGGAGGACCCGCAGCGCTTCGCGCACGGTCGCGCGGCTGACCGAAAACTGCTGGACCAGGTCGCGCTCGGACGGCAGTCGTTCGCCCGGGCGCAGGTCACCGCGGAGGATTGCCTCCTCGATCTGCTGCACGATCCGTTCGTACGCCCGCACGGGCTGGACCGGCTGAAATCGCGGCCGTTGGGCCACTGGCTACCCCTCGTTCTCAAAGTCTGCAGAAGCGCTC
The DNA here is from genome assembly GCF_040639095.1 of Micromonospora sp. NPDC023966. Taxonomy (NCBI): domain Bacteria; kingdom Bacillati; phylum Actinomycetota; class Actinomycetes; order Micromonosporales; family Micromonosporaceae; genus Micromonospora; species Micromonospora sp. NPDC023966. Next base: position 19,931 of record NZ_JBEZZJ010000047.1, on the reverse strand, counting down.
GCGACGCAGCGGGATCGCGGTGGTGGGGCGAAGCGATCCGACCAGATACGGCCGTCTGCCCGGAATGGTAACGCCCCACGGCGCTCGGCCGGCGCGACGGTCCGGTCACGCCGGCCGATTCCGCGAAGTGTCGTTCTCCGGGTTGGGATTAACTCCTGGTGGCTGCTCGGCGTCGGATCAACAAAGCGCCGGCCAGCCCGCCGAGCCCGACCAAGGCCAGCCCTCCGTTGACGAGCAGGGGGGAGGGGCCGTTGCCGCCGGGAGAGGCGGCGCTGCTGAATGAAACCGGCTGCCGCGATCCGTCGGCCTTCTTCTCCTCGGCTACCGGAGCGCTCGACTGGGCGGCCGGCCCGGTGGCCGACGAGCCGCCGACCGGCGGGGTGCCGTCGGAGACCTTCGCGGTGGCGGAGGCCAGCGACTCAGCCGTGACCTCCGGCGCCTCGCCGCGCTGGTCCGCCGGCAGCGAGGTGACCTTCTTGCACGCCGAGGGGTACCGGTCGCAGTAGCTCCGTGCCGTCCCGACGGTGGTGGCGTTGAGAATCGCGTGCCCGACCGCCCGGGTCAGGGTATCGGCGGCCGCGTTGAAGATGCGGTTGAGCTGGCCACCGTCGGCGTTGACGCGCAACGGGGTGCCGTCGCCGGTCGAGATCGCGAATACCGTGTCGCCGTCGCTCAGCGTGTGGATCGGGTTGATCGCCCGGGCCAGGCCGTCGTGCGCGTTGGTGGCCATCCGGGCGGCGGCGGCCTTCTCCAGCGGCGCGTTGGTCGCGACCACCGCGATCGTGGTGTTCATCGACGGTTCCTCCGCCTTGGCGCCGGACGCGCCGGGCTGGTTGCACTCCTGCTTCTTCGGCGTCGCCAGGCCGCGGAACTCGCCGGCCACCTCGTACCGGGCGGCGAGCAGCGAGCAGTCCCGCGGGTCCACCGGGGACCCGACCGAGTTCACCACGACGATGGCGCCGACGACGACGCCGTTGTCGAGGACCATGCTGGCCGTGCCGACACCGCCCTTCAGCCCACCCGAGCGGGCCCCGGTGCCGCCGCCGACCACACCCTGCGCGACGGCGCTCGCCTTGGCGTTCTCGGCTGCGAGCCAGCCCCAGCCGGGGGTGGTACGGGCCCGGAAGTTGCCGCCCCGGCCGAGATCGAAGATGTCGGCGGCCGGCACGATCGGAGCAACTCCGTTGCCGACCTTGACTCCCTCGCCGCGCTCCTCGAGCCAGCGGATGACGCCGTCGGCGGCGGACAGCCCGTACATGCTGCTCCCGCCGAGCATGACCGCGTTGACGCCGGGGTTGGAGTTGAGCGGATCGAGCAGGTCGGTCTCCTTGGTGGCCGGCGCGCCGCCTTCCTGGTCGACGCCGGTCACGGACATGCGGGGGGTGTAGACGACGGTGCTGCCGGTGAGGTACGGGGCTCGGGTGGACTGGACCTGGCCGACCTGGATGCCTGGGACGTCGGTGATCGCGTTGTACTTGCCGGGCAGGCCGGGGGTGTCCGCCGCCGCGGCGGGACCCGGAATGCCGACGGTGGCGACCGAGAACATCAGCGCCCCGGCGAGCAGTGCGGCGGACCGCGAAGCCATGGATGTCATGAGATCCCCTCTGTGTGGAGTGGTGTCGGATCCGCTGCGGTGTCCGCATCGGTGGACCCCGGTTCCAGCGAAGACCGTGGGGTTGAGCTCTTGACCTTTCCTGCGGGCGAGTGAGAGCGTGGGGTCCACTGAGGCTACTGGTCAGACCAGGCAAGGTAAAGAGCGTCCGCATAGATCCGCATAGATCCGCATAGAACGGAGAGCTCGACGTGCAGGATCTCCGCGTGGCAGTGATTCCCGGCGACGGCGTGGGCCCCGAGGTCGTCTCGGCGAGCCTTCCCGTGCTCCGTGCGGCCGCCGCGCGCGCCGGCAGCATGCTGGACGTTGTCGAGCTCGACTGGGGCGGTGACCGGTATCTGCGTACCGGCCGAGCGATGCCGGCGGACGCCGTCGACGTGCTCCGCGAGTTTCCCGCGGTGCTGTTCGGGGCGGTCGGCCGGCCGGACGTGCCCGACCACGAGCTGATCTGGGGCCTGATCATCGGGGTGCGGCAGGCTCTGGACCTCGCGGTCAACGTCCGGCCCGTTCAATCCTGGGCCGGCGTGACGACCGTGCTGCGCGAGCCGGACGGGATCGACCTCGTCATCGTCCGGGAGAACACCGAGGGGGAGTACGCGGGCATCGGCGGTCGCGCGCACACCGCCACTGCGCACGAGGTCGGCATCGAGGTGGCGGTCCACTCGCGGCCAGCTATCCTGCGAGCCGCCCGGTACGCCTTCGATCTGGCACGGACCCGGCGGGGCAGGGTGAGCCTGGTGACGAAGTCGAACGTGCTCCGCCACGGCTATACGCTCTGGGACTCCGTCGTCGCCGAGGTGGCGGCGGAGAACCCTGACGTCGAGTGCGAGAACGTGCTGGTCGACGCAATGGCCGTCCGGCTCGTCCAACAGCCCCGCGAACTCGACGTACTGCTGTGCAGCAACCTGTTCGGCGACATCCTCTCCGACCTCGCGGCCGTGCTCGTCGGCGGGATGGGCATGGCGCCGAGCGCGAATCTGCTGCCCGGCGGCGATGTGCCGGCGCTCTTCGAGCCAGTGCACGGCTCGGCCCCGGACATCGCCGGGCGTGGCGTGGCCAACCCGGTCGCGTGCATGCTGTCGGGAGCCATGCTCTTCGACCACGTCGGCCTGCCGGTGGCCGGGCGAATCGTGCGCGATGCGGTCGCGACTGCGCTGCGCGATCCTTCCCTGCACACCCCCGATCTCGGTGGCATCGCCACCACGAAGGAAGTCGCGGCGGAGATCCTGGCCGTCGTGGAGACCAGCACCGCACCGTGATCACGTCCCACCCGTCCGTTCGCCAGCCGGACCGGCCCCGCCCGGCCCCCGCACCAGGAGAAAAGCCGTGACACGACCGCTCGCCCGGCTCGTGACGGTGACCGCGACCGTTACGCTCGCGATCGCCGCCGCGGGATGCTCATCGGGAACTTCGGGAGACTCCGCCACCACCTCGAGTCTGTCGGTCGGCTTCGTCGCCGAGCCGGCCAACCTCGACTTCACCAGCACCGACGGCGCCGCGATCCCGCAGGCGCTGCTCATCAACGTCTACGAGGGCCTGGTCAAACTCGACCAGGACGGCAAGGTCGTGCCGTTGCTCGCCGAGTCGTGGGAGGTCAGCCCCGACCGCAAGACCTACACGTTCCACCTGCGCGACAATGTCACCTTCACCAACGGCAAGAAGTTCACCGCCGACGACGTCGTGTTCAGCATCAACCGCGTCAAGACCGACTGGAAGGTCTCGCTGAAGTCGGCGATGGACGTCGTGGCCAACGTGGAGAAGAAGGACGACACCACGGCGGTCGTCACCCTGGCCAAGCCGAGCAACTCCTGGCTGTACAAGATGACCACCCGGATCGGCGCCATGTTCAGCCGCGACGGGGTCGCCGACCTGGCCAACAAGCCGGTCGGCACCGGCCCCTACAAGCTGGATTCCTGGCGTCGCGGCGACGCGATCACCTACTCGGCCAACGAGAACTACTGGGGCACGAAGCCGAAGGTGGGCAAGGTCGTGCTCAAGTACTTCAAGGACGCCACGGCCCTGAACAACGCGCTGCTGACCGGCGGCATCGACGTCATCTCCGCCGTCCAGGCCCCCGAGTCGATCCAGCAGTTCTCCGACACCTCGAAGTACGAGGTCATCGAGGGCACGACGACCGGCGAGGTGGTCCTCTCGTTCAACAACTCCAAGGCTCCGCTCAACGACAAGCGGGTCCGCCAGGCGATCCGGTATGCCATCGACCACAAGGCGCTGCTGGACACCGCCTGGGCCGGGCGGGGCCAGCTCATCGGCACCATGGTGCCGCCGACCGACCCCTGGTATGAGGACCTGACCAACCTGTACCCGCACGACCCGGCGAAGGCCAAGGAACTGCTGACCCAGGCCGGACAGAGCAACCTCAAGCTGCGGATGCGCATCCCCAACCTGCCCTATGCCGTGGCGTCGGCCCAGGTGGTCAAGTCGCAGCTCGCCGCGGTGGGGATCACCGTGGACATCGAACCGCTGGAGTTTCCCGCCCGGTGGCTGGACGTCGTGTTCAAGCAGGCCGACTACGACATGTCCATCATCAACCACGTCGAGCCGCGCGACATCACCGCCGTCTTCGGCAACAAGGACTACTACCTGCGCTACAACAACCCTCAGGTGCAGGAGCTGTTCGCCAAGGCCGACGCGGGCACGGAGGACGAGCAGGTCGCCGCGATGAAGGAGGCCGCGCGGATCATCTCGGAGGACGCCGCCGGTGACTTCCTCTTCCTCTTCCCCAACCTCATCGTGGCGAAGAAGGGCATGACCGGTCTGCCGAAGAACCTGGTGTCCGAGTCCTTCGAGCTCAGCGTGCTGTCTCCGTCCGAGGCCTGACCCGATGGGCCTGTACCTGCTGGTCCGCGCGGCGGTGCTCGTCGTGAGCACCGCCGTCGCCTCGGTCGTCGTCTTCGCGGTCATGGCGGTGCTTCCCGGCGACCCGGCCGAGGTCGCGCTGGGTGTCAACGCCACGGCGGAGGCGGTGGCGGCCAAACGGACCGAGTTCGGCACGGACCGGCCCCTGACCACCCAGTTCCTGGACTGGGTGTCGGGCCTACCGGCCGGTGACTTCGGCGTCTCCTACGTCACCACGGACCGTATCGGTCCGCAGATCGTGGACCGGCTGGGCGTGACGCTCTGGCTGGTGCTGTTCGGGATGCTGATGGCCATCGTGGTGGCGGTGCCGCTCGGCACCGCCGCCGCGGTACGCCACCGCAGCGTCGGCGGGCTGCTCCTGTCCGGGCTCAGCCAGGTCGGCGTGGCCGTGCCGGCGTTCCTCGCCGGCATCCTGTTGGTGTACCTGTTCGCCGTCACCTGGCAGGCACTTCCGTCGGGTGGCTACACCCCGCTGGCGGAGGACCCCGCCACCTGGCTCCGGCAACTGCTGCTGCCGTCCCTCTCTCTCGGCCTGGTGCAGGGCGCGGTACTCAGCCGGTACGTCCGATCCGCGGTGCTCGACGTCATGCGGGAGGACTACATCCGTACCGCCCGCGCCAAGGGACTCGGGCTCTACCGGGCGCTGTGGAAGCACGGCGCGCGCAACGCCGCGATCCCCGTGGTCACTGTCCTCGGCCTGCAGCTGGCCACGCTGCTGATCGGGGCCGTCGTGGTGGAGCGGGTCTTCACCCTGCCCGGCCTGGGCAGTCTCCTGCTCGACGGTGTCGCCAACCGCGACCTGCTGCTCGTGCAGGGCACCGTCATGGTGCTCGTCGTCGCCGTACTCGGCATCAACTTCCTGGTCGACGTCCTGTACGCCCTGCTCGACCCGAGACTGCGGGGGGTCCGATGACCGCACTCGACAACCTTCCTGCCCCCACGGACCGCGCGTACCGCCGATGGCACCGTGTCAACGCCAGCATCATGGTCGGCGGCACTCTGGTGGCACTGGTGGTGCTGGCAGCCCTGACCTCGTTCGTCTGGACGCCGCACGACGCCGTGCACGTCGACGCGGCGCACCGGCTGGCACCGGCGTTCAGCGACGGTTTTCTCCTCGGCACGGACAAGTTCGGCCGGGACGTGGCGAGCCAGCTGATGGTAGGTGCCCGTACGACGCTCTTCGTCGGGATCGTGGCGGTGGGCGTCGCCGCGGTAATCGGCACGCCGCTCGGCGTCCTCGCCGGCATGGCCGGTGGCTGGCTCAGCGAGGTGGTCATGCGGGCCAACGACCTGCTCTTCGCGTTCCCCGCGCTGCTGCTCGCGATCATGCTCGGCGCGGTCTTCGGCGCGAGCACCCTCACCGCCATGATCGCGATCGGGGTCGCGACGATCCCGGCGTTCGCCCGAGTCGCCCGCGGCCAGACCCTCGGCGTCATGCACACCGAGTACATCCTCGCCGCCCGCGCCGCCGGGCGCTCCCGGCTCGCGATCGCACTGCGCCACGTGCTGCCGAACATCGCCAGCATCCTCATCGTCCAGGCGTCGGTGTCGTTCGCCATCGCCATCCTGGCCGAGGCCGCGCTCTCGTTCCTGGGCTTCGGCACCCGACCACCCACCCCCTCCTGGGGCCGCATGCTCCAGGAGTCGCAGGAACTCCTGTTCTCGACGCCCCGCCTGGCGTTCGTGCCCGGCATCGCCATCGCCCTCGCCGTACTCGGCTTCAACCTGCTCGGCGACGGGCTGCGCGACTGGCTGGACCCCAAGCTGCGGGAGCACCGATGACGGCCGCGGCGCGGGCATCCGGCACCGGGACCGCGACGGACGCCGTGCTGGCGGTCGACGACCTCGGCATCCGGGTAGGTCCGGTTCCCCTCGTGGAGGAGGTCTCGCTCACCATCGGCAGCGGCGAGCGGGTGGGATTGATCGGTGAGTCCGGGTCCGGCAAGTCCCTGACCGCGCTGGCGCTGATGGGCCTGCTGCCCGAGGGCCTGCGGGCCACCGGATCGATCCGCCTGCGCGGAATGCCCGAGAACCTGCTGCGGACCGGTGAGCGCCAGCTCGCGAAGGTCCGTGGCAGGACTGTGTCCATGGTGTTCCAGGAACCGATGACCGCGTTGAATCCGGTGATGCGCATCGGCGACCAGGTCGCGGAAGTGATGCTGCTGCACCGGACGCGACAGAGCCGGGCCGAGGCGGTCGCGGCGGCGGTCGAGCTGCTCGACAGGGTGCGGCTGCCGGACCCGAGGGCGACCGCCCGGGCCTTCCCGCATCAGCTCTCCGGCGGCCAGCGCCAGCGTGTGATGCTCGCGATCGCGCTGGCCAACGACCCGGGGCTGCTGATCTGCGACGAACCCACGACGGCCCTGGACGTCACGGTGCAGGCGCAGATGCTCGACCTGATCCTGGAGCTGGCCGCCGAGCGGGACACCGCGCTGCTCTTCATCACCCACGACCTGGCTGTCGTGGCCTCGGTCTGCCAGCGCGTCCTGGTCATGTACGGGGGCCGGGTGGTGGAGACCGGCGACGTGTACGACGTGTTCACAGCGCCCCGGCACCGCTACACCGAAGGGCTGATCGCCGCCTCCGACCTGACCGTCGTCGACGAGCGTGGGCGTCTGCGGACGATTCCCGGGGCCGTGCCGAACGGCGGCGAGTTCCCGGACGGTTGCGTCTTCCGCACCCGATGCGGCAGGGCGACCGACCGGTGCGAGCGGGCGCCGGAGTGGTCCGGTACCCCCGCGCGGGGGTTCGCCTGCTGGCACCCGGTGGGGGAGAACCGATGACCGAGACTCCGCAGATCGGTACGCCCGTGCCCGCCCCCGTCACCGCTGACGCGGTGCCGGTGACCGGGAGCATCGGACGGGACCTGGTGATCACCGCCCGGCAGGTGACCCGCCGCTACCGGCGTCCCCGTCGCTCGCTGACCCGGCCCGGCCCGGCGGTCGAGGCGCTCCGCGGGGTCGACCTCGACATCGCGTACGGGCAGCGGCTCGGCATCGTGGGCGAATCGGGCTCGGGCAAGTCGACCCTCATCCGGCTCCTCGCCGGGCTGGACCGCCCGACCTCCGGCTCCATCAGCTTCGCCGGGCGGGACATCACCCGGCTGCCGGACCGGTCTCTGAAGTTCCTTCGCCGTGACCTGCAGATGGTCTTCCAGGACCCGATGAGCTCGCTCGACCCCAGGATGACCGTCCGTGACATCGTCAGCGAGCCCCTCGTGTCGCTCGGCCACCCGAACCCCAGGGCCCGGGTAGCGGAACTGCTCGACGCCGTCGGGCTCCCGGCGGCAGCCGCCAATCGATACCCGCACCAGTTCTCCGGTGGCCAGCGACAGCGGATTTCGATCGCCCGGGCTCTCTCCCCGCATCCGAAGGTCCTGGTCGCCGACGAGCCGGTCAGCGCCCTCGACGTCTCGGTCCGGGCGCAGATCCTCAACCTGCTGATGGACCTCGTCGACGAGTTCTCGCTGACGCTGGTCTTCGTCTCCCACGACCTCTCGGTCGTCCGGCACCTGTGCGACACGGTCGTCGTGATGCACGAGGGCGAAATCGTCGAACGCGGCCCCACCACCGCCATCTACGAGCGCCCGACCCACCCCTACACCCAGGCGCTGCTCGCCGCTGCGCCCACGCTGCGCCAGGCCCTCGCGGCCCACGCGGCGGACAGAGACCGGAAGGAGCCGCAGCAACGATGAGCGTCTCGGCCCAGGTTGACACCATCCGCGTCGACGAGGAGGGCGTGGTCGCCTTCACCCAGGCTCTGGTACGCATCCCCAGCGTCAACGACCCCGCCAGCGGCCGGTCCGAACAACCGGCCGCCGACCTCGTCGCCGCCAAGATGCGCGAGTTCGGCTGGGACCCCGTCGTCTCCGAGCCCGCGCCCGGCCGCCCCAATGTGGTGGCCGTCGTCGAGGGCGGCGGTGGCGACGGGCCGACCCTCATGTTCGAAGGGCACACCGACGTCGTCACCGAGGGCGCTCTCGACACCTGGACCGTCGACCCGTACGGGGCGGAGATCCGCGACGGACGGCTCTACGGCCGTGGCTCCGCGGACATGAAGGCGGGTGTGGCGGCCATGCTGTACGCCGTCCGCGCCCTGCAGCTGGCCGGGCCGTTCCCCGGCCGGATCAAGGTGTGCGCTCTCGCCGACGAGGAAGGGCTGATGCTCGGCGTCCATCACTTCGTGGACTCCGGGCTCGCCGCGGACGTCGACGCGGCGATCGTGTGCGAACCCGAGGCCGGCGAGATCTGCCCGGTGTCCAAGGGGGCGATCCGGTTCCGGGTGGACTTCCACGGTCGGATGGCGCACGGCGCCATGCCGCAGCACGCCCGCAACCCCATCCGTACGGCCGGAGCCTTCGTGCTGAAACTGACCGAGCTGGAGCAGGAACTCCAGTCCCGGCACGGCACACATCCCCACCTCGGCCTGCCGTACGTCACCCCGACGGTCGCCAGCGCGGGTGACCTCGACCAGATCAACGTGATCCCCGCGTACGCGACCGTTGCAATCGACGTCCGCACCGTGCCCGGAGTGGACCACCCGTCCCTGGTCGAGCGGGTCCGCGGCATCGCCACGGCGCTGGGGGCGGACGAGGAGGTGCGCGCCGAGGTCGCGGTCCTGGTCGACCGGCCGCCGGTGGACACGCCCGTCGACGCCCCGGTGGTCGCCGCACTCGCCGAGGCGCACACCGTCGTGACGGGTGAGGAGCCGATGTACGGGGGAGTGCCGGGCACCACCGACGGCACGATCCTCACCGCCCGCGGCGGCGTGCCGAGTGTCGTCTACGGGCCCGGCGGCAAGTGGATCGCCCATCAGGCCGACGAGTACGTCGAGCTCGCCGACATCGTCCGATCCACCAGGGTCTACGCCGAGGCGGCCCGCCGGTTCCTGAACGCGCCCCGCCCGGTCGGTGGGCGGTGACCGCCCCGATGCGACCTGGGCCGAGCAACACCCTGACCGACGTCGCCGGTCTCCGGGTCGGTCACCATCAGCGGATCGGTGACGGCTGGCTCACCGGGACGACGGTGGTGGTCGCTCCGCCCGGCGGGGCGGTCGCCGGCGTCGACGTCCGTGGCGGCGGCCCCGGCACTCACGAGACCGACGTGCTCGACCCGCGAAACCTGGTCGACCGAGTGCACGCGATCGTGCTCGGCGGCGGCAGCGCGTACGGGCTGGCCGCTGTCGCCGGTGTGATGGACCGCCTGGCGGATGCCAGGATCGGCTTCCCCGTCGGCACCGAGCCGGGGCAGGTGGTACCGATCGTTCCCGCCGCGGTCCTGTTCGACCTGGGTCGCGGCGGCGACTTCCGCGCCACACCCGGCCCGGAGTTCGGGGCAGCCGCCTACGACGCCGCGACCGACGGGCCGGTCGCCCTCGGCACCGTCGGGGCGGGCACCGGTGCGGTGGCCGGCGGCATCAAGGGCGGTGTCGGCTCGGCCAGCGTGGTCGTGGATGGCGTGACCGTCGGCGCGCTGGCCGTGGTGAACGCCGTCGGCTCGACCGTCGACCCCGCCACCGGCGAGCTGTACGGAGCACGGTTCGGCCTGGCCGGCGAGTTCGAGGGCGCGCGCCCGCCCGACCAGCGGGAGCGTGCCGCCGCCCTGGAGGCCGCCGAAGCGCCCGTGGCGGCCGGCCGTGGCGTCGGCGCGTCGTTCCACACGACGATCGGTGTCCTGGCGACCGACGGGACGCTCACCAAGGCCCAGTGCCAGAAGCTGGCCGGCATCGGGCACGACGGCATGGCCCGCGCCATCCGGCCGGTCCACTCGATGTTCGACGGCGACACCGTCTTCGCCCTGGCGACCTGCGCCGGTCCGGGCCTCGACCCGGTGGCGTTCAACGCGGTGCTCGCCGCGGCCGCGGACGCGTTCGCCCGGGCGGTGGTCCACGGCATCCTCGCGGCGGGCAGCGCCGGGGGATACCGCGCGTACGCCGAGGTCTTTCCCAGCGCCGTTCAAGGATGGAGGCGATGATGAGCCTGTCCGAGGCACCGTTCCCGGCCGGCCTGCCGGTCGGCGGTGGTTGGGTCCCGGCGCCGACCGCGCCCGTGCGCTTCCCGTACGACGGGTCGGCGGTCGCCGAGGCGCCGCTCGGCGACGCCGAGCTGGCGCGCACCGCGCTGGACGCCGCGGTGGCCAGCGCCGACACGGTGGCGCGGCTTCCCTCGCACGTCCGCCGGGCCGCGCTGCTGCACACCCGCGACGCGCTCGCCGCCCGGCGCGAGGAGTTCGAGCGACTGCTCGTGCTGGAGACCGGAAAGCCGCTGGTCGACTGCCGGACGGAGGTGGCCCGTACCCTCGTGACGCTGGAGAGCGCGGCCGAGGAGGTCGCCCGGCTGCACGGTGAGACGGTGCCGCTGGACCTGCTGCCGTCCGGCGAGGGACTGATCGGGTTTTGGACGCGCCGGCCGATCGGCGTGGTCGTCGGCATCGCCGGGTTCAACTATCCCCTGCTGCTCGCCACCCACAAGATCGCGCCGGCGCTCGCGGCCGGCTGCCCGGTGGTGTGCAAGCCCGCGCCGCAGACGCCGCTTGCCACGCTCTGGCTCGTGCACCTGCTGCGCGAGGCGGGCGGGGCGGTGGGGCTGCCGCCGGAGGCGGTGCAGCTCGTCACCGGTGGCGTGGACGTGGGGGAGACGCTGGTGACCGACCGGCGGGTGGGCGCGGTGTCGTTCACCGGGTCGGCCGCCGTGGGACACACCATCGCCCGGGCGGCCGCACCGACCAAGGTCCTGCTCGAACTCGGGTCCAACGCCGCCCTGGTGGTGGCCGCCGACGCGGACCTGGCCGCCGCCGCCGACGCCGTGGTACGCGGCGGCTACTACGCCTCCGGCCAGGCGTGCATCTCCGTGCAGCGGGTGCTGGTGGAGGCGCCGGTCGCCGAGGAGTTCCTCGGACTGCTGACCGATCGGGTCTCCGCCGTGACCGTGGGCGACCCCCGTGACGAGGCGACCCGGGTCGCGGCGCTGATCGACGCGCGGTCGACCCGGCGGGTCCACGACTGGATCGGCGAGGCCGTCGCGGCGGGCGCGAAGGTCGTGGCGGGCGGTGACGTCGACGGGCGGATGCTCCGGCCGACCGTCCTCGCCGACGTGCCGGACGGCCTGGCCGCTTGGGACGAGGAGATCTTCGGCCCGGTGGTGTGCGTACGCGCGGTCCCCGACATCGACAGCGCGTTCGACGTGGTCAACCGATCGAGGTACGGCCTGCACGCGAGCGTCTACACCCGGTCGCTGGCGACCGCCTTCGCTGCGGTCGAGCGGCTGCAGGTCGGCGGGGTCGTGGTGAACGAGGTGCCGGGATTCCGCGCCGACAACATGCCCTACGGCGGGGTCAAGGACTCCGGCATCGGCCGGGAAGGCCCTCGTTTCGCGGTGGAGGAACTCACCGTGACCCGGATGGCGATCATCCGGCCGGCCTGAACCCCCTGTCGACGTCATGGGCGCGCATCACGCGGCCTGTCCATGAGCAACTGCTGCAGAGGATGAGGAGTGAGCCATGCCCGCGTACGAAAAGCTGTTTCGGCTCGACGGTCGAAGGGCCGTGGTGGTCGGGGCCGGCAGCGGCATCGGCCGCGAATGCGCCCGGGCGCTGACGGCGCACGGTGCCGAGGTCATCTGCGCCGACCGCGACGCTGAATCCGCCGCCCTCACCGCCCGGATGGACGACGGCTCCGCGTACGTTCTGGATGTTCTGGATGCCTCGGCGGTGTCCCTGGCCGCGGCTGAACTGGGCGATGTGGACATCTTGGTCTTCACCGCCGCCACGAACGTCCGTAAGCGTCTGCTGGACTACACGCAGGAGGAGTTCGACCGGGTCGTCGGGCTCAACCTTGCAGCCTCCTTCGCGCTGGTTCGCGCCTTCGGCGCAGGGATGGCGGAGCGAGGTAGGGGCAGCATCATCGGCTTTTCCTCCATCCGCGCCTACACCGTGGAACCGGGTCAGGGCGTCTACGCGGCGACAAAGTCTGGTCTGGTGCAGCTGCTGAGGACCGCCGCCGCCGAACTCGGGCCGCGCGGTGTCCGGGTCAACGCGGTCGCCCCCGGCGTCGTGGAGACGCCCCTCACGGCACAGATCAAGGCCAATCCGGAGTGGTACGACGCGTACGCCGCCAAAAGCGCGCTCGGACGCTGGGCACGACCGGAGGAGATGGCGGGTGCGGTGGTCTATCTCGCCGGCGACGCCGCGAGTTTCGTCACCGGCACCTGCCTGATCGTGGACGGCGGGTGGACCGCGGTCGACGGCCGTTTCGAGCCGCCCAACTGAGCCTGCTGACGCGCCAGCGATGCACTCGCCATGACCGAGGCAGTGTGTGCACCCGCTTCCCGTGTAGCGGAGTGCAGCCGGTCCAACGGGCGGCGCGGGGCGGGGCGGCATGATCGCGCGGCGGGAGGTTGGCTGTCCCGCGGTCGATCAGTCTGCGCGGGGTAGCGGCTGTGAATCCGCCGGGATGAGGTTGCACAGCCCGGGCAGGCACCTTCGGGTCGCGTCGGTCACGTGTCGATCCGCAGTGCGGCACCTGGAACACCCGCTCAGCGCCAGATCCACCGGGCCGTGCAGCGCGCCGTCGAGCAGCAGGGCGACCACCGCTGATCGCCGGGGCCATTGTCGTGCCGATTGGTCGGTGCAGCTCGGCCCTCTGGGTCACTCAGCTGAGCAGCAAGGAAGCATCTAATGTTCGCCCGCGGGCCGGGCGACGGCGGGCGGAATGGTCACGTGCTGCGCGTCGGGTCGGCGAGCCGGCGGCCGGATGCTGGGGAAGCCAGCCGTTGCCCTCCGCCATCGCCGTGATGAAACCTAAGATCATCACTATGGTGTTGGCAAGCAGCTCCCAACATCAAACCAAGCGGAGCGGTTTCCGGGCGACTCGGGAAGCCGAGCCGGCGCTTCCAGGCCGACCAGCCGAAGCGGCGTACGAAGCGCGACGATCTCCGGCCACCTGGCTGCGGCAACGTGTCACCGAAGGACCCAGTTCCCGCGCCGCCGCCGTGCGATGGCGCGAACTGCGGGTCAGGTTCGGCCGGGTGGCGGGGTGAGACTGCACGGACGGACTCAGACATGCAGGGTGGGGCGGTAGATGAGTTCCTGGCTGCGAAGCCTCGACGAAGTGCACCGACAGCAGGTACTGCTTCATGACGCGACACTCCGATGACTCGACTGTGGAATGGTGACAGGTCAGGCGGCCAGGCGACGCGCGACAGCGGGGATCACGATCGCGGCCGCGACCAGGTGGGTGAGCATCAGCAGCACCTTGGTGGCCACCCCGGCGTCGGCGATCACGTCCGGCACCAGCGACAGGACCGTCAGCACCACCGTCGTGCGGACGAACGTCCGCCGGGGACGCCGGGCGAAACGGGACAGTAGCGCGGCGATGACCACGCCGATCAGCGAAAACGAAGCGGTCAGCACGCCGAACCCGGCCACCGGGATCGGGGCGTCGGCGATATCGAGGCTGATGCCTGCCGCGTGGCCGGCGGCGGCGACGGCCATGGTGGCGGCGCTCGCGGCAATCGCGGCGATGACGCCGGTCCGGATCATCGCACCGAAGGCCGAAGTGGTGGCGTGGGTCGTGTTCACGGTGGTGGTCATCGTGGCCTCCAGTGGGTGTATGGACCGGCTCGGTACCGGGCTCTCACCAGGACGACGAAAAGGACCAACTCCAATCGACAAGCCCGCCCAAACTTTCTCGAAAACTTTCGTGCCGGGCGAAGTACCACGGGGGACTGCAGGGCATCGCATTGCCGCATGATCAAGATTTGTCCCTCGCCAGTTCCAATCACGGCCCGGCCTTGACCCCGACCCTGTGGCGGGATGCGCTCCGTGCCCTGTCGCGCACCCTCGGCAGCAGAACCGGATACGTCTGAGCGGCGCGGAGCAGCGCCGCGGCGGCCACTCGTCGCGGCGAGCGCCTCACCGAGTCGTGGGATCTCGCCGACCCCGCCTTCTCACCGACCGGCTCTTTTGCGGCATCGAAAGCCCGGCCGTCAGCCGGCGATGATCAACGCGTCTCCTGGCTTCCGGGGCTTTGCCGCGGAAAGGCCAGGCAGCGTGATGCGCCCTGGGAGTGATTGTCACACCCGTGGGTAGATGGTTGATCGCGCTCTGCTGCGCTGCGGGAGGTGTGATGGTCAGGCGTAGAACGTTCCGTGACGCCGTGGTGCTGATCACGGGGGCGTCGAGTGGAATTGGCCGCGCTACCGCGTTGGCGTTCGCTGCCGAAGGGGCCAGGTTGGTGCTCGCCTCGCGCAGCCAAGAAGCGCTTGCGGAGGTGGAACACGACTGCCGAGCACGGGGCGGGCAGGTGCTGGTTGTACCGACCGACATTGCAGATCCAGCGGCCGTCGAGCGGTTGGCCCGGCTGGCGGTGCAGCGGTTCGGGCAGATAGACGTCTGGGTCGAAGCGGTGGCCGTCGGCATTGCCGGGCCGCTGGGCTCTGAATCGGTGGACGAGATTCGTCGGCTGGTGGACACCAACGTATTCGGCATCGCATTGTGCGCCCGCGCCGCCCTAGCTACATTTCAGGCGCAGGGCCACGGCACCCTCGTGCTCCTCGGATCGTTGCTGTCAGTGTTCCCGAACCCGCTGGTCCCGCTCTACTCCATGACGAAGTTCGCCATCAGAGGGCTGGCCCTGAACCTTCAGCAGGCGGTCGCCCGTCATCCTCGGATACGGGTCTGTCTCGTGTTACCCGGGCCGGTCGACACGCCGTTCTTCGAGCGGGCCGCCAACCACTCCGGCCGCCAACTACGGGCTATCCCGCCCGCGTACGCACCTGAGCGTCTCGCTGCCACGATCCTCGCGTGCGCCCGCCGCCCGCGCAGGCAGGTAACAACCGGTGTGCTCTCACACCTGGCGTTGTCCGCCCACCGAATGGCGCCGCGAGTCACCGAGTCGTTGGTCGCCCGGTGGAGCGCGACGTTCCTGACCAAGCCGACCACAGCCGCACCCGGGTTCGGATCGCTGTTCGATCCACCACCAACCGGGGCCGTGCACGGCGGATATCGCCGCAGCCGGGTCCGCCGTCGGCTCGGTGAATGGCTGGGCGTCGCGCGAACACGCAGGAACCGACCGACCCCAGGCTGACCGCCAGCATGACGCCCCGCGTCACGCACAGCAGGCAGCGGCGTCCGCTGTCTCGGGTGGTGGTCGCTGGTTGCTGGTTGCTCAAGCGTCAGCAGCGGTGGCGTGGAGGGCGATCGCAGGGGTCAACACGAAGACCAGTTGGTGAAGCGTCAGATGTCCAGGCGTGTCGGCTTCCCACTCTTACGACACCCGCATCCTGCTCGGCTGACGTCCCTCCGTCACCGCCGAGAGTGAGGCAGCCGAAAGTGGGAAGGAGCCGTTCACGAGACGGCGCCCTTGGAGCCCTTGGAAGCACCGACGACGTCGCCCTGGCCGTCGCAGCTGCCGCCGAAGGCGTCATTGTCTTCCCCGGCCGCCCCTGGTACGCGGCCGAACCCCCGGCGCCGCACCTGCGCCTGACCTACGCTGCAGCCCCACCCGACCTCATGGACGAGGCCGTCCGCCGCCTCGCTCGCGCCCTTGGACAAGAGGCGACACATTCTTAGCCCGCCTACTGCGCAGAGAGTTCGCTGGTCTCCGGGAACAAGATCACGTGCACGTTCTGCCGCTCCCGGTGGACTGGCGTTCATCACCGCTGGTGACGCACGGTGATGTATGACAACCTCTCCTGCTTCCGCTGCCAACGTTGTACCGACTGATCAGCTCGTTCTGCGTGCCGCGGTGTCCGCCTTCCTGGGCCGCTCGCGGCCTTTCGCCATGCACACGGCCCGGGTTCTGTCCGTAGTGGGGCGTGACCAAGCCGTTGATCAAAGCGGGGTTCGACATGGTTGCCTGTCGATCGTCAGTCGTCCATACGGTATGTATGCTTGCTGACCGAGACCTGCCCCTCCAACTCATGCCATCCCACCCATTCGCCGGGTGACGCTGGTCAGATCGGAGTGACTTGGGCTGCTCACACGCTCAGGACTGTCCCCTCTTCCCTCTGCTCAACGCAAGCTTGAGCGCCTGGCGCAACCACTACTGCGACAGTGCGGAGGGTTGGCGGACATGTGCTCGGTACCAGCTGTACAGGACAGGCCAGCTCGTGCCGATCACGCTCCTGCCGAATGGAGTCGATGCGTTCAAGCCCGTACCTGCGGCAGTACCCAGGTCCACTCAACCGGCGAACGCACGCCGCCCGTGGACATCAGCAACATCGCGAGAGGTATTGGATGGATCACCGGCTGCGGAAAGCGCAGGTGCTACGGAGCCGACTCCACCGGTAAACCACCCGGATCGCTCAGGCGCGCGAGACAAGGTCAGCGATGCATGGGTGCTTGCCGTCGCCGATGATGCGAAACGCCGCGGCGGTGAACGGCTGCACGTGTGGGTGACGAGCCAGGAGACGCCGTGGGCTGCTCCTTGTCCCATCCCGCAGCCAGGGGAGCCTTCTCACGCCGAAGGACCGGTGGGGATCGCCGTCGCGTGGTTCGAGCCAGCCAGCGCCGCGTGGACGGAGACCCTCACTGGCTCGCGGTGCGAGGCGCAGGTGGAGGCGGCGATCTTGTTGGGCCTGCCGCGCTGGGCATCGGCGACACATCCGGCGAGGGTGACCACCTGGGGTGTGGGTCTGGGCGCTACGGGCCTCGCGTTGCGTGACCCGACCGGTCATGTATTCGCCTACGGCGTCGCCGAGATACCGTCCACCTGGACGACCGCCGCAAGGGCGCTGGGCGGCGTCGCCGCCGTCTACGGAGTTGGTCCCCTGCAGCAGACAGTGCACCCCGAGCCGCTTCCAGCTCAACGGCTCAGCGAGGCGCGACGCGACGGAAACGTCGCCGCAGCATGGGTACCACTGCTCGAGTGACGGGTGGCCAGCGGTAGCACCGCCAGGCGTATGAATCGTCAGGATTCGACGTTTGTGCGTAGGCGCCCGAACCGTATGTGTCGCGGCAGGCGACGTCCATGTCGACGGGGGACGGGACGTCGGCGCGACAGGCGTCCGATGTCGAGCTCGCGACCGACCTCAGCGCGGACGTCCGGCTGGCCAAGTCGGCGACTATCCCGTCGAACTGTGCGGCCGCCGACGCGCTCGCCTGCCTGACTGCAGCGGACTGCGCTTCCCGGCTGGTCTCACCCACATCGCTTCAACACGTTCGCCGGTCCACAACGACAGCACCCTCGGTGGCCGGAGGCGTAGGGCGCGCCGGCATGGGATCTGCGCGTGCCGCGCAGCGCGAACGCTCGGCGCGCACGGGCAACGGCCGTCCGACCGCGACCAGGCCGTGGTGGGGCGTGACCAGGCCGTTGATCAAAGCGGCGTTCGACATGGTCGCCTGTCGATCGTCAGTCGTCCATACGGTATGTATGCTTGCTGACCGAGACCTGCCCCTCCAACTCATGCCATCCCACCCATTCGCCGGGTGACGCTGGTCAGATCGGAGTGACTTGGGCTGCTCACACGCTCAGGACTGTCCCCTCTTCCCTCTGCTCAACGCAAGCTTGAGCGCCTGGCGCAACCACTACTGCGACAGTGCCGAGGGTTGGCTGACGTGCGCTCGGTACGAGCTGTCCCGGACGGGCCAGCTCGTACCGATCACGCTCCTGCCGAATGGAGCCGACGCGATATTGCTGGGGCGCGTACCCGCCGGTGTGGGGTCCGACACGGCACGCCAGACACCCCCGTCACGACTCGATCCGGGGTCCTCGCAGCGGTTCGAGCCGGTGCCGGCCCGGGAGCCCAACCCGCTACCGGCACCCGCTCAAGGCTTCACCCCTGGCTCGTCCGCACCGGGTTCGCACCCCTCTAGAACCCCATCGTCCCCACCAGCGCCTCGGCGGGTCCGGTGGTGGACCCGACTCGTAGATTGGATTGCAGGTCCCGCATGACTGAATACTGGCCCTGGTGGGCGGGGGCTGCCGGGCTCGCTCTCACCACCATCAACTACGCCGTCACGACCGATCGATCCTTCGGGGTGTCCGGTGCGTGGGACCGCGTGCTGCACTGGCGCGCCGAACGCCGGGTCGAACGCGTGAACGAGCAGTTCGCTGACGAACGTGTCCTCGCCGAGGCTCTCGCCGCGGCCGCCGCCGACCAGTTCGGAGCCGGTTCGGCGGCACCTGCTGCGCATCCCGCCCCGCACGGCGACGCGCGGGCACCGCGACAGGACGGGCGACCACCTGCCTCCCCGAGCTCCTCACTGGCGAGCCTGCTCCCGGCTCCCTTGGTCAGCCAGGTCGCCCTGCTCCTGTCAATCTTCGGCGGCGGGTGGATAGCGGCGGTTACCGCCGGCCGGTTCCAGCTCCGCCTCGACATGGGCGACGCCTTCGGCCAGATCGTGACCGACAAACCGATCGAAATGATTGGCGCGTTGTTCGTCGGCGGTGTACTCGTCGGCTTCGGTACCCGTCTCGCCGGAGGGTGCAGCAGCGGTCACGGGCTCAATGGCTGTGGCCGGCTACAGCCGGTCAGCAGCGTCGCGACTGCCGTCTTCTTCGGCACCGGCGTCCTCGTGTCGTTCCTGCTGTGGAAGGTGATCTGATGCGTACCCGGGGCGGGATCACCATCGCTAACGTCATCGCTGGGCTGGCTCTCGGCTATACCGTCGCGAACATCGGGTTCGGTGACTACGCCGAACTGAACCGCATGTTCACCTTCCAGGATTTGCGCATGTTCCTGGCCTTCGCCGGCGCCGTAGCGATCATCGTCGTGGTATTCGCCGTATTGCGCGTCCGCCGGACCTCAGGTCGCATCCACGCCGGCGTAATCCCCGGCGCAATCTTGTTTGGCGCGGGCTGGGCGATCTCGGGTGGCTGCCCGGCGATCCCCATCGTGCAAGTCGCCAGCGGGTACCTCCCCGCCTTGGTCACGATCGCCGGCATAGTCGTCGGCATCCGGCTCTGCCGTTGGGCGAACACGAGGTACTTCCACCTCGACAGCGGATCCTGCGAGCGGTAGCCGAACGCGAGCGACTCGGACGGCACGTCTCCGCGATGGTCAACTTCCGATTTACCCGACTTGGCTCACGCTTTGCTGAGTTGGGCGTCTGCGGGGCTGTGACCTGGGGTGTTGGGTGGGGAGGCAGCCACTCGTCAGCAGCCGAGCATGCGTGGAAGGCCGCGGTCCGTGAGGCGGTCACCAGGAGTGGCTTGGTCCGGGTCAAGCCGAGGTTGGATGCGATGGAGGGCGTATTCGGGTTCCGAAAATGGCGCGGTCCACCGCAAGCGGCAGACGACCGCGTCGATCACTATCGAGGCGACAAGCGCACCGTTCGCAGCAACGAAGTGCCCGGGGCCCGAATCGAGGTTCGGCGCTTGGTTCAGTAGTTCGAGGATGCGCACACTCATCTGGCACCCCTCTGTGTCAAGTGATGATCAAGAGGGGTGTTCTAGGCTGGGGTGTGGCGGGTCCGGGAAGTGACTTTTCCGAAGTGTCGATCTC
>NZ_JBEZZJ010000046.1:0-47645 GCF_040639095.1 Micromonospora sp. NPDC023966 | reverse complement strand
TTGTGGTCTTTATTTTTGGGGGGTGTTTCGCTCGGTTTCTTTAAAAACGGGGGGGGGGGTATGGGGGGGCTTTTGGGCGGTCCGCGGGGGGTGTCGCCGCGGCGACACCCCCGTCGTCCCGTCGGATCAACGGCGGTTGTAGCGGTACATGGTCAGCGTGCCGAAGACGACCACGAACCCGGCGCTCCACAACAGCAGCCACATGGTGTTCGTCGCGTCCGCGGATCCGCCCATCGCCGCGCGCACGGCCGCCACCAGGTGGGTGACCGGGTTGGCCTTGACGAACGCCTGGAGCCAGCCCGGCATGGTGGCCGGGTCGACGAAGACGTTGCTCAGGAAGGTCAGCGGGAACAGCACCATCATGCTGACCCCCATCACCGACTTCTCGCTGCGCAGCACCAGGCCGAAGAACGTCCACACCCAGGAGAACGCGAACGAGAAGACCACCAGCAGGCCGATGCCGGCGAGCACCCCGACCGGCCCGCCGGCGGGCCGGAACCCGAGCGCCAGCCCCACGCCGAGGATGACCACCGCGGCGAGCACGTAGCGCAGCACATCGCCGAAGATCATGCCGACCAGCGCGGCCGGCCGCCAGACCGGCAGGGTGCGGATCCGGTCGAAGACGCCCTTCTCGATGTCGTTGTTCAGCCCGACACCGGTGTACATCGTGATCATCACGACGCTGGTCACCATGATGCCCGGCAGGAAGAACTGCAGGTAGTCCTGCGGGCTGTCGGCGAGCGCGCCGCCGAACAGGTAGGTGAACATCAGCACCATGATGATCGGGAACGCGGTCACGTCGAACAGCTGCTCCGGCACGTGCTTGATCTTCAGCATCGCCCGCCAGCCGAAGGTCAGCGACGCGGACAGCGCGCTGGGCCTCGGCGGCCGCTCGCCCGGGGCGAGGACCGTCGCCAACGCCTCGGCGGACGGCACGTAGACGGACGGCGGCCGCCCGGTAGTGGTCGCGGTGTCGCTCATCGGGCCGCCTCCAGTTCGTCGTCCCGCTCGTCCGTCGACACGGCGGGGTGGTCGGTCAGGGCCAGGAACACCTCGTCCAGGGTCGGCTGGCCGAGGGAGAAGTCGTCCACCACGATGCCGGCCCGGGCCAGCTCGCCGAGGGCCCTAGCGGCCTGCTCGCCGGCCTCCAGGTCGGTGCCGTCCTCGCCGACCCGGGCGGTGAGCACCACCGGATCCGCCTCCAGCTGCACCGGCACGCCCAGCGCCACCCGCAGCACCTGCTCGGCCCGGGGCCGCTCCCCGGCGTCGCGCAGCCGTACGTGGACGGTGCCGGAGCCGACCGACGACTTCAGCTCGCCCGGGGTGCCCTCCGCGATCACCCGGCCGTGGTCGACCACCGCGATGCGGCCGGCGAGCTGGTCGGCCTCGTCGAGGTACTGGGTGGTCAGCAGCACCGTGGTGCCGTGCGCGACGACCGCCCGGATAATCTCCCACACCTGGTTGCGGCTGCGCGGGTCCAGCCCGGTCGTCGGCTCGTCCAGGAAGAGCAGATCCGGGGTGTTGAGGATGCTCGCGGCGATGTCGATCCGCCGCCGCATCCCGCCGGAGTACTTCTTCACCTGCCGGCCGGCCGCCTCGGTCAGCCCGAACGCGGCGAGCAGCCGCTCGGCCCGCTGCCGGGCCGCCGGTCGGCCCAGGCCGAGCAGCCGGCCCAGCAGGACCAGGTTCTCCGCCCCGGTCAGGTCCTCGTCGAGCGAGGCGTACTGGCCGGTCAGGCTGACCCGGGAGCGGACCGCGTCCGCCTCGGCGACGACGTCGTGCCCGAACACCCGGGCCCGCCCGCCGTCCGGGCGCAACAGCGTGGCCAGCACCCGCACCGCGGTGGTCTTGCCGGCGCCGTTCGGCCCGAGCAGCCCGTAGACGGTGCCGGCGGGGACCCGGAGGTCCAGGCCGTCGAGCGCTCGGGTCGAGCCGAACGACCGGACCAGGCCGTCGGCCTCGACGGCCGGGCCGGTGTTCCGGTTACTCATGATCACTACCTCTCGTCGTGGGTGTTCTCAGGAGACGTACGGGCGCGCCGCGCGGCCCTCGCGCAGCGCCAGGCCCCACCAGCAGAGCTCGTCGAGGAGCACCCGGGCGTCCTGCCGGAGCTGCTCCTCGGCCCGCCCCGCGGGCTCGCCGTCGAGCAGGTCGACGCCGACGGTGTCGCGCACGGTCATCGCGTGCAGGGCGGTGAACACGGTCCGCAGCTGGTCGACCGCGTGCAGGCCGACCGACCGGCAGCCGTAGGAGACGAAACCGACGGGCTTGGCCTGCCACTCGTCGTAGGCGTAGTCGATCGCCTGTTTCAACGAGGCCGGGAAGCTGTGGTTGTACTCCGGGGTGACCACCACGAACGCCTCCGCGCTGTTCACCTCCCCGGCGAACGACCGCATGGCCGCCGTGGGCTCGGCCGGCAGGCTGGCCGGGAAGTCGTACCCGGCGAGGTCGAGCACGGTCACCGCCAAGGCTTCGCGCCGGCGTGCCTGCGCGACGAACCAGCGACCGATCCGGTCGCCGATCCGCCCCTCCCGGGTGCTGCCGATGATCACAGCGAGCCGCAACGGCGTCATGCTCCCCTCCCACTGGTGTCGGGCCTCACCTCCCAGGCGCCAGACGCCGACCGGCAACCCGCCAGATCGGATCTGGCAGGCGGCTGTCGGGGGCGGCTGCTTGAATCGGCGCCGGAACGAAGGGGGACCGGCATGACCGAGGTACGCCTCACGCGGTGGAGCGCCGACGACCTGGCGCTGCTGCAACAGCTCAACGCGCCGGAGGTGCGGGCGCACACCGGCGGCCCGGAGACCGACGAGCAGGTGCTCGCCCGGCACGAGCGCTACCTGCGCGGCCCCGGCCCGCGCAGCGGCCACATGTTCACCGTCGGGCTGCCCGACGGGACGAAGGTGGGCAGCGTCGGCTACTGGGCGCGGGAATGGCGCAACGAGCCGGTCTACGAGATGGGCTGGGCGGTGCTGCCGGCGTACCAGGGACGGGGGCTGGCGAGCGCGGCGGTGCGCGCGCTGATCGCGGAGGCCGCGGCGCACGGCGACCGGCGCTTCGCGCACGCCTACCCGGCAGTGGACCACCCGGCATCGAACGCGGTGTGCCGCAAGGCCGGCTTCACGCTGCTCGGCGAGACCGAGTTCGAATACCCGCCGGGGCACCTGATGCGCTCGAACGACTGGCGCATCGAGCTGGCCGGGTGAGGTGATCAGGCGCCACGACGCGGCTGCCCAGGGCCGCCGCGCCGTGGCAGGACCGATCAGCTGGCGCGGGCCTTACGGCTCCGGATGCTCGGGGCGATCCGGAGCAGGGCCATGCCGGCGATCAGGAGCGTCGCGCCGGCCACCAGCGACCACGTGATGCTGACCCCGGTGACGGGCAGGGAGGCCGAGCAGCCGGCGGCAGCAGCGGCGCATCCACGCTGGTACATGATGAGTGCCTTTCTTCTCAGGAATTGATCCATACGCGGTCGGTTCCGCGCACGGTCTGGGCCAGTGCTCGCCAGTAGGCGAACGACCTGACCTGCTCGTAGCACCACTCGGGAAGCAACGCGGCGGCGGTGAGCAATGCCCACCAGCCCTGCCGGCGGACGGTCAGCGCGCGCTCCAGCACGAACACGGCGGTGAGCGCGAGCCAACGGGGGTCCCACGGGACAAAGCCGATCAGGAACCAACCCCCGATCAGGCTGGCCAGGTAGAGCGGGACGAGCAGCGAAGTGGTGTAGATGCCGAGCTGCCGCAGCCAGTTGCCGGCATTCCACCGGCAGACGCCGTACAGGCGCAGCGAGTCGAGCATGCCGCGCTGCCAGCGGACACGCTGAGTGATGAGGGCCTGGACGGTCGGCATGGAGTCGGTGACGGCCTCGAATCCAGGGGCGACCCGGGGGCGGTAGCCCAGCGCCCGGACCGCGAACGTCATCTCGATGTCCTCAGTGGCCGGATCGCGGTGGTACAACTCGCCCCGATACCCGGGCAGGTCACCGGCGGCGCGGGCGGCCAGGATCCGCCGGACCACCGGGACGGGGAAGAGGGTGGCCACCCCGGACAGGACGACCGCATGGCCGCCCTTGCGCCAGACCCAGCGCGAGAAGCGCGCGTACTCGTTGCCCTGCAGGATGTCCAGCAGCCGGGGCTGGCGGCCCAGCCGATAGTCGGCGCAGACCGCACCGACGCCCCGGCGGCGTTCCAGTGCGCGGACGGCGGCGGCGACCGCACCGGGCGCGAGGATGCTGTCCGCGTCCGTGACCAGCAGCATGTCCTGGTCGGCCAGTTGCGGCAGCAGCAGGTTGACGGCCCAGTTCAGGGCGCCCGCCTTCTTGTGCGGATTCGGGCCGGGCATCTCCCACACCTCGGCCCCGGCCGCCCACGCGACCGCGGCCGTGTCGTCGGAGCAATTGTTGGGTACGACCACCAGCCGGTCCACGGGCCGGGTCTGCGCCTGGAGGGCCCGGATGGTTTCGGCGATGGTGCCCGCCTCGTTGTAGGCGGGCACCACCACGATGACGCGCCTGTGGCGATAGGTGCTCATGGGGCAGCCACCCGTGAAGTCGTCGACATCAGTGCGTGGGCCCCGTTCCCGTCGCTGGAAGTCACGTCGGTTGCTGGCCGGTCCGGCCGCAGAGCGTGCCGCGAGCAACCGCGCTACATCCACCTAACGAGAGACAATGTCGGGAGTGATTCTCAATTCTGGTCGTATCGGGCAGGCGGACGGCCGACGGGAACGCGCCGAACGGTGGAGTTTCGCTACATCCCACGGCCGGCACCGGGTGCCCGGCGCCCCGTGCCTACCGCGCCGTGTCCAGCCGGGCCCGCTGCTCCGGCGTCAGCTCCAGGTCCACCGCGGCGAGGCTCTCATCCAGTTGCGCCACCGAGGAGAAGCCGACCAGCGGGATGGCCGGCACGTCCCCGCCCAGCAGCCAGGCGAGCACCACTTGGTTGACCGTGGCCCCGGCCTCGTCGGCCACCGCGCGCAGCGCCGCCAGCCGGGCCGGGGTGCTCGGCAGGGCGTACGCCTCGCCGAGGCGTTCCGGCTTCGCGTAGGCGCCCTTGAGCAGCGGCGAGTACGCCACCAGGGTGAGCTGCGGCTCGGCCCGCAAATAGCTGGCCAGGTCGGGCCCGACCGCACCGACGTCGCCGTCCGGGTCCAGCTCACCCGGCAGGTCCAGCCGCCGGGGCAGGTAGCTGCGGTGGTACTGGAGAACCTCGTACCCGGGCAGGCCGGCCGCGGCGGCCAGGGCGCGGGCCCGCTCGACCCGCCAGGAGCGGTGGTTGCTCGCGCCCAGCAGCCCGACGGTGCCCTCGGCGACCAGCTCCGCGAAGCCCTCCACGGTCTCCCGCAGCGGCACGGTCCGGTCCTCGATGTGCGCGTAGAGCAGGTCGAGCCGGTCCACGCCGAGCCGTTCCCGGCTGCGCTCGGCCGACTCGCGGATCACCTTGGCCGACAGCCCCTCGGCGTTGTCCACGTAGCTGGTGCCCGGGGCGAGGGGACGGGCGCCGAGCTTGGTGGCGATGACCACCTCGCTGCCGACGCCACGGCTGCGCCGCCAGCGGCCGAGCAGCTCCTCGCTCTCCCCGCCCTGGCCCCCGTTCTGCCAGAAGGCGTAGTTGTCCGAGGTGTCGATGAACGTGCCGCCGGCCTCGACGTACCGGTCGAGGATGGCGTACGAGAGGGCCTCGTCGGTGGCGGTGCCGAAGAGCATGGCGCCGAGGCTGAGCACGCTGACCTCGCGGCGGGTGGCCGGGTCGGTGCCGATGGTGCGGTAACGCATGGGTTCCTCCCCGTCAGAACGATGCCACCACCCTCCACCTTCGAGTGCGCGCGAAGTCAAACCTCACCGGGGGAGCACCCCGTAGCCGCCGCCGGCGTCCATCTGGTAGCCCCAGAGCAGGCCGCTGGGCCCGTCCGTCCGCAGGGTGGCCAGGTGCGCGCTCACCTCGGCGCCCCTCCTCCGGGGTGCGGAAACCGCTGTGGTGGTTGAGGTCCGTCGCGCAGTAGCCGGGGTTGGCGGCGCTCACCTCGACCGAAGTGCGTAGCGCGCAGACCCCGGCCTTAGCCGTTGGGTTGGCGCGTCGATTTAAGACGGGCAGTAGATAGCACGAGGCTGTATATTGCACGGGTGTCCGTTGCCCTTCGGTCGAACAGCAGCGTCGTGTTCCAGTGCGCTTTCCACGTCGTGTGGTGCCCGAAGTATCGGCGTCGCGTGCTGTCCGGCGGGATCGAGGAGCGGTTGAAGCACCTCATTGGTGAGGTGGTGGAGGAGAAGGGGGCGTGGCTGGTGGCGCTGGAGGTCATGCCCGATCAGGTGCACTTGCTGGTCGAGGTGGACCCGCAGTTCGGTGTTCACAAGCTCGTCAAGGCGATCAAGGCACGGACGTCTCGGGTGCTGCGTGAGGAGTTCCCATCGCTGCGTTCCCGGCTGCCGACCTTATGGACGAACTCGTACTTCGTGGCGACCACCGGCGGTGCCCCACTGGCAGCGGTGGAGGAGTATGTCGCGCAGCAGAAGGGCCGCTGAATGCTGACCGGCCGCCGCTATCTGCTCGTCTTCACCGACGAGCAGGCCGCCTACGCCGAACAGGTCGGTGCGGTGTGTCGGGCGGTGTGGAACACGGCGTTGGAGCAGCGCCGTGAGTACCGCCGCCGCGGCGCGTTCATCGGCTACCACGAGCAGGCCGGGCAGATGGCCGAGGCGAAGAAGGACCCGGACTGCGCGTGGCTGGCCGACGCGCCGTCGCACACGTTGCAGCAAACCTTGCGGGACCTGGACCGGGCGTGCAAGACGCATGGCACGTGGAAGGTGCGCTGGCGGTCCAAGGCCCGCACGGCCCCGTCGTTCCGGTTTCCCGACCCTAAGCACATCGCGGTGCAGCGGCTGAGCCGCAGGTGGGGTGAGGTGCGCCTGCCGAAGTTCGGGCCGGTCAGGTTTCGGTGGACCAGGCCGTTGGGTGGCCCCATCCGCAACGCTACCGTCTCCCGTGACGGCGGACGCTGGTACATCTCGTTCTGCGTCGAGGACGGCGCGACCGAGGTTGCCCCGAACGGTAAGCCGCCGGTCGGTGTGGACCGGGGTGTCACCGTGGCTGTGGCCACCTCTGACGGGGGGCTGGACGAGCGGGAGTTCGTCACTGCAGGCGAGGCGGCCCGGCTCAAGCGGTTGCAGCAGCGCATGTCCCGGTCGCTGCGGGTCCATGGCCGCAACCGCGGATCGAAACGTCGCGACGCTACCCGCGCGCAACTCGGCCGGCTCAACGCCCGTATCCGGGCCCGCAGAGCTGACTTCGCCGCGCAGACCGCCGTGCGCCTGGTCCGCGAGCACGGCATGGTCGCTGTCGAGGACCTGCGGATCAAGAACATGACGGCCAGCGCGAAGGGCACCGTTGAGCAGCCCGGCCGTAACGTCCGCCAGAAGGCTGGCCTGAACCGGGCCATCCTCGCCAAAGGGTGGGGCGGATTCCTGCTCAAGCTGGAACACGCCGCCCGCTACCACGGGGCAAAGATCGAGAAGGTCAACCCGGCGTATACGTCGCAGACCTGCAACGCCTGCAAGCATGTCGCCCCGGACTCCCGCGAGAGCCAAGCGGTCTTCCGGTGCGTCGCCTGCGGGCATCAGGACCACGCCGACGTGAACGCCGCCAAGAACATCCTCGCCGCCGGGCTGGCGGTAACAGGGCGCGGAGACCTAGCCGCAGGGCTGTCTGTGAAACGCCAACCACCCGAACGGCTCGCGGCGTGAACGCGCCTCAGCCACGGGAATCCCCCGCCCTTCAGGCGTGGGGAGGAAGTCAACGTCTACGTCGCCGCGCCGGGGTCATTGACCGAGGCGGCGATCCGCCGGGTCGCCGAGCGGGTTGCCTCCTGAACCCCCGCGCGGGGACCGGCAGCCGAGCACCGGCCACGGTGGCCGCTCACCGGGGCAGATGGTCGAAGCGGTAACGGCTGACCTGCAACTGGGCAACAGGCGGTTGGGGTGCCCCGCGCGGAGCACTCGGGGCACCCCGCGCGGTTACCGGGACCTGCGAAGCCTGGGGGCGATTCGCATCAGAGCAGATCCGGCAGCCACCATGGCGAACCCGGCCAGCACGACCCAGAGGGTGTTGGCTCCCGTAACGGCCAGGCCACCAGAGGTAGCCGCACCAGCAGCCGCAGGGGCAGTCACATTGTTGTACATCTCTTGTTACCAGTTCCTCTCTCGGCGGAAAATGAAATCGGTGTATGCCTTTGCGTGGACGAACTGGAGGAAAATGTCTAGTACCAGTTCGTACATTGTCGCCGAGGCGAGCATGTACTTCCAGCCGCGATAGCGGATGGTCACCACCCGCTCGACGACGAAAATGCTGGAAACCGCCAGCCAGAACGGCTGGACATGGATCTCGCGGTACACGCCTACGCTGTATCCGAGCGATCCCAGATACGCGAAGGTTGTGAGTACGCCAAGCAGCGTCACCAACTGCCTGCCCCAGTACCGCCACGTCACGCGCGTGATCCCGTACTGGAAGCAGTTCTCCACCGCCCCCCGTTTCCAGCGGAGGCGCTGTCTCCAGAGGTCACGCCACGTGCCCATGACCTCCGTGACCAGTGAACACTCCTTGGGCGAGAGAACCGTGTAGCCGAGATGACGCAGTGCGAAGGTCATCTCGTTGTCCTCGGTCAGAACGGTGGTGTCGTACACCCCACCCGCTCCGTCGCCCGCGGGGAGCCGGCCACTGAGTCTCGCCCTGGAGACCTCCTGAAGGGTGCCGGCCCGGAACACGGCCGCTGTGCCGGTGACCACCAGGCACTTGCCGTTCAACCGCGCAACGTCCCGGGCGTACCGGACGTACTCGTTGCGTTGGAGGTGGCCGACGAATCCACTGCCGCTGCTGCCTCGGAACACGCCTCCGACGGCTCCCAGCCTCCGGTCGGCACCCAGCTTCGCCAGCGCGTGATTGAGGAAATGAGGATCCAGGACCGAATCAGCGTCGACCACCGCGACGAAATCGTCAGCAGTCAGCCGCGGTAGCAGTTGTGCGAGTACCTGGTTCAGTGCACCCGCCTTCTTGCGCTGGTTTCCGAACGTCGTGAAGACGTACGCACCAGCCTGTGCGGCGAGTCGGGCCGTTTCATCCCGACAATTGTCGGCGATCACCACGACCATTGTGGGCCGATACGTCTGCTGCCGCAGGGCGGTGACCGATTGGCTGATCCCCTGGGCCTCATCGTGCGCCGGCACGAGCACGATGAGCTTCCCGGGCACCTTGGCGCTGCCACGGGAGGTGCCCGCCCTTCTCCGCCTCGGAGGCCTTGCATCGCTCCGGGCCCGCCCGCCGCCCGGACCGGACCGCGAGTGCTTGCCGGACATACGAACTTCCTCCTGGACTGGTCGCCTGGCGTCCAGCCGCCCAGGTGCGGGCCGGCGAAGAACGACGATCGCGGCCGTGAGATGTCTGGCCGCCTGGTCGCTTCCCAGTCTGGAGGCGTCCCGACCTGCGGGTCTACGCCGACACGCCTCAATCTCTCCGGCTGACTGTTCCGTCAGTCAGACCCGCTTTGCCCGTTTCCGGGTGCGGGTGGCCGTGAGATCTGCCGACGCGGACCCTGGGTTCACCGGTAGAGCCGGCCGGGTCCGTGCGGATGGTCAGCGCGGGCCCGGTCGAACGGTCAGCGCGCCGTTTCGAGCCGGGCCCGCTGCTCTGGGCAGGGCTGCAGGTCGGCCGCGGTGACGTTCAACCGTCACCGAGGGAGCACTACCGACCGGGAGTGAGGGCTGCCGGTAGGCGTTACGCCGGCAGGTAGTCGAAGGTGTCCGGGTTCGGCCCCTGCCGGCCCGCCTCGCCCCGGTCCAGGCCGCTGATCCGCTCCACCGTGGTGTCGTCCAGCTCGAAGTCGAAGATCCGGAGGTTCTCGTCGATCCGACTCGGAGTGGTCGACTTGGGGAAGACGATGTCGCCGCGCTGCACGTGCCAGCGCAGCACCACCTGCGCCGGGGTCCGGCCGACCTCCTCGGCGATGTCGACGATGGTTGGGTCGTCCAGCACCTTGCCCTGGGCGATCGGCGACCACGCCTCGGTGAGGATGTTGTGCGCCTTCCCGTACGCCCGCACCTCCTCGTTGCAGAAGTACGGGTGCACCTCGATCTGGTTGACCGCCGGCACGATCTCCGCCTCCGCGGCCAGTCGCTCCAGGTGGGCCACCTGGAAGTTGGAGACGCCGATCGACTTCGCCCGGCCGTCGCGCTGGAACTCCTCCAGCACCCGCCAGGTGGAGACGAAGTCGCCGTCGTAGAGCGTCGGCAGCGGCCAGTGGATCAGGAACAGGTCGAGGTAGTCGAACTTCAGCTCCGCAAGGGTGGACTCGAACGCCCGGCGGGCGTCGTCCGGGCGGTGGAAGGCGTTGCTCAGCTTGCTGGTGACGAAGACCTCGCTGCGGTCCAGCCCGGAGGTGCGCACGGCCTGCCCGACCTCGGCCTCGTTGCCGTACATCTCGGCGGTGTCGATGTGCCGGTAGCCGATCTCGAGCGCCGCGCCGACGGCCTGCGCGGTCTCCTTCGGGTCGATCTGGAAGACGCCGAAGCCGAGCTGCGGGATGGTGTTGCCGTCGTTGAGCGGGATGTCGGGAACGCTGTTCGGGGCCATGGAAGCCTCATCTCCGATCGTCCGGGTGCCCGGGAACGCTTCCACGCGCGGCGCCGGGCCTGCCACCCGGGTTCTCTACCCGCTCGACCCGGCTCGTCACGGCCGCCGCCGGGTGATCTGCGCCGCCACCGGCCGACCCGTGGCGGTTCACCCCACCGGCGGCTGCTGACCGGCGCTCGGCCCGCTCTGGCCGGCCTCGAAGAGCACCGGCCAGGGCCGGGCGGCGGACGCGAGCGCCGCGGTCGCCGGTGGCGGTTCCGCGACGGCCAGCACCTCCGCCGCGAGCTGCCCGAACATCGGGGCCGCCGGGTGTCCCGCCCGGGCCGGCCAGGCCGCCGAGGTGCGCTTGACCAGCGGCGCGTCGACCAGCGGCCGCCAGGCGATCCGCGGCTCGCGGCGGGCCACCGACTCCGGCTCCAGGGCGACCGCGCCACCGGCCAGCAGCAGTCCGAACAGGAACTCCGGGTTGCGGGCCGGCCGGACCCGGGCGGGCACGAAGCCGTGCCGGCGGCAGACCGCCAGCAGGTGCCCGTGCCAGCCGGGCGCGGTGGCCGGCGGCGCGGTGATCAGGTCCAGGCCGGCGAGGTCGGCCAGCTCCACCTCGCGGGCCCGGGCCGGCGGCGCGGACCGGGGGAGCAGCACCCCGACCGGGGCGTCCACGGCCGGGCCGAAGCGCAGCCCGGCCTCCTCCACCGGGTGGTGCAGCAGCCCGACGTCGAGCCGCCCCTCGGCCAGCATCCGCCGCTGCTCGGCGCTGGTCAGCTCGTGCAGGTCCAGGTCGAGCCCGGGCGCGCGGGCGGCGAGCCCGTCGAGCAGCGCGCGCAGCGTCACGGCCGGGGTCTCCGGGGGTACGCCGGCGCGGAGCACGCCGAGCGCGCCCCGGCGTACCTGGTCGACCAGGTTGCGCAGCCGGCGCTCCCCGGCGAGCAGTTCGTCGGCCTCGCCGAGCAGGAGCTGGCCGGCCGTGGTGAGCCGGACCTGCCGCTGCGACCGGTCGAAGAGGGTGGCGCCCAGCTCGCGCTCCAGCCGCTGGATCGACTGGCTCAGCGGCGGCTGCGCGATGCCGAGCACCTCGGCCGCCCGCCCGAAGTGCAGCTCGCGGGCCACGACCACGAAGTGCCGCAGGTGTCGCAGCAGGTCCACGACGGGCACCCTACGCCCGCCCCGACCGCCGCTGGTTAGCGTGTCGGGGTGAGCGCGGAGCGGATCGGGGAGATCTTCCAGCGGGCCGGGATCGGCGGCTGCCTGCACGTCGTGGATGTCGACGCGCCGGGGCGGGAGGTGGCGCTGCGCGCCGACGAGCAGGTGGTGATCGCCTCGGTGTTCAAGATCCTGCTGGCGCTGGAGTTCGCCCGGCAGGTCGTCGCCGGCCAGCTCGACCCGGTCGAGCGGGTGCTGGTCGGCCCCGCCGACCGGCTCGGCGGCTGGGGCGTCGCCGGCTGCGCCGACGACGTCGAGGTGTCCCTGCGCGACCTGGCCTACTTCGCCATGTCGGTCAGCGACAACACGGCCGCCGACCTGCTGCTGCGCCGGGTCGGCCCGGACGTGCTGCCGATGCTCGCCGCCGAGCTGGACCTGCCGCGTACCCGGATCGTCGGCGGCCCTCGGCAGCTGGTCGAGACGATGCTCGCCGACGTGGGGGCCCGCACCGAGGCCGACTTCGCCCGGATCTTCCCGACCCTGCCGCCGGAGCGGGTCCGGGCCATGCGGGTCTTCGACCCGGCGCACACCACCTCCAGCACGGCCCGGGAGATGACCCGGCTGCTCGGCCTGATCTGGCGGGACGAGGCGGGGCCGCCGGCCGCCTGCGCGATGGTCCGGGAGCTGATGGCCCGGCAGCTGTTCTGGACCCGGCTCGCCGCCGGCTTCCCGCCCGGCGTCCGGGTCGCCGGGAAGACCGGCACCCTGCCCGGCCTGCACCTGGAGGCCGGGGTCGTCGAGTATCCCGACGGCGGCCGGTACGCGGTCGCGGTCTTCGCCCGTACCGAGCGGCTCAGCACCCGCCGGATCGACGTGGACCTGGCCATGGGCGAGGCCGCCCGGGCCGCCGTCGAGGCCCTGCGCGCCGATTGATTTCCCGGCCGGGCCGGCCCGGGTTCAGGGCCGTGAGCTGCACCGATATGCGAACGCGTATCGATCGTGCCGTCGGCTGATCTTGGACATCGGCGGGCGGCCGGTGGTGGGGTGGGCGAACCGATCAACCTGCTCCACGGGGAGGATGCTCCATGTTCGACGAACGGTCGTACGACCGCCGCCGCTTCCTGCGCGACGCCGCGGTCGGCGCCGCCGCGGTGTCCACCGCCGGCCTTGCCGCCGGCGCGCCGGCCCGGGCCGCCACCACCGCCGCCCCGGCCACCGCCGCCGGGGCCCGGCGCACCGGCGCGGTCAGCTTCCGCTGGTGGGGCACGTCCGGCTGGCGGATCGACATCGGCGACCGGACGGTGCTGGTCGACCCGTACCTGAGCCGCTACGACACCGGCCTGTTCCGGGGCGCGTTCGACCCGGACACCGCGCTGACGGTGGACACCGCCGTCATCGACCCGCTGGTGGAGCGCGCCGAGAACATCCTGGTCACGCACACCCACTGGGACCACTTCAACGACGTGCCCCACATCGCCGGCCGCACCGGCGCCCGGGTCTTCGGCACCCTGACCGCCTACCACCTCGGGCTGGCCTACGGGGTGCCGGCCGGCCAGCTCGCCCCGGTCAAGGGCGGCGAGGTGCTCGACTTCGGCGGCTACACCGTCGAGGTGGTCAGCTCCCTGCACAGCCGCAACGGCGCCTGGTCGATGGCCTTCCCCGGCGTACGGGTCAGCCCGCCGCCGAAGCCGCAGAAGATCTCCGACCTGCCCGAGGGGGACACCCTGGCGTACCAGATCCGCGTCGACGGCGGCCCGTCGGTGTTCTTCATGGGGGCGAGCGACTTCGCCGAGCGCAACCTGGTCGGGCTGGCCCCCGACGTGGCGATGGTGGCCTCCGCCGCGACCACCGCGACCGCCGACTACGTTCCCCGGCTGATGGCCGCCCTCGACTATCCGAAGGTCGTGGTGCCGGTGCACTGGGACAACTTCGAGACCCCGCTGACCAACCCGCCGGCGGTGGCGCCGAGCGACCGCAAGCGCCTCGACGACCTGATCGCCGCGGTGCGGAAGGCGTCGCCGCGCAGCCGCGTGCTGGTCCCGGAGTACCACACGGCGTACCACTTCTGAGACCGGGCGCGGAGGGGCCGGGCCACGGGGTGTCGGCAGTTGCCAGGGTAGTAAGCGATAGTATGCTGTCGTGAACTTGAAAGAGTGGGCGAGGCAGGAGGGCGTCCATCCGGTAACGGCGTATCGCTGGTTCCGGGAGGGCAAGCTGCCGGTGCCCGCTCGACGAGTCGGCGGCCTGATCCTTGTGGAGCGGGCCGCCGACTCGTCGCCGCAGGCGACGACGGCGGTGGTTTACGCCCGGGTGTCCTCGGCCGATCAGAGAGCGGACCTGGATCGGCAGGTCGCCCGGGTGGCCGCGTGGGCGACCGGGCAGAACCTTGCCGTGTCGCGGGTAGTGACCGAGGTCGGATCGGCGCTCAACGGGCACCGCAAGAAGTTCCTCGCTCTGCTGCGCGACCCGACCGTGACGACCATCGTGGTCGAACACCGCGACCGGTTCGCCCGCTTCGGAGCCGAGTACGTCGAAGCCGCACTCGC
This sequence comes from Micromonospora sp. NPDC023966, assembly GCF_040639095.1. Taxonomy (NCBI): domain Bacteria; kingdom Bacillati; phylum Actinomycetota; class Actinomycetes; order Micromonosporales; family Micromonosporaceae; genus Micromonospora; species Micromonospora sp. NPDC023966. The sequence continues at coordinate 33,346 of NZ_JBEZZJ010000046.1, read as the reverse complement.
CGCACAGGGCCGCCGGCTGCTGGTAGTCGACTCGGCTGAGGTGGACGACGATCTGGTCCGCGACGTTACCGAGATCCTCACGTCGCTGTGCGCCCGTCTGTACGGTCGCCGCGCCGCCGCGAACCGCGCCCGGCGCGCGGTCGAAGCCGCCACGGGAGACAACCCGACGTGAAGACGGTCCAGGCGTACCGGTTCGCCCTCGATCTCACCCCGGCGCAGGAGCGTGCGGTGCTGGCGCACGCCGGAGCGGCCCGGGTCGCGCACAACTGGGCGCTGGCCCGAGTGAAGGCGGTCATGGGTCAGCGGGCTGCCGAGCGCACCTACGGCGTCCCGGACGACCAGCTCACCCCGACGATCGGATGGTCATTGCCGGCGTTACGCCGGGAGTGGAACGCGGCCAAGGCCGAGGTCGCGCCGTGGTGGCGGGAGTGCTCCAAGGAGGCGTTCAACACTGGCTTGGACGCCCTCGCCCGAGGGCTGAAGAACTGGGCCGACTCCCGAGGCGGCAAGCGCAAGGGCCATCCGGTCGGGTTCCCGCGATTCAAGTCCCGCCGCCGCACCACACCATGCGTGCGGTTCACCACCGGCACGATCCGCGTCGATGCGGACCGTAAGCATGTCGTGCTGCCCCGGCTGGGCCGGTTGAAACTGCACGAGTCCGCCCGGAAACTCGCCCGCCGCCTCGACAACGACACCGCCCGGATCATGTCCGCGAGCGTGCGGCGCGACGGCGGACGCTGGCACGTCGCGTTCACCGTCGAGGTTGAGCGCGCCGACCGGGCACCGGTCCGCCGCGCCTGCACGGTCGGTGTCGACGTCGGGATCACACACCTTGCCGTGCTGTCCACCGGTGAGCTGGTGCCCAACCCGCGCTACCTCGGCCACGCTCAACGCCGCCTGCGGGGGCTCGGCCGGGCGCTGGCACGCAAGACCGGCCCTAACCGGCGTACCGGCCAGTGCCCGTCGAACCGGTGGCAACGCGCTTCGGCGCGACTCGGCCGAGCACACGCCCGGGTGGCGAACCTACGCCGCGATGGCCTGCACAAACTCACCACCCGCCTCGCCCGCGAGCACGGCACGGTCGTGGTGGAAGACCTCAACGTGGCCGGGATGCTGCGCAACCGGCGGCTGGCCCGGCACGTCGCTGACGCCGGGTTCGCCGAGATCCGCCGACAGCTCACATACAAGACCTCGTGGAACGGTGGCCGGCTGATCGTCGCCGACCGCTGGTTTCCGTCCTCCAAGACCTGCTCTGGTTGCGGCGCGGTGAAAGCCAAGCTGGCCCTGCACGAGCGTGAGTACGAATGTGAGGCGTGCGGCCTGGTCACCGACCGGGACGCCAACGCCGCCCGCAACCTGGCCGCCCTCGCGGCTGAGGAAGCAACCGCCGGGAGTGGCCCGGTGGCTGGACGTGGAGCCGACCATAAGACCCGCCCCGGTGGGCCGGTGGCTGTGAAGCGTCAACCCGGCACGGCATCCGCCGGTCAGACCGGGACCGTCCCACCGCAAGGCGGGACTACCAACTGTGCATTCACCAAAGTGCACTGAGAGGTAACGGGTCGGCCCCTCCGCTCAGCCGGCGGTCAGGTCGCGCAGGGCCAGCACCGACTTCCAGTTGCGGGTGGTCGCCACCACGCCCAGCTTCTTCTCCAGGTGGGTGTTGGTGAACTTGCTCCGCCCGTAGCCGCCGTCGGGGAAGTGCAGGTGCACCTCGCGCCCGTCGACCGCAAACTCCAGGTTCTCCCCGTCCGGCGCGACCAGGTCCCTGACCTTGGCCGGGCTCGGCGCGGCCGAGAGGAAGGCCACCAGGACCCGCGTCGGGTCGTCCTGCTTCCCGGCGTACGGGCTGGCCGCCGCGACCGCCGCGAGTTCGTCGCCGCTGCGCACCAGCACCGGCACGCGCAGGCCCAACTCGTCGGCGAGCCGGCGGGCGATGCCCTCGGCCAGGATGTCGTCCTTCGCGGGCGGGCTGCTGAAGACGACGTTGCCACTCTGCAGGTAGGTCTTGACGTCCTCGTGCCCGAGGTCGGTGACGAGGCGGCGCAGGTCGGCCATGGCGAGCCGGGTGGTGCCGACGTTGACGCCCCGCAGCAGGGCGGCGTAGCGGGTCATCCGGGCCTCCTCGCCTGGGCGTCACTCGACCACCAAGCCTAGAACGGGCACCGGTGCCGGACGGAACGGTGGTCGGCTCCCCCGTCGGGACGAGATGGACGGCCGTGCGGGCGGGCCCCTCCGACGATCCGCCAAAGCCGGATCGACCGGCGGCCGACCGGGGTCGCACGTGCGGTCAGGTGACTCATGTTCGTGACGAATTTGTGACCTGCGGGCGCCTCCCTGGCACCGTCGAAAGTGGTTGCCTGAAGACAAAATTCCCCTGCTCAGCTGCTGCCTTCGGCGGCGACGACGGGGCAACTGCTCACCCGACGGCGGTGGCCGGAGCTGATCACCGCCTCACAGCAGGAGGCATCCGCGTGCGAATGAGACGACCGAGCCGGATCGCGGCCACGGTGGCGGGCGTGACGGCGCTCGCCTTCACGGTCTCGGCCCCGGCCCAGGCCAACGACCACGAGAACCTTCCCGGCGAGCCGACCATCACGTTGCCGATCAACGACAGCGCGGCGGGCGGCACCTACAACCAGGACTTCACCCGGGTGTACGCCAACAAGACCCCCGACGGCACCCCGGTCTACATCTACGTCCCCAAGGGCACCCCGCTCGACGGCACCGCGCCGGTCGGCGTGGCCAGCCTCGACCCGCAGTTCGACCACAACCCGGGCGACGCTTTCACCCCCTGCGCCACCGCCACGGCCGCGCAGTTCGCCCTCACCCAGGCGCAGATCAACTACGTCGGCGACAAGCTCGCCAACCAGATCGTCGCCGTCGACGAGGAGCACTTCGGCCCGATGGACGCGGCCGACCCGGACGAGCCGGCCAGCGACTCGCTGGTCATGGTGCTCTACAACATCCAGGACGACGCCTACTACGACTGCGCGCAGACCTCGTACACGGCCGGCTACTTCGCGCCGGACTTCATCGACAGCGTCGGCATGAACGTCATCGTGGTCGACGCCCTGGACTGGGCCAACCGGGTCGGCCCGAACGACTCGCCGTGGCGCGACGCCAACCCGGCCAACGACCGCCCCGAGCTGTACGAGGGCACGGTCGCGCACGAGCTGCAGCACCTGCTGCACAACTACAGCGACCCGGGCGAGCTCTCCTGGGTGGACGAGGGCCTGGCGGACTTCGCCATCTTCCTCAACGGCCTGGACGCCGGCGGCTCGCACCTGACCAACCAGCAGGTCTTCTACGAGGAGACCTCGCTGACCCGGTGGGGCAGCACCCTGGCCAACTACGGCGCCTCGTTCACCTACTTCCAGTACCTGTGGGAGCAGGCCGGCGGCAACGGCGACGGCACCTACACCCCGGACAAGCAGTACGACGGCAGGGCCGGTGACCTGCTCATCAAGACGATCTTCGAGGAGCAGGCCGACGGCATGGCCGGCGTGCAGAACGCCATCGACGACTTCAACGCGGACACCGGCGCGCACCTGCGCAGCGCGGCCGACCTGTTCCGGGACTGGTCGGTGGCGGTCTACCTGGACGACGAGGACTCGCCGATCTACGACATCAAGGCCTTCGACTTCGGCGACCCCGCCGACACCTCGTGGACCATCGACATCGCCGACGACGTCTTCTGGTCGGGCCGGGGCAGCTACCAGGGCGCCACGCCCGAGGCCAAGTGGGCGCGGCTGAAGAACCGCCAGGACACCACCGCCGTGCCGTTCGGCATGTCGGTCGAGCGGTTCCGCAACCCCGGCCCGACCGTGGCGTTGGCCTTCGACGGCGACGACGAGACGGTGATCGCGCCGCACACCGGCACCACCCACTGGTACGCCGGCTACGAGAGCCAGAACGACAACATCCTCGACGTGTCCACCTCCGGTGCGGTCACCTCGCTGGACTTCTGGAGCTGGTACTTCATCGAGGAGGGCTGGGACTACGGCTTCGTCGAGGCGCTCGTCGGCGGCAACTGGGTGACGGTGCCGGTGCGCACCGACGCCGGCCAGGTCGTCACCACCGACGACGACCCGCACGGCAACAACGAGGAGGGCAACGGCCTGACCGGCACCTCCGGCGGCCAGTACTTCGTCGACGACCCGGTCTACCAGCACCTCACCGCCGACCTGCCGGCCGGCACCACGGACGTGCGTTTCCGGTACTCCACGGACGCCGCGTACATGGACACCGGCTGGTTCGTCGACGACGTCCGGGTCAACGGCGCCGACGCGACCCTCACCTCGGCGGCGGGCAACTGGTTCGCCACCAGCGGCGTGCAGGACAACAACTGGACCGTCCAGGTGGTCAGCCACTGCGACCTCACGCCGGGCGTCACCTCGCCGGGTGAGACCACCGACGGCGCGGGCAACTGGGTCTACCGGTCCACCGGCGACCAGTTCACGGCCAGCGGCCTGCGGACCAGGTGCGCCAACGGCAACCAGGACGACTTCGCCGTCCTGATCTCCAACCTGCCGACCGGTGACCTCACCTACCTGGACGCGGACTACACGTTCCGGGTGAGCAACACGGGCAACAAGAAGTAGGTCTCGCACCCCGTCGGGCCCGCGCCGCACCTCGGCGCGGGCCCGACGGCGGTTCGTCAGGAGTCCCGGTAGAGCGGGAGGCCGAGGGTGGTGCGTACCTTGTCGGCCTGCTTGCCGCCGTCGTGCGCGGCGGCGGCGCGGATCTCCCGCATCAGCACCGCGGCGCTGGCGGCCTCGGCCGCGAGCTGCCAGTGCCGCAGCGCCACGTCGTTCTCCTTGAGTAGCGCGGCGACCGGGGCCTGCGCCACGGCCGGCCAGGCGGTGGCCCGGAGCTGCTCGGCGTGGGCGGCGTTGGTGCTGGCGACCGTGCGCGCCAGGTCCCGCACGGTGCGCCACGGACGGCCGGCCTTCAGCGCCTCCTCCAGCTCCTCCAACGCGGTGTTGTACGGCGCCACGATGGCCAGGTAGCGGCCCTTCGCCTCCTTCACCGTCAATGGGGCCGGCGCGCTCGGCGCGGGGGCCTCCCAGGCGGGAAGGACCGTCGACTCGGCGCCGCCGCCGCAACCGGCGAGCAGCAGCACCAGGGCGAGGGCGGCAGGCCACGGACGCACGGGGATCTCCGATCTGGCGGGCGGGGTCACGAGTCTAGGGGTGACCCGGCGACCGCACCGGCCGCCGACTATTCGGCGACCGGGAGCACGACCTCGTTACGGCGCAGGAACCAGGGCTGCCACGGCGGGTCGAAGCGGGCGTACCGGACGGCGCCGGTCGGACGCAGGCCCGCGCCGGTGACCGCGCGGCCCAGCGCGGTGGCCCGTCGCTCGAACGCCCGCGCGGTCCACCGCCCGGAGAACCGCATCGCCGCCGCGAGCTGCCCGGGGACCTCCCGGATGGTGACCAGCGGGTCCACCGGCTCGGGCAGGGTGGCCGGGGTGAAGCTCGCGGGCATCACGAACCGCACCAGCCAGCTCCCCGGCCGGTCGCCCTCCTCCTGAAGCACGGGGGAGGTCATCGCGATCCGCTCCGCGCCGGCCGGCTCCGGCCCGGTCACCGGGACCGCCCGCCGCGACCGGTTGGCACCGGAGATGTACCGGGCCAGCGGCCGGAACCCCGCGTTGCCGGCGGACTCGAACGACCCCTCCACGCTGACCTCGGCGACCAGATGGGCCGGGTAGCGGCGCAGCTCGAACCTCGGGTGACGGGCCACTACGCGGTACGGCTGCCGCTCGGTCATCGCGCCCTCCCGCCCCCGGTGGTCCCACCGCCGACGCTACCGTCGCGGGCCGTCCCGGTCCGGCGGACCGGGGACCAACCGGGTGCAGGTGGCGCTGCCGGTGCGGGACTCCGGGTCGGTCTGACCGCCGGGCGGGATTGAACTACTGCCGGTGTGCGGCCGTACCAGTGGTCGAGGATGTGGTGCGGCCGGTCCGCCGCACCGCTGCCGAGCTGCGGGAGGCCTGCCGTGCGAGTTGGTGAGCAGTCGACGGATCCCATCGATCAGATCCTGGGCGAGGTGCCGGTGCCGGCGCCGCTGACCCCCGAGGATGTCCGGCTCGCGGTCCGGGCGGTGGTGGTGCACGCCGCCGAGGAGTGGCCCGCCGGACCGAAGTGCCGCAACGACGGTGCCGCGTACCCCTGCCGGCTGCACCGGTGGGGGCGGCGCGTGCTGGAGGCCCACGGCCTCAACGAGCGTCAGATCGACGCCCTGGTCCGGCACGGGAACCCGTTCGTGCACGTGCCCTTCCCGTTCGTACTGACCGGCCCGTCGGCCGGGCGGCCGGCCGCGTCCCAGTCCCCGCGCGGCCCGGTCGGCCGGGTTGCCCCACCTCCGGTGCGGCCCGGCCTCCGGCCCGGCGGTACCGGTCGGCCGGTGGCACCCCCCGCCACCCGGCCGCGCTGGCCCCGGGCGAGCTGACGACCGCTCCGGATCGCGGCGTGGCATCAGCCACGCCGAGCCGGAGTGGTCGCCCGCCCGGGACCACCGACGGCGGCCCGGCCGCAGGGACCCCCCACCCCTGCGTCGGGCCGCCGTCGACACCGGTCAGCCGATCCCGCAGTTCGGGGCGGACCAGCTGGTGGTGTTCGACGACCGGTCCTGGTTGTTCTCCCGACGCGAGTCCACGTGGACGTGGTCGCTGTGGTCGGGGTAGCCAGGGCCGTAGAGGCCGCTGAAGCCGTGGTTGCGGGCCGACTGGGCCACCTGGCAGAGCGTCCTGTTGCGGGAGGTCAGGTCGGCCGCGTCGCCGTAGAGGTGCTGGCTGTCCGAGGCGCCGCCGACCTGCTGGTTGCAGGCGATGCTGCGGAATCCGCTGGTGACGTAGAGCGGCGTGTCACCGAGACTGCGCCGCAGCGCCTCCAGCTTCCACATGGTGCGCAGCGCCATGCCCCGGGTCGCGGTCGACGAGAGCGGGCCCCCGCTCCACCCGCCCTTGCCGCAACCGTTGTCGAGTTCGGTGTAGCTGAAGTGCTTCGGCGTGCAGTCGTCGTCCTGAAGGTCGTAGATCTTGGCGAAGGTCTGCGGGCCGGCGACGCCGTCGGCGCGCAGCCCGTACGCGGACTGGAAGCGCCGGACCGCGGCCGCCGTCTCGGGGCCGTAAATGCCGTCGACCCGGACGATGTCCCGGTACGCGGCCCAGCCGGCCACCCGGATCTGGAGTTGTCGGACATCCTCGCCGGACCGCCCCTGGTAGAGGTTCCTCGGCCAGGTGTAGCAGCCGTCGGCATGGGCCGGCGGTGCGGCGACGACCGTGGCGATCGCGGCCCCGGGCAGGGCCAGCGCGAACGCGACGGCCACCCGCTTGAGCGTGTTGACGCGCACAGAATTCCTCCCGTTAGAGAGTGATGTGGGGTTGGGGCGGGACATCGACCGGAAGATCCCGTCCCTTCCACCGTGACAGCCGTCCTGCCGATTCGTGGCGGATAACCGGAATTGCTCTCGCATTACGCCCTTGCTGGGCATTACCTGTGAATCGCGGTGAATGGCGAATCGCCCACTCCGGCCCGGCCGGTGCCGATGACGGCGGAACCGTGCGACGGTGACGGACTCGCCCAACCGACCACACCCAGGGTGATGTCCCCTCGTCACCCCGGCCCGGTAACGTCTGCCTCCGAGGCCGGGTACGGCCTTCCGGGCGACCTTCGCGGGCGGGGGAGGTGGGCGTTGGCGCGTGGTGGCGTCTTCTGCATCGAAGGGCAGTGGCACCGGGACCTCAACGAGCGCGGCTCCGTCCTGCCCACCCTCGAACTGCTCGAACGGCTGGGCCGGATCCGTTTCATCCACAAGGACGCCGCCACCCGCGACGAGCTCTTCTACTTCCTCGACCGCTGGCTGCTCAAGCAGTACGCCGACTACCGGGTCGGCTTCTTCGCCATGCACGGCGAGCCGAGCCGGCTCTGCCTCACCGACTGGGACTCCGTCGAGCTGGCCGACGTCGCCGAGCGGATGGCCGGCCGCTGCGAGGGGCGCCGCCTCTATTTCGGCAGCTGCTCGGTGCTGCGCGCCTCCGACGCCATGCTGCGCGAGTTCCTCGACGTCACCGGGGCCGCGCTGGTCTGCGGCTTCACCCGCGAGGTCGACTGGGTCGAGTCGGCCGCCTTCGAGACGGTGCTGCTCGACGTGCTGGCCAACGGGCAGCGGCACAACGCCGCCGAACTGCGGATGGGCTCGGCGCACTGGGCGCCGCTCGCCTCCTACCTCGGCTTCCGGGTGATCTACGCCAACGGGCGCGCCTGGCGGCCGAGCGTGCGCCCGCGCGTGCCGGAGCAGACCTCCCCGCGCCGGGTCGCCGGCCGTCCCCGCTGAGGCCCGTCCGGCCCACCTGGTAGAACCGAGGGATGGCACGCAGCATCGCGACCAACACCCGGGTCGACCGGGACGCCCTGATCGATTTCCTCCGCCCCCGGCACCGGGTCGTGCTCATGACGACCCGCGCCGACGGCCGGCCACAGTCCTCCCCGGTCTCCTGCGGGGTCGACGCCGAGGGGCGGTTGGTGATCTCCACCTACCCGGAGCGGGCCAAGGTCACCAACATCCGCCGCGACCCCCGGGTCTCCGCGTGCGTGCTCTCCGACGACTGGAACGGGCCGTGGGTGCAGGTCGACGGCACCGCCGAGGTGCTCGACCTGCCCGCGGCGCTCGAACCGCTGGTCGAATACTTCCGCAGCATCTCCGGCGAGCACCCGGACTGGGACGAGTACCGCCAGGCCATGGTCGACCAGGGCAAGTCGCTGATCCGGGTGACCATCGACAGCTGGGGGCCGATCGCCACCGGCGGTTTCCCGGCCCGGCTGGCCGACTGACCTCAGTACGCCGCGGTGAACCGGGCGTTGCCGAACCGCGGGTTCTCGATCTCGTCGACGATCGCCACCGCCAGGTCCTCGTAGGTGAGCACCGAGCGGCCCTGCGCGTCGGTGACCGGGTGGTCGGTGCCGGTGCGGTAGTGCCCGGTCCGCTCGCCCGGGTGGAACTCCAACGGCGGCGGTGAGACATACGTCCAGGTCACCCCGTCGGCCGCGGAGCGGTAGATGTCCAGGGCGTCGGCCTGGCCCTCGGCCGAGTCCCGGTACTCCTCGGGAAAGTCCGGCTCGTCCAGGTAGCGGGTGCCCTTCGGGGTCAGCAACGTCGCCCCGCCCCCCACGTGGATCACCCGGGGCGGGTCGGGCAGCTCACGCAGCGTGTCGACCAGGGTCCGCGCGGCGTCGCGCCACAGCTCCCGCTCGCCGCCGCCGATGGCCACCACGAACACGTCGGCGTCCCCGGCCAGCTCGCGTACGCTCCGCGCCGAGGTCACGTCACCGGTCACCGTGCGGACCCCGGGCGGCAGGTAGCTGGTCGCCTCCGGGCGGCGCACCGCCGCGGTGACCCGGTGCCCCCGCTCGGCCGCCTCGGCGGCGATCCGCGAGCCCGCCGTCCCGCCGGCGCCGAACACGACGATGTCGCTCATGCTCCCCAGGCTAGGGAGCGGGCCCGCCCGACCGGTGCCGTTCCGACGAACCGGCCGGGCGTCAGTCGACCAGGGCCGAGTAGACGAGCTGGCGGAGCTGGGAGCGGAGGGGGTACGTGCTCGACGGCATGAGCTGGGTGAAGAGCAGCGCGGTGACCTCCTCCGCCGGGTCCACCCAGAACGCGGTGCTGGCCAGGCCGCCCCAGTAGTACTCGCCCACGCTGCTCGGCACCCGGGACGGCACCGGGTCGAGCACCACGGCGAAGCCCAGCCCGAAGCCGATCCCGTCGAGGATCGTCTCGGCGAAGCCATCGGGGGAGAACGAGGCCAGGTCCCGGCCGCCGGGCAGGTGGTTGCGGGTCATGAAGCGCACCGTCCGGGGGCCGAGCAGCCGCACCCCGTCCAGCTCGCCGCCGCGCAGCAGGAACTGGGTGAACCGGTGGTAGTCGGCGGCCGTGGAGACCAGCCCGCCGCCGCCGGAGAGGCACTCGGGCGCGGTGAGCGCGTAGCGGCCGATCGCCTCGGCGCGGACCGCCTGGCCGGTGGCCGGGTGCGGAGCGTAGAGCGCGGCGAGGCGCTTGGCGTCCGGCTCCTCGACCCACCAGCGGGTGTCGGTCATGCCCAGCGGCCGGAAGATCCGCTCGGCGAAGAACGCGTCCAGCGACTGCCCGGAGACCACCTCGACCAGCCGGCCCAGCACGTCGGTGGAGACGCCGTAGTTCCAGCTGGTGCCCGGCTGGAAGAGCAGCGGCAGCCGGGCCATCCCGCGCGTCGCCTCGGCCAGGTCCGCGCCCGCCGGCACGCCCAGGTCGAACCCCGCCGCCCGGTAGAGGCCGTCGACCACGCTGACCTGCGCGAAGCCGTAGGTCAGGCCGGCGGTGTGGGTGAGCAGGTGCCAGATCCGGACGGGCTCGACCGCCGGCACGGTGTACGGCTTGAGCACCGAGCCCCGGTCGTAGACCCGGACGTCGGCGAACTCCGGGAGCCAGCGGCTGACCGGGTCGTTCAGCTCGAACCGGCCCTCCTCCCAGAGCATCATGGCGGCGACCGAGGTGATCGGCTTGGTCATCGAGTAGATGCGCCAGAGGGTGTCCGACTCGACCGGCGTGCCGGCCTCCCGGTCCCGCAGCCCGTACGTCGAGGAGTGGCCGATCTCGCCCCGGCGGGTCACCACGATCTGCCAGCCGGCGAGCCGGCCGTCGTCGACGTACCTGCCGAAGTGCTCGTCGATCCGCGCCAGCCGGGCGGGGTCGAAGCCGATACGGTCCGGGTCCGTGCTCACTGCGACGCTCACGACGTCGAACCTACCGGCCGGTACGGGGAGCGGGAAGTGTCGGCCGGTCACACTAGTCTCGGCCGCATGCCGGAAGCCGTCGAGGACGTCACCTACCGCCACCAGGACTGGTACGCCGAGGAGCTGGTCGACCGGCACTTCGTCCGGTGCGAGTTCTTCCACGTCGACCTCACCGAGGCGGTCAGCCAGGGGGCCACCTTCACCGAGTGCGTCTTCGGCAACGTGGCCCTCAACGCCTCCCGGCACACCGACTCCGCGTTCGACCGCTGCACCTTCAAGCGGTGCAACCTCTTCGAGGCGGAGTTCACCGGCTGCAAGCTGGTCGGCAGCAGCTTCGAGCAGTGCGACCTGCGCCCGCTGCGGGTCGACGGCGGCGACTGGTCCTTCGTCGCCCTGCCCGGCGCCGACCTGCGCGGCGTGCGGATCACCGACGCCCGCATGCGCGAGGTGGATCTCACCGGCGCCGACCTGACCGGCGCGGTGCTCACCGGCGTCGACCTCTCCGGCGCGCAGCTGCACGCCGTCAAGCTGATCCGGGCCGACCTGCGCGGCAGCGACCTGACCGCGCTCGACCCCACGGCGGTGGAGCGGGCCGGCGCCATCGTCGACGCCGAGCAGGCCGTCGTGCTGGCGCAGGCGCTGGGCTTCGAGATCCGCTGACCCCACGGGAAAAGGCGCCGCGGGATGTCAGCTTTCCCTGCCACGCTGGCCGCATGACATGGTGGTCCGACCTGGTGGCGTCCGAACCCGACTTCGCGGCGCGCGTGCGCGCCCGCTTCGCCGTCCGCAGGCACGGCACGATGGCGACCCTGCGACGGGACGGCTCGCCGCGGATCAGCGGCACGGAGTTCGACTTCGCCGACGACGGGCAACTCCGGCTGGGCAGCATGGCCGGCGCGCTGAAGGCGCTCGACCTGCGCCGCGACCCGCGGGTGGCGCTGCACAGCCCGTCCGAGGACGCCCCGGAGGACGACCCGACCTCCTGGGGCGGGGACGCGAAGATCGCCGGCCGGGCGCACGAGGAGCCGGCGGGCGAGGACGGCTCGCACCGGTTCCGGATCGAGTTGACCGAGGTGGTGCTGACCCGGGTCGGCGACCCGCCGGACCATCTGGTGATCGAGAGTTGGCACCCGGACCGTGGGCTGCGGCGGCGCGAGCGGCGCTGACCGGGGCACTGTCGCGAAGATGCCTCCGGCCGACGGCTTCTCGAAGATCGGGCTGTGTGTCATCCTCCCTGCGGCGGGCCACGGCACGGCCGCCGGCGCCGGTGGCCGAGGGAGGGGTCGGTGGCTGAGGACGAACTCACGCAGACCGGTATCCGGGTCGGGGGCTGGCTGCCCGCCGTACCGGCCGAGCCGGCCCGCGCGCCCGAGCCGCCGCCGCACCGGCTGCCGGGCGACCCCGACGCCCCGGCGGCCGAGCCCTTCGGCCCGCCGCCCCCGGCCGCGCCTGCGATCCCGTCGCCGGTGGCGGGACCCGAACCGGTGGTGCCCGGCACCGCGGCGCCACCGACCGAACCCTGGCCTGACGCGCTGGTGGCCCCCGGTCCGGACGAGCCGCCGGCAGGGTCGAAGCCGGCCGCGCCGGTGCGGCACTCCGCCCCGGAGGGCGTCGGCACCCGGCTCGCCGGGCTAGTCGGCCCGGTCGCGGCCAGGGTCCGCACCGCCGTCGCGGCCGACCGGCCGGTCACCCGGGTCGGCGTGGCCCGGGCCCGGCGCCGCCGCCGGCGGGCCGTCCTGGGTGCGGCAGCGCTGACCGCGCTGGTGCTGGTGCTGGCGTACGCCGGCCGCGGCGCGGCACCGGACGGCGGCCCGACCGTGCCCGCGGCGGCGTCCACCGTCCCGGCCCCGGCGCCGACCGCCGCGCCGCCCACCGTCGTGCCGGTAACCGCGGACCCGGCCCTTCCCGGCGGACCGCTGCTCAACCTGGACCAGGAGCCGGTGCCGCCGTCGGTGTCGCTGACCGTGCTCGGCGACCGGGACTGGCTGCACTGGGGTGGCGCGGGCGCCGCCAGCGTCCAGCGCAAGCAGCGCGGCACCGGCGAGATCGGCGACCCGGGCGGCGACCGCGTGGAGCACAACGCCGGCGCCGTCGCTCTCACCTGGACGGATGGCACACCGACGGCCCGGCAGGAGGGGGCCCGGTCGGGGGTCTTCCAGCCCGGCGCGGGGAAGAGCTTCACGCTGAGCGTGGCCGGCAGCGATGACCTGCGGACCGTCCGACTCTTCGTCGGCGCGTTCTCGGCCGGCGCCCGGCTCGACGTGCGGCTCTCCGGCGGCGGCGACCCGGCCGTCCGCGAGGTCGCCCTCGCCGCCGGGGACCGCTTCTTCCAGTACGTCGTCCACTTCCGCGCACCCCGCGGGGAGCGGCTGCTGATCACCTGGCGGGCGCTTACCGTGGTGGGCGGGGAGAACGACGGGGTGACGCTGGAGGCGATCACGGTGAGTTGAGGCACCGTCGCTACCGCTTGGTAACGAAGTGGAAATGCCCCGCGCCGACATATGGCGCACCGCCGCCCATGATGGAAACGTGAACCGGCGGCCGGAGCGCGGCGGTGAGCGGAGGTTCGGTGGGGCAGGAGGACCACGGTCGGGTCAGCGGCCGCACGTCGTACCCGCGCGGGCAGACGCGGTCGGCGCTGCGCCGGCTGGCGCGGACTCAGCGACGGCGGCGCTGGCTGCTGGAGGCGCTGGTCGCGTTCGCCTGCCTGGCCGCGCTGGTGGCCTACCTCGGCAGCGAGCGGCACGACGCGCCCCGCGAGGAGAGCGCGGTGCTGCCCGCCCCGCCGACCGGCCGCCCCGTGCTGCCGCCCCCGGGCGGCGCGCAGGCCGGGGCCGTCACGCCGGGGCTGCGCCCCCGCCAGCGCCCACCCTCGCCCAGCCCGTCGCCGTCCACGCCCGCCGTGCCGCCGACGCTGACCGTGAGCCAGGCCGACGTGCCGGCCCGGGTCGACCTCAGCGCGGTGGGCACGGTCGACTGGGTCCAGTGGGGACTGCTCGGCCCCCGCACGCCGGTGCGCAAGCGGCACGGCTCCGGCGACATCCGGGACGAGGGCGGTCGCGGCGAGCGGCAGAGCTACAGCAACAACCCGGAGGCGTACGCCTGGCGCGACGGCGCGCCGGTCGGCTCGGCCGACGGAACCATGTCCGGGGTCTACACCTGCGACCAGGGCAACGGGTTCACCCTGGCCGTGGTCGCCGACGGGCAGCTCCGCACCGTGCACCTCTACGCCGGGCTGTGGATGGCCCGCGGCCGCCTCGACGTGCGGATCTCCGGCGGCGGGCCGGCTCGCACCCTGCGCCTGGAGGACCCGCACACCGCACGTACCGCCGACTTCACCATCCGGTTCCGTGCCCCGCCCGGCGCGAAGCTGCTGATGACCTGGACGGTGGAGGAGTCCCTGGGGGACTGCGGCAACGTCAGCCTCCAAGCGGTCGCGCTGCGCTGACCGCCGATCGTCCGGTGCCCGGCGCAGGCCGCGGGTAGCGTGGGCCGGGCGGGCCGACCGATGATCCGGGAGGGACACCATGGCCACGAGCGAGCAGGTGCTGGACAGCCCCGAGGGTTGGGTCGCCGAGCACATCCGGCGATACGTGGAGACCGGCGGCGCCGAGGGCCACGAGTGGCGGCCCGGCGTCTTCACCCTGCTGCTGACCACCCGTGGCCGGCGCTCGGGCAAGCTGCGGCGCACCGCGCTGATCTACGGCCGGGACGGCGACGCCTACCTGGTGGTGGCCTCCCAGGGCGGCGCCCCGCAGCATCCCGCCTGGTATCTCAACCTGCTCGCCGACCCGGAGGCGCAGGTCCAGGTCGGGCCGGACACCTTCCCGGTCCGGGCCCGCACCGCGACGGCGGCGGAGAAGCCGCGGATGTGGCGCACCATGACGGCCGCCTGGCCGGCGTACGACGACTACCAGACGAAGACCGACCGGGAGATCCCGGTGGTGGTGCTGGAACGAATCTGACCGCCTTACAGGGCTCGACGGTCATCATCGACGGCCTAGCTCCGGAATGCGACGCCGCGCGCACCGCGGCCCGGATGAACCACCGGGACAGTTTGTCCGTCGCGGCCGGCGGGGGACGCCATAGGTTTCCGATGTCCCCGTCCGACCATCCGCTGTGGAGGCTCGACCGATGAGCAGCAGTGCCCGCGTCGTCCGTTCTCTCCCGCCGTCCGACGGCGACGTGCTGCGGGACATCCCGCTGCCGCCGTACGTGACCGGTGAGGACGCCCAGTTCGCGGTGCGCGCGGTGGTGGTGCACGCGCCACGGCGCTGGTCGGGCGGGACGATCTGCCGCAACGACGCCAGCCCTCACCCGTGCCGGCTGCACCGGTGGGGGCGGCGGGTGCTCACGCTGCGGGGCCTGCCGCCGGCCGAGATCGACGCGCTGATCGAGCGCGGCGACCCCGCCGCCGAGCCGTGCCCGCCCCGGCCCGGCGCCTGAGCCGGCTCAGCAGACCGCCGGCTTCACCCAGGAGCACTCCAGACCCTCTGGCACCCGCGGCGACTCCGGCGCCGTCGGGACCGCCAGCCGCGCCGTGGTCGTCCCCTTCTCGGTGTACGAGGCCAGCGCGATCGCGATCTGGTCCTCCAGCCCCTTGACCGACGAGGTCAGGTAGTTGTTGAGCACGACGGAGAAGGCCAGCACGTGCCCGTCGGCGTCGGTGGCGTAGCCGGAGAGGCTGGACGCGCCGGTGAGGCTGCCGGTCTTGGCGTGCACGTTGTCGGCCGCGGCGGTGCCGCGCATCCGGCTGCGCAGCGTGCCGCCGACGAACCGATCCGGGTTGCCGGCCACCGGCAGGGCGGCGTACCAGGTGTCGAACCAGGGCTCGGCGCGGACCGCCGACAGCAGCGCGACGAACTGGGCGGGCGGGATCATGTTGCGCCGGGACAGCCCGGAGCCGTCGCGCTGGCGCAGCGTGCCGGTGTCCATTCCGGAGTCGCCGACGTACTCGCCGATCGCGCTCAGTCCGGCGGACCAGGTGCCGGAGCCGGAGAGCACCCGGCCCAGTTCCTTGGTGAGCACCTCGGCGTGGCCGTTGTTGGAGAGCTTGAGGAACGGCACCATCAGGTCGGCCAGCGGCATCGAGTCGTGCCGGGCGACCGGCTTGGCGTCGTCCGGGGTGGCCCGGCCGAGCACGGTCCGGCCGAGCACCCGCACCCCGTGCCGCTGCAGCGCCGACCGGAAGACGTCGGCGGCGTAGCCGGTCGGTTCCCAGACCGTCATCCAGTCGCTCGTCTCGGCCTGGCCGACCGCGATCTGGCCGGTCACCACGATGGTGTTGCCACCGTGCTCGCGCTCGAAGGAGATCGTCGTCTCGCCGGTGGCGACCGTCTCGGCCCGGTTGTCGATCCGCAGCCAGCCGTTGGCGGGCGTCATGGTGACCGTCGGCCGCGCGCCGGCCTGCCCGGCCGGAGCGGCGTGCACGATGACCGTGCCGGCGTCGTAGTCGGTGTTCGGGGCGACGGTCAGCGCGGAGACCTGCGCGGCGTAGTAGTAGGACTCGTCGTCCCAGGTCCAGTCCGGGCCCAGCCGGGTGCGGTCGTACCGCGTGTCGTCGGCGACCAGGTTCCCGGTCACCACCCGTACGCCGGCGGCGGCCACCTCGGCGGCCAGCCGGTCGTAGTCCTCGGCCAGCATGGTCGGGTCGCCCCCGCCGCGCAGGTAGAGGTTGCCGGAGAGCAGCCCGGCCCGGCGCACCCCGTCGCCGGCCACGTCGGTGGTGAAGCGGTGCCCGGGGCCGAGCAGTTCCATGGCCGCCGTCGAGGTGAGCAGCTTGGTGTTCGAGGCGGGGATCAGCCGCCGGTCCCCGTTGCGGTCGTAGAGGGTCTGCCCGGTGGTGGTGTCGACGACGACCACGCCCGCCTGTGCTCCGTTGAGCCGGGAGTCGGCGAGGATCGCGTCGATGGTCGCGTGCAGCCGGGTCTGCGCTGGGGTGGGCGCTTCGGCCGTGGCGGTGGGGGCACCGGCGGTGGCCGCGGTGGCGACCAGCGCCAGCACCGCGAGCGCCCGGGGGAAGAGACGACGATGCATGTGCCGATGCTGTCACGGAGATTTCCTCCAGAGAAGACTGCACCGCGAAAGTTATTGCCGGACGTGGGTGGAACCCGCCGGAATACCCCGAATGCGGCGGGAAAAACATTCCTCGCCGCGACGTCACCGGTCCGGTGTCGACTGACCCTGCTCTATTTGACGGATGCCCGGGCAGGGGGCACCGTAGGCCATGAGGGGCGTTCGACCTGCCCTGGTTTGCACGGCGAAGCCTGATTCGCCTTCCCGGGGCCCCGACCGGCCGCGTGGGCCGCGTCGACCCGCCCGCGATTCCCGAACCAGCCAAGCCACGAGGAGTTCCGCCATGCTGACCATGACCGACAACGCCGTAATGGTGATCCGCGACCTCGCCAACCAGCAGGACGTCGCCGAGGCGGGTGGCCTGCGCATCGCCGCCGACACCGACGCCGGTTCGCTCTCCATCGAACTGGTCGAGGAGCCGATCCAGGGCGACAAGGTGGTGGACAACCAGGGGGCCCGGATCTTCCTCGACGCCGACGCCGCCGAGCTGCTCGATGACACCTCGGTGGACGCGGTGGTCGACGACGAGGGCGTCGTGCAGTTCGGCTTCACCGAGAAGGAGTGACTCACCCGGCGCGGCGGGTCTCACCGCCGCGCTGCGGCCGGCCGGCTCGCCCCCGCTCGGGGACGTCGTGGTCGACCCGCCACGGCCCGCCGCGCTGCTCACGCTCGGGGCGGAGCAGCGTGCCCAGCACGTGCGCCAGGTGGTGCGACGTGCTCCAGGCGATCCAGTTCGCCGACGAGCCGGCGCCCGCGCCGCGTCGCGCCCGGCGCAGGATCTCGTGGTCTCCCCAGGAGAAGCTCGCGCCCGCCACCGGCCAGTGCGGCGCGGCGACGAGCGTGCGGCACAGGTCGGCGAAGCGGTCGTCGCCCCGGCCGCCGCGGCGCGACCACCGGTAGACCCACCACGCCCCGGTCGTGGTGTAGCGCAGCGTCGGCAGCCGGTCGCCCGGCCCGTCCGCCCCAGGCGCGGCGCAGCCCACGCCGTAGTCGCCGTAGCCGAGGCCCAGGTCGGCCAGGCGCTGCCAGAGCTGCCAGTCGAAGCGGTCCAGGCGTACCGGCTCGTCGGTGGGAAGCCGGGCCAGCGTCGGCGGCATCCCGCCGGCCGCCACGGTCACCGAGCGCCAGGCGTGCCGCCGGGCCCACTCCGCCAGCCGCCGGACCCGCGGCTCGGCCAGCCGGACGTCGGCCGGGCAGCACACGTCCCCCGCGTCGATGAGCAGGTCGCACTGCTCCGGCACCAGCCGGGCCAGCCGCCACACCCGTTCCACCGCGGCGGTGGTCGCGTCCGGACCCGTCCGGTCCTGCCCGGTCCGCAGCCGGAGCACCGCGCGCCGCGCGTAGGCCCGGGCGGCCGCGCCGTGTGCCACCAACCGCCGGTTGCCCTCCGCGAGCCCGATCACCGGCACCAGCGGTACGCCCCAGCGGACCAGCTCGCTCTCCGGCGCGTCGGGCAGCACCGACACGTCGACGGCGGGGAGGAGCCCGGCCGGCAGCCGGCCGAGCAGGTCCACGGTGCACGGATCCACCGCGTGGACGTCGATGACCGGGGCGAGCAGCGGAGCGGTGGCGTCGTCGAGATGGGCCAGCGCCTCCAGCTCACCCCGGCGACCGGCCAGCACAGGGCGGTAGACCGGTTCCGCCGCCCGACCGCCGTGGGCGGGCACCATACTTCAATGTAGCGACCCGATCGCGTTCCGCCACAGGCTTTCCGGGCATCGCCGCCGATCCATTCGTCCGGGTGTCGGTGCGGCGCATGAGCGCGGCGCACACCGACGCCGTCGGGTCCGGGGGGCACCCCGTCCGCCCGGACCCGTGACCCGGCGTTCAGTCGTCGCTGCCGGACCGGTCCCCGCCGTGGTCGTCGTACCGGTCGTCGTCGTGGCGGTCGCCGCCGCGGTCGCCGCCGCGGTCGTCGTACCGGTCGTCGCCGCCGCGTCCGTCGTCCGTGCGGCGGGCGTCGTCGGCCCGCCGCCGCTCCACCTCGACCACCGCGCCGTCACCCCGGTCGACCTTCACCTCGTACGTGCTGCCGGCGCGGGCGACCTTGACGCTCCACACTGGGCGGTTGTGCTCCGTCTCGGCCTCGATCTCCACGATCCGACCGCCGCCGAGCCGGGCCAGCGCGACCTTGCCGGCCTGCTGCCGGGTGGCCGCGCCGTCCGACGCCCCGGAGGCGCTCGGGGCGCCACCCGGCCGGGCCGTGCCGGCGGTCGCGGAGTCGTCCGGTCCGGGGTTGTCGTCCGTCCCGGGGTTGTCGTCGGTGCTCGCACTCACCGTTTCCGGGCTGTCGTCGGCGGCCACGGCGGCCGGCGCGGTGCCCGGACCCGGCCGGTCGGCCGCGGTCACGCCCATCGCCGCGCCGGTGACCGCCAGCACCGCGGCCCCACCCATCGCCGCCAGTACCAGGGACGTTCGTCGCATCGTCTCCACCTCTCCTCGGTTGTGCGTCGAGGATCGGCCGGGGACGGCTAGCGGCGCGCTACCCGAGGTCTAATCCCGGGTTAAGGCCGAGCCGGAGCGTCACCGCCGCCCCGCCGTCGGGACCGCTGTCCAGCTCCAACCGGCCGCCGGCGGCCCGGGCGGCCCGGTCGGCGATGTCCAGGCCCAGCCCGGTCGACCCGGCCCGGCTGGCGCCCCGCCGGACCGACCCGGTTGGCAGGCCCGGGCCGGCGTCCGCCACGGTCAGCGCCACCTGCCCGGCCTCCCGAGCGAGCCGGACGGTGAACGGCGTGCCGTCCGGCGTGTGCGCGAAGACATTGCCGAGCAACGCGTCGACGGCGGCCGCCAACTCGTCGCCGGCCACCCGCACCGGCAACGGTCCGGGCGCGAGGTCGCGCGTGACGCTCCGCCCGGTGTCCTCGGCCAGGACCGACCAGAACGCCACCCGCTCGCCGACCACCGCGGCCGCGTCGCAGCCACCGCCCTCCGCCGCCGCACTGCGCCAGCGGGCCTGCCGGATCACGCCGGTGACCGCCCGTTCAAGGCCGTCCACGGCGGTGGTCAGCCGGGCCACGTCGTCCGGGTCGCGCAGCGACTCGGCCTCCAGCCGCAGCACGGTCAGCGGGGTGCGCAGCCGGTGCGACAGGTCGGCCACCTGCTCGCGTTCCTCGCACAGCAGCACCTGGATCCGCTCGGCCAGATGGTTCAGCGCGCCCGCGACCTCCCGCAGCTCGGGCGGTCCGGCCGGCTGTACCCGGGCGTCCAGTTCGGCGTTGGCGAGCCGCTGGGAGACCGCGCCGAGGTCGGCGATCGGCCGGACCAGGGTGCGGGCCAGCCGGTCGGCGACGCCCAGCCCGACCAGCACCAGGAGCACGCCGAGCAGCGCCAGCACGAGCCATGCCCGGGTCACCCCGGCGGTCAGCTCGGCCCGCGGGACGACGGTGCGGATCACCGCCGTCCCGTCCGGTCGGCCCTGGACCGCGATGACGACCTCCCGGCCGGTGGCGGACTCGACGGTGAGGCTCTGCCCCCGCGCGGCAAGGACCACCGCCGGGGTACGCGGCACCCGCGCGCCGAGCACGGTGCCGTCCGGCAGGAACACGCTCACCTCGCGCCCCGACTCGGCGGCGAGCTGATCGACGGTCAGCCGGACGGTGTCCGGCTCGGCCGTGCCGACCACCGGGACCAGGCCCTGCGCGTCGGCGGCGGCCCGGACGGTCGCCCGGTCCGCGGCGACGGTGCGCACCAGCACGGCCAGCGGCACCAGGAACGCGACCATGACGAGCACCCCGACCGCGGCGACCAGCAGCGCCAGCCGGCCCCTCACCGGGCGTCGCCCGGAACGTCCAGCCGCACCCCGACCCCCCGGACGGTGTGCAGGTAGCGCGGCTCCTGGGCGCTCTCGCCGAGCTTGCGGCGCAGCCAGGACAGGTGCACGTCCACGGTCTTGTCGGCCCCGCCGTACGGGATCCGCCAGACCTCGGTGAGCAGCTCCCGCTTGGTGACCACCTGGCCCGGCCGGCCGGCGAGGTGGTGCAGCAGGTCGAACTCGCGGGGGGTCAACTCGACCGGCGCGCCGTCCAGGGTGACCTGCCGGGCCCGCGGGTCGACGCGCAGCCCACCCACCACGAGCACCGGGTCCGTCGCGGCGTCGCCGGTCGAGCGGCGCAGCACCGCCCGTGCCCGGGCGTCCAACTGGGCGGCGGTGAACGGCTTCACCAGATAGTCGTCCGCGCCGGCGTCGAGCATCCGGACGATCTCGGCCTCGTCGTCACGGGCGGTGGCCACGATGACCGGCACCGAGCTGACCGCGCGCAGCATCCGCAGCAGCTCACCGCCGTCCAGATCGGGTAGTCCGAGGTCGAGCACGACCAGATCGGGCCGGTCGTCGAGCGCGTCGCGCAGCCCGTCCAGCGCGGTCGAGGCCGCGGCCACCGCGTGCCCCCGCTCCCGCAGGGCCCGGAGCAACGGCGTACGGATCGTCAGGTCGTCCTCGATGAGCAGCAGCCGGGCCACGCTTGGCAGGCTAGCCCCTCTCGCCGCCCGGCCCCGCCCTCGTTAACCCAGCCTTAGCGTTGCCCCGAGCCCGGCTCAACCCGGCGTCGGGGAGACTCGGGACATGGGCCGTCGTCCGCTCCTCGCCGCCGCCGCCGGTTGGCTGGCCACCACCATCGCCGCCACCCTCGTCGGGCTGGCCGCGATCCAACTGGTCGGCGTGGGCATCACCGGCACCCCGGGCGGCGTACGCGACGAGCGGGACGTCGCCCGTGCGCTCGCCTCGCCCGCGCCGGTGACCGCGACGCCGGCGGAATCCGCCACGGCCGCGACGCCGACCGCCGCGACGAGCCGCCCGCCGGCCGCGGGTGGGTCCCGGCGAACCTTCGTCACGGACGGGGGCAGCGCGGTCGCGGAGTGCGGGCCGGCCGGCGTACGCCTGGTGTCCTGGTCCCCGGCCCAGGGCTACCGGGTGAAGGACGCCGACCGGGGGCCGGACGACCACGTCGAGGTCCGCTTCGTCGGCGCCGAGGGGGAACACGAACTCCGGGTGCGGTGCCGCGGCAGCGAGCCGGTGGCCACCCCACGCGACTGAGTTTTCCCAGCTCAGCGGCGTCATCTGTCCTTGATCGGACAGTGCTCCCGCTGGTTGGCGGGCGGTGGCGGGCTCGGCGCCACCTCGGTCACCCGGCTGGCCGCCGGGATGTACCAGGTCGCCTTCGAGCAGGACGTCGCCGGCGCCGCCTACGTCGGCACCGTGGGCCCCGCCAGCGGCGGTCTCGCCCCGCAGGGGACCATCACCGTCGCGCCGCGAACCGGCATCCCCAACGCGGTCTTCGTCGAGACGTACGCCGCGAGCGGCCACACCGACCGCCCGTTCCACCTGGCCGTCCTCGCCTGACCCGCGCGGGGCGGCGGCCGGCGTACGCCCTGTGGCGGCACGGGGCTCGTGCTGGCCGGCTGCCGGTGGACGGAAGAGGCCCGTAGACGAGCGCACGGCGCCGTCCGACCCGAGGTCGTAACGTCGCCGCGCTCTGGCCGTCTCCCACCATCGCAGCCGTACGGCGGTACGAAAGCGGGGACCTGGCTCCGGCCGGCCCGGCATGCACCGGCCTTGTTGGCAGCAGATGCCCGTCCAGAGGGGATGCAAACCCCGAGCGGGTGGGGAATTCCACCATTTGCGAGTCGCGGCGTGAGCGGCGCGGGGACCGGGTATGAGCGGGTCATGGAGCATTTCACGATCGCGACCGTCGCCGAGAAGAGTCCCGACTTCCGCCGTGTGCTCTGGACCGGGGAGCACAGCCAACTGGTGATCATGACGATCCCGGCGGGCGGGGAGATCGGCGAGGAGGTCCATGAGGACATCGACCAGATCCTGACCTTCGTCAGCGGCACCGGCGAGGCGCGGGTGGCGGGGGAGAAGAAGGAGGTCGTGGCCGGCGACCTCGTGGTCGTACCGGCCGGCACGAAGCACAACTTTGTCAACACCGGCCCCAACCCGCTCGTCCTCTACACCGTCTACGGTCCGCCGGAGCACGCCGACGGGGCGGTGCACCGGACCAAGGAGGAGGCCGACGCGGCCGAGGCCGCCGGCGAGGACGAGCCGCCCACCTCCTGACCGGAGGCGACCCGCTCACGCGCTCCACCATCGCCGTGGTGGAGCGCGTAGGCGTGCCCCCGACCTGCAACAATCCTGCACATCGCAGCCATTGACGTTGATAACTGCACGGGCCTAGCCTGCTGGTACGGGAAAGCCCTTTCCTGGGCTTCGCTTCCTCGCCGCCCCCTTCCGGAGACCGGGCCTCCGACGGGGCGGCACCGACCGTCGCGACCGTGGCCAGGCGTCGACCCTCCGCCGCGGCGGTCCGCCACCACGTGCCTCAAGGAGGACAATCGTGCAGACCTCACGTGCCAGACTCCGCCGCCCGCTGCTTCTGGCGGTGGGCGCCGGAGCGACAGTGGCGGCACTCGCCGCCGGGATGGGGACGTCGGCGTTCGCCGCCACCGTCTTCTCCGACACCTTCTCCGACGGCGACGCCGCCGGCTGGTCCAAGTCCGGCGGGACCTGGGCGGTCGCCGACGGCGCGTTCACCCAGTCCAGCACCGCAAGCGAGCTGGCCCGCCAGTTCGCCGGCCAGAGCGGCTGGACCGACTACCAGGTGCAGGCCCGGGTACGCCCCACCGCCTTCGGCTCGTCCAGCGCCCTGGTCGGGCTCGCCGCCCGGGCCAGCAGCAGCACGAAGATGTACCGGCTGGCCCTGCTCGGCTCCGGCCGGGCCGAACTCCAGGCGGTCAACGGCAGCCAGATCACCTCGCTCGGCTCGGCGTCGGTCGGGGCGACCACCGGCACCTGGTACACGCTGAGGATCGAGGCCAGCGGCAGCACCATCCGCGGCTACGTCAACGGCGCCCAGGTGGGCGGCGGCAGCAACAGCCTGGTGGGCGCCGGCCGGATCGGCCTGGTCACCGCGTACGCCGGCGGCAGCTTCGACGACGTCGCCGTGGACTCCTCGGTCACCACCCCCACCACGCCGCCGACCAGCACCCCGCCCAGCTCGCCCACCCCGACCCCCACCGGCACCACACCGCCGCCGGCCTCGTGGCCGACGCCCACCGCCAGCGTCAAGGTGGACGCCACCATCCCGGTCTCCGGCACCTTCGACGGCGGGATGAAGCGCTACTACGGCATCGGCGACGGTGGGCAGAGTGAGAGCCAGGACCCGATGTTCGAGCTGGCCGCCGGGGCCACCCTGAAGAACGTGATCATCGGTGCGCCGGCCGGCGACGGCGTGCACTGCGAGGGCGACTGCACGCTGCTCAACGTCTGGTGGGAGGACGTCGGCGAGGACGCCGCCACCTTCCGCGGCGGCACCACCTACACGGTGGACGGCGGAGGCGCCCGGTCGGCCAGCGACAAGGTGTTCCAGCACAACGGCCCGGGCACCGTCCACATCCGCAACTTCCGGGTGGAGAGCTCCGGCAAGCTCTACCGGGCCTGCGGCAACTGCTCCACCTCCTACCAGCGGCACGTGGTGATGGACAACGTCACCGCCACCGGCACCAAGGTGCTGGCCGGCATCAACACCAACTGGGGCGACACGGCCCGGTTCAGCCGGATCACCATCCTCAACGACCCGAGCCGGTCCACCCGGATCTGCGTCAAGTACCAGGGCGTGCCGAAGGGCAGCGAACCGAAGGAGATCGGTGAGGGCGCCGACGGGGTGAACTGCTTCTACTCCGCCTCCGACATCACCTACCGGTAGGACGTTCCGACGCGGGCTCCCCGGTCCCGGGGAGCCCGCGTCACACCGTCGGCACGCCGGAGACGTCCACCGTCTCCGGGTACTTGAGGCCCGCGCCGGTGTTCAGCACCACCACCCGCTCGCCGGCGCGGATCCAACCCCCGGCCCGCAGCTGCCGGGCGGCGGTCAGGCAGGCCGCCCCCTCGGGGCAGAGCAGCAGCCCCTCCCGGGCGGCGAAGTCGCGCAGGTCGGCGAGGATCTCCGCGTCCTCCACGGCGATCGCGGTGCCGCCGCTCTCCCGCAGCGCGGCCAGGATCAGCTCGTCGCCGAGCGGGGCGGGCACGGTGATGCCGAACGCCAGGGTGTGCGCTTCCGCCCACGGGGTGGCCCGCGGCTCGCCGGCCGCGAACGCGCGGACGATCGGCGCGCAGCCGGTGGACTGCACGGCGACCAGGCGGGGGAGCCGGTCCTCCACCCAGCCCAGCTCCCGCAGCTCGTGCAGCGCCTTGTGGATGCCGATCAGCCCGACCCCGCCCCCGGTCGGATAGATGATCACATCGGGCACCTGCCAGCCGAGCTGCTCGACGATCTCGTACCCCATGGTCTTCTTGCCCTCGAGGCGGTACGGCTCGCGCAGCGTGCCGGCGTCGAAGATCCGCCCGCCCGACTCGGCGACCAGGCTGGCCACCCACCGGCCGGCGTCGCTGATCAGGCCGTCCACGAGCCGCAGGTCCGCCCCGGCGGCGACGCACTCCCGTCGGCAGATGGTGGGCGCGTCGAGCGGCATGGCGATGGTCGCGCCCATCCCGGCCCGGGCCGCGTACGTCGCCCAGGCCGCCCCGGCGTTGCCGTTGGTCGGCATGGCGATCCGCTCGACGCCCAGCTCCCGGGCCCGGCTCACCCCGACCGCCGCGCCCCGGGCCTTGAACGAACCGGTCGGGGTCAGTCCCTCGTCCTTCACGATCAGGTCCGGGATCCCGATCTCGTGCCCGTACGCCGGCGCGCGCAGCAGCGGCGTCCAGCCCTCGCCCAGCGTGGTGACGAAGCGGGGATCGGCCACCGGCAGCAGCTCCCGGTAGCGCCACAGGTCGGCCGGGCGGAGCCCGAACTGCTCCGGGGTCACCGCGGCGGCCACCGCGGCCAGGTCGTAGCGGGCCAGCAGCGGGGAGCCGCACTCGCACAGGTTCTGCAACTTGTCGGCCGGATGCTGCTCGCCGCAGCGCGGGCAGTCCAGGTGCGTCAGGTGCACGGTGCTCCTCAGCTCGGGTCGAGGCTCAGCCAGTGCCGGCTGCGCCGACCCGGCTCGTACGGGGAGTCGAGCCGCTTGGCCACCACCCCCGGGAGCCCCTGTTCGCGGGCGGTCCGCAGGGCGTCCGCGCCGACCCCCGGGAACCACGGCGGAGTCTGCCAGTGCGGGCCGGTCAGCGCCAGACCGTCGAGCAGCTCCCGGCGCTGCGCGTACGGCACGTCGAGGCTGGTCACGCCCTCCAGCCAGAGCAGGTCGACGGCGAGGAACTGGCCGTCCCGCTTGGTGGGCGGCTTGACCCGCCCGCCCGGGTCGATCCGGACCAGCACGCCGTCGAGCACGGTCTCGACCGGGGCCAGCTCCTCGGCCATCGCCCGCAGCCAGGGGTACGCCCCGGTGATCTCCTCGTCCGAGGAGCCCAGCAGCCGGAGCCGGCCGCCGGAGACGTACGCCATCGCCCGCACGCCGTCCCAGCGCAGCTCGTACCCCCAGGCGGCCTCGTCCTTCGGCAGGCCCTTGCCGGCGGTGGTGTGCATCGGACGGACCAGCTCCGGCATCGGGGTCCAGCCCTCGGGGGCCGGGTCGGTGCGGCGGACCATCCAGTCCCGGCCCCGGCCGCCGGTGGCGAAGAGGACGTACCGCCCCTTCGTCCGCCGGCCGTCCAGGACCACGATCACCTCGTCGTCGCGCCATTTCTCCACGCGATAGGTGCCGGTGTCGTGGACGGTCATCCGCCCGCCGCCGTACTCGCCGGCCGGGATCTCACCGTGGAAGGTCAGGTATTCCATCGGATGGTCCTCGGTGTGCACGGCGAGGTGGTTGCGGCCCGGATCGCGGGGCAGGCCGCGCGGCACCGCCCAGGAGGCCAGCACGCCGTCGTGCTCGAGGCGCAGGTCCCAGTGCAGGCTGCGGGCGTGGTGCTGCTGAACCACGAACCGGGGCTTGCGCCGCGCGGCCCGCCTCCCCTGCGGGGTCCGTTCCGGCACCGGCTCCGGGGTACGCGCCGCGTCCCGTTTCCGCCGGTACTCCTCCAGCCGGTCAGCCACCCTCGCATTCTCCGGCAGGTCCGGGTCGATCGCCCGGTTCCCGCCGCTTCTGTCCCGTTCGGCCGCCGCTCGGCGGGTCGCCGGCATGCCGCCGCCGATCACGGGTAGAAGCGTCGGTATGGACCTCGACCAGCCCACCGTCCCGCTCACCGGCGACGTCCGGATGCCGCTGCTCGGCTTCGGCACCTGGCAGGCCACCGGCGAGGCCGGGTACGACGCCGTGCTCGCCGCCCTCGACGCCGGTTACCGGCACATCGACACCGCGACGATGTACGGCAACGAGAAGGAGGTCGGCCGAGCGGTCAAGGAGAGCGGGCTGCGCCGCGAGGACCTCTTCATCACCACCAAGCTGCCGCCGGACCGGGTGGGCCGGGAACGGGAGACCATCGAGGCGAGCCTGGCCGCCCTGGACATCGACCACGTCGACCTGTGGCTGATCCACTGGCCGCCGTCGGCACCCGGCGACAGCATCCCGGTCTGGCGCGAGATGCTCGCCGCCCGGGACGAGAACCTGGCCCGGGCCGTCGGGGTGAGCAACTACAGCATCAGCGAGATCGACGAGCTGATCCAGGCCACCGAGGAGACCCCGGCGGTCAACCAGATCCGCTGGAGCCCGTCCCTGTACGACCGGCAGGTGCACGCCGCCCACCGGGACCGGGGGGTGGTGCTGGAGGGCTACAGCCCGTTCAAGACCAGCGACCTCACCGACCCGGTGCTGATCCGGATAGCCCAGGCGCACGACGTCTCGCCGGCGCAGGTGGTGCTGCGCTGGCACATCGACCACGAGATCGTGGTCATCCCGAAGTCGGTCACCCCCGACCGGATCCGGGCCAACGCCGACGTGTTCGGCTTCTCGCTGACCGCCGAGGAGATGCGCGACATCGACGCCCTCGGCCACTGAGCCACCTGCCGGTGGGGCACCCGCTACAGTGCTGCCGTGTTCGACCGGCTCCGCGATCTCGTCACCGTGCGGTCTCGGTGGGGGTTGCCCGTGCCGGCGGTCGCCCGCGTCCTCACCGCCGCCCAGCTCCGCGAGCTGGTCGAGACCGAGCTGGCAAGCGGCTTCGGGCGGCGGGTCAGAGACCTGCCGGTCGAGTCGGACCTGGAGTACCTGCTGTTCCCGCATTCGCCCGAGATGTCCCCGGTGCCGTCCTGGAAGTGTGTCGTGATCGTGCTTCCCGCCGGGGGCGTGCTGGTGCGCGGCTCCGGCCGGAAGATCCGGTACGGCCACCTGGACGTCTCGGTCGAGGAACTGCGCCGGCTGCCGCGCGCGAGCCGGCGACGGCGGGACGAAATGCTGCACTGGCTGGCATATGAGGCGGCCTGGCGCCGGCGCTGAGCGCGGAGGGGTGCGGTCCGGTTCGGACCGCACCCCCTGGTCGCTCCGCCCGATCAGAGGCGGGTGCAGGTGGCGCCGTTGAGGGTGAAGCTGCTCGGCGCGGAGAATCCGCCGCTCAGCGTCGCCTGGTAGCCGAAGCTGGTCGAGGCTCCCGGTGCCAGCGTGCCGTTGTAGCTCAGGTTCCGCGCGGTCACCGCGGACCCGCTCTGCGTCACGGTGGCGTTCCACGAGCCGGTGATGGTCTGCCCCGAGGGCAGGTTGTAGTTCAGGGTCCAGCCGTTGACGGTGCTGGAGCCGGTGTTGGTGATCGTCACGTCGGCGGTGAAGCCGTTGTTCCAGACGTTGGTGGTGTACTTCACCGAGCAGGCGGCGTTGCCGGGCGGCGGCGGGGTGCTGGTCTGCGGCGGCGGGGTGGTGGCCGGCGGCGTGGTCGGCGTGGTGCCGCCGGTGTTGACGCTCTGCGAGAACGAGTTCACCGCCAGGCCGACACCGCCCTGCCACGGCTCGAAGCCGGCCTGGATGCTGGTCAGGTACCAGTCGCTGGTGATCGCGCCCCGGCTTCGGGTGTCGTTGATGAACGCCATGGCGTCGAAACTCATGCTCGTGATGGGGGACGGCGCCACGTACGAGATGACGTTGTTGGAGCCGTTGCTGCCCCGCCAGACCTCCCAGGTCCGGCCGGCGATGCTGGCGGTGCCGACCACGGAGCCGATGGGCTGGATCGGGCCCTGCCGGTTGAACCAGATCATGATCTCCATCTGGCTCACCCCGTCCTTCTTCGGCGTGGGGTCGAGCCAGATGTCGTACGCGGCGTCGTAGACCGCGCCGCTGACGTAGTTGTAGCTGATGCTGCTCGGCGCGCTGCTGATGTTCTTCACCTGGATCGGCAGGTTGGTGCCGGGCGAGCAGTTCGTGTAGTGGCAGCCCACGAAGATCGACGGATACGAGACCGGCGCGCCGCTGGTGTTCCCCACTCCGTCCTGGCGGGTGATGGAGAAGCCGGTCGAGGTGACGTTGATGCACTGCTGGGCGGTGGTGCCCCAGCGGTTGTTCTGCACGACGTACTTGCCGCCGATGGTGGTCGACCCGTACTGCTCGCAGATCTGGGTGTCGGCGGAGGCGGTGCCGCCGAGGGCGACGGCGACGATCGAGCCGACGGCCAGCAGACCGGCCGCGGCGAGGGCCCTCAATGGACGCTTCATGATGCTCCTTGGCTCGGCGCGGGGGGCGCCGATTCGGGTCGGGGGTACGCCGGGAGCGCTCCCAAACTTAGAGCAACACATTTACATGTCTGAAACCGTCGCGCAACCGTACCGGTCGAGTCGATCGTTTCGATGACCGTCCGTGAGTGGTCGGTGGCCGGGCGCTACGGCGGCGACGGCCGGATCACCCGGTCGGGGCGGGATTCCCGCCGGTGGGAGGGCTCCCGGTCGCTGACCGGGCGTTCACGCCAGGGCTGATGGACACTTCCGCCGGTTGGTTGCGGCGAGTAATGTCTTGCCTCCAACGCGTTCCGAACCCCTCCGGAGGCGTACCCCACGATGGGTGGTTCCCCCCTGCGCATCCTCGTCGTCGGCGCGGGCATCGCCGGGCTCGCCGTGGCCCGAGCGCTGCGCCTGGCGGGGTTCCGTCCCGACGTGACCGAGAAGCTGCCCCCGACCGAGCGCGCCGACACGGGCCTCTACCTCCCGGGCAACGCGGCCCGGGCGCTGCGCCGGCTCGACCTGGACGGCCCGGTACGCCCCCTCGGCCAGGTCATCCACCGGCAGCGCTTCCTGGAGGCGACCGGCGCGCCGCTCTGCGAGGTCGACCTCGACGCGCTCTGGGCCGGAGTGGGGGAGTGCCGCGCGCTGCCCCGCGCCGAGTTGCACCGGGTGCTGCTCACCGGGGCCGGCGGCGCCGTCCGGCACGGGGCCGAGGTCAGCACCGTCGAGCCACTCGCCGGCGGCGTCGCGGTCGGCTTCACCGACGGCACCAGCGGCGAGTACGACCTGGTCATCGGCGCCGACGGCCCCCGCTCGGCGGTGCGTACCCTCGCCGCGCTCGGCGGCCCGCCCCGCCCCGCCGGCCAGGTGGTCTACCGCAGTGTGGTGCGCGGCGGCCCCCGGGTGGCCGACTGGACCGCCCTGCTCGGCCAGCGCGCCGGCTTCCTGGTGGTGCCGCTCGGCGCCGGCCGGCTGTACTGCTACGCCGACGAGGCCGGCACCAGCCTGCCGGCCGACCCGCTCGCCCGGCTGCACGACCTGTTCGCCGCCTACGGCGGACCGGTGCCCGAGGTGCTCGCCGCCCTAGAGACGGTGGACGTCGAGCTCACCGAGGAGGTCGAGCTGGGGCGGTGGTTCCACGGCCGGGTGCTGCTCGTCGGTGACGCGGCTCACGCCACCGCACCGACGCTCTCCCAGGGCGCCGCCATGGCCCTGGAGGACGCCGTGGTGCTCGCCGAGTCGCTGAAGGCCGCCGGCAGCGTCGAGGCGGCACTCATCGCGTACGAGAGTCGCCGCCGCCCGCGTACCCGCTGGGTCCGGGACCGGACCCGGGACCGCAACCGCACCCGCGACGTGCCGCCGGCGCTGCGCGACCCGTTGCTGCGCGGACGTGGCGGACGGATCTTCCGGGAGCACTACCGGCTCCTGACCGGCCCGCTCTAGCGGGCCGGTGATCGTAGCCGCCCACCCCACGCGGCGGGGCCACCTACCGGGGACTATCCTCCTTGCGGATGACGGCCGCGCAGATGAACAGCGCGCCGAGCGGGACAACCCAGAACCGGAGGCCACTCGTGACCACCGTCGCACCCAAGCCGGTCGTGACCCGGCCCTGGCCGGTCCGCGAGCCGGTCAAGGGGTCGGCAATCGCGCGGCTGCTGCGCACCACGGACGCGAAGCAGATCGGGATCATGTACATGGTCACCGCGTTCGCGTTCTTCATGATCGGTGGCCTGATGGCCCTGATCATGCGCGCCGAGCTGGCGCGGCCGGGCCTGCAGTTCCTGTCGCCCGAGCAGTACAACCAGCTCTTCACCATGCACGGCACGATCATGCTGCTGTTCTTCGCGACGCCGATCGTGTTCGCGTTCGGCAACTACGTGGTGCCGCTGCAGATCGGCGCGCCCGACGTGTCGTTCCCCCGGCTGAACGCCTTCGCCTACTGGCTGTACCTGTTCGGCGGCACCATGGCCACGGCCGGCTTCATCGCCCCAGGCGGCGCGGCCGACTTCGGCTGGACGGCGTACACGCCGTTGAGCACCGCCGAGCACTCGCCGGGCGTCGGCGGGAACATGTGGATCGTCGGGCTGGCGATCTCCGGTCTGGGCACGATCCTGGGCGCGGTCAACATGATCACCACGATCCTGACCCTGCGTGCCCCCGGCATGACCATGTTCCGGATGCCGATCTTCACCTGGAACCTGCTGGTCACCAGCCTGCTGGCCATCCTGGTCTTCCCGCTGCTGGCCGCCGCGCTCTTCGCGCTCGCCGCCGACCGCCTGATCGGCGCCCACGTGTACGACCCGGCCACCGGCGGCCCGATGTTGTGGCAGCACCTGTTCTGGTTCTTCGGCCACCCCGAGGTCTACATCATCGCGCTGCCGTTCTTCGGCATCATCAGCGAGATCATCCCGGTCTTCTCCCGGAAGCCGATCTTCGGTTACAAGGGCCTGGTCGCCGCGACCATCGCCATCGCCGCCCTGTCGATGAGCGTGTGGGCACACCACATGTTCGCCACCGGCCAGGTGCTGCTGCCGTTCTTCAGCTTCCTCAGCTTCCTGATCGCCGTGCCGACCGGCATGAAGTTCTTCAACTGGATCGGCACCATGTGGCGGGGCCAGATCAGCTTCGAGACGCCGATGCTCTGGGCGGTCGGCTTCCTGGTGACCTTCCTCTTCGGTGGCCTGACCGGTGTGCTGCTGGCCAGCCCGCCGCTCGACTTCCACGTCTCCGACTCGTACTTCGTGGTGGCGCACTTCCACTACGTGCTCTTCGGCACCATCGTGTTCGCCGTCTTCGGCGGCATCTACTTCTGGTTCCCGAAGATGTTCGGCCGGATGCTCGACGAGCGGCTCGGCAAGATTCACTTCTGGCTGACCATGATCGGCTTCCACACCACCTTCCTGGTGCAGCACTGGCTCGGCGCCGAGGGCATGCCCCGCCGCTACGCCGACTACCTGCCCGGTGACGGCTTCACGTTCCTGAACACGCTCTCCACGGTCGGCGCCTTCATCACCGGCATCTCGACCCTGCCGTTCATCTGGAACTGCTGGAAGTCGTACAAGACCGGCCCGGTGGTCGAGGTCGACGACCCGTGGGGCCACGGCAACTCGCTCGAGTGGGCCACCAGCTCCCCGCCGCCGCTGCGGAACTTCGACCGGATGCCGCGGATCCGCTCCGAGCGGCCGGCGTTCGACCACAAGTTCCCCGAGCTGGCCGCCGGCCACTCCCTGGCCGGCCCGCCCGAGGGCGGCGCGAAGCCGCTGACCAGCGAGTCCGACGGTGGCGCCAGCTACCAGGAGGACACCGAGGGCCGGCTCGACAAGCGCTGACCCAGGCGACCCGTACGGGCGCTGTACCCCCTGCCGGGGGTGCGGCGCCCGTCGCCTTTTCCGGCCCGGCTCCGCCCGCTCCCCGGCGCGGCGCGCGCCGCGTGGCGCCGCCCGCTCGGCGCGCACCGCGTGGCGCCGCACCAGCTCGGCGAGGTGGGTGTATCCCGACCCGCCGGAGACCCCCACCTCGCCGAGGTGGTGGGCAGCGCCTGCGCGACGCGGGCGGGGTGGGGTGCGGGGGTCGGCTGGCGGTGAGGGAGGCGGGCGGAGGCGGCGGGCTCGGCTCCGCGGGGCGTTGACGCCCGGCCTGCGGGGGGTGCAAGTTCGCGCGGGCCGTGGTTGGGTCCTCGCGCGAGCGGCGCCTCCACGCCAGCTCGGCGAGGTGGGCGCATCCGGGCCCGCCTGACACCCTCACCTCGCCGAGCTGGCGCCCGGCTCGCGCTACGCGGACGTCCGGGGCGAGGAAGGTGCGGCGGAAACCTCGGCTCAGCTCCGCCGGCGTCCGCACCCCCGCTCGCGAGGTGTGGGGTCCTGCGGGCGGGTGTCCGGTCTCAAGGGGGGGTGTCCCTATGGGTTTCGTCAAGCGGCGATCGGTGCTGTGGGGCGGGGTTGGTAGGGGTTCTTGTCGCGGAGCATGGCGAACAGGACG